>NZ_PEJT01000020.1:0-36478 GCF_002750935.1 Stenotrophomonas sp. LMG 10879
CGGCAAACCCCTTTACACGGCCATCCGCGAACGCGGCCACAGCAGTACCGCCAGCTTCAACATCCTGGCCAGAAAGCTGGCCAAGATCGCCTGGGGCGTCTTCAAGAGCGGTCGGGACTTTGATCCAGCCATGCTGAAAGTGGGTCAAGCCTGCTTCCAGCAGGCTTGACCACAAACATAGGATCTCGGCTCTACAACAGCGCGTGCGGCGGTATGCTGGTGGGCCTTTCCCCGCTGTAGCCGGAGCCCCGCGTGAGCACCTCGATCCAGGATGTTTCCCTCACCACCATCGACGGCCAGCCGTCCTCGCTTGCCGACTACCAGGGCAAGGTACTGCTGCTGGTCAACGTCGCGTCCAAGTGCGGCCTGACCCCGCAGTACGAAGGCCTGCAGGCGCTGTACGCGGAAAAGCACGCGCAGGGCCTGGAAGTGCTGGGCTTCCCGGCCAACAACTTCCTCGGCCAGGAACCGGGCAGCGAGGCGGAGATCCAGCAGTTCTGTCAGCTGACCTACGACGTGAGCTTCCCGATGTTCGCCAAGATCAGCGTGGCCGGTGAAGACACCCACCCGCTGTACCAGCAGCTGACTGCCGCGCAGCCGCAGGCGATCGGCGAAGGTCCGCTGCGCGAGCGCCTGGCCAGCAAGGAGATTCCGATCCACCCGGCACCGGCGGTGCTGTGGAACTTCGAGAAGTTCCTGGTCGGCCGCGATGGCAAGGTCATCGCCCGCTTCGCCCCGGACGTGGCCGCCGATGATGCGCGCCTGCGCGAAGCGGTCGAGGCGGCACTGGCAGCCTGATCGGCCCAGGGTCGGATCCCTTTCCACGGGAAAGGGCTCCGACCCGACCCACAGCGCCCAAAAAAAACCCCGCCGAGGCGGGGTTTTTCGTTCATGCGGGGCCAACGTGGATCAGTTGGTCCACTGCGGCATCGGCATCGCATCGACCGGGATCGGCGAGTTCGCATCGTCGCTGCCACGCTCGCGCTTGCCGCGCAGGTCGTTCTCGATCTGGTAGTTGCGGCGCTGCATCCAGGCATCGCGGACCAATGCGTATTCGTCCACCGCGGTATCGCGCAGGTCGTCGATCGCCAGCAGCTGCGCGCGGGTGTCGACCAGCTGCAGGCCCTGCAGGCCGATGCGGTACTTGTCGCTTTCGATGCGGCGGATCGGCGACAGCGGGATGTCACCGGCCAGGCCGAACACATCACGCACGGTGCGCGGGCCGAAGAACGGCAGTTCCACGTAGCGCGAACGACGCCAGCCCCAGGCACCCAGGGTCTGCCCGAAGTCCTCGTTGCGACGCGGCACCATCGCCTTGCTGGCCGGATCGAACAGGCCACCAACGCCCAGCGTGCTGTTCATCAGGAACCGGCCCAGGCTGTCCCAGGCATCGGCCGGGCGGCCCTGCAGCAGCTGGTTGGTGATGGTCAGCGGTGCACGCAGGTTGCTGAAGAAGTTGCTTACGCCGGTACGGGCAAAGCGCGGCACCACGTGGGTATAGGCGGTTGCCAGCGGACGGGCGATACCGCGGTCGACCGCATTGTTGAACCCGTGCACCTTGCGGTTGAACGGTTCCCACGGGTCGTACGCAGTGGTGCTGGTGGTGCTGCCGTTGGCGCCGTACAACGCGTCGAAGTCGTCATCGCCGCCCGGAGCGGTGGCAGCGGCATCATTGCCGCTTGCACCCTGCGAAGCGACCGCCGGTGCCGGCGTGGCCGCTGCAGGTACGGGGGCGTCGGCAACGACGCTCGCAGCAGGTGCATCGGCACCAGCCGCATTGTCGACGGGGGTGGTACTCGTCGCCGGCACCACGGTGTCGGCCACCGGCGCATCGCTGCGTGCCGGCTTGCCGGCACAGGCGCTGAGCGCGGCGGCCAGGAGGATCAGGGGGAAAACGCGCACGACGTTCATGTCAGCTCGCAGCAGAAGTAGCGTTGAAGTCCAGGTCGGGCGACAGCCGGTAGGCCGCGCTCAGTTCGTTGTAGCCGGCGGGGGCGCCGGAGATCGTCAGCGGATGACCGCCCTGGCGCGCGCGCGCGGCCAGCTCGGCCAGCAACGCCAGGCCGGCGCTGTCCACGCGCTCGACCTCTGCCAGTTCCAGCCGCGACAGCTGCGCCGGCAGGGCCTGCAGTTGCGGCCACAGCGCGATCACCGCTGCACGGTCGAGCACCCCGCGCAGGCGCAGGGTGTCACCCTCCAGCAGCGCCAGCGCCTTATTTGCCATTGCCGGCCGGCCCGGCCTGCATGCTGCCGCTGCGCAGATCGTTGGCCACCTGCTTGATGCCCTTCTGGCGCAGCGGGGCATCGAACTGGTTGCGGAAGGTCTGCACGTAGGAGATGCCTTCGATGTTGACGTCGAAGATCTTCCACTGGCCGCCTTCATTGCGCATCCAGTACTCGACCGGCGTCGGCTCGCTGCCGGCACGCACCAGCTCGGTGCTCACGCGCACGCCGCGGTTGCCCGGCAGCGGGCTTTCGCCCTTCAGGCGGAAGCTCGGCTTGCCCTGGATGTTGAGCAGGGTCGAGCCATAGCGCTGCATCAGGTTGTCGGCCATCGCATTGGCGAACAGCTTGATGTCGGCGTCGGCGGCGCCCCGGGCGTGCGTGCCCAGCACCAGGCGCGCGGCATAGTCGCGGTCGAAGGTGCGGTTGAGCTCGCTGTCGATGTAGCTGCGCAGGCTGGCCGGGTTGCCGCTGAATTCAGCACGGCGCTGCTGCAGGGTAGTGAGGATGCGGGTGCTGGCGTCGATCACCACCTTGCCGGCCTGGCCCTGGGGGGCGGCAGCAGCGGGGGCGGCGGCCTGCGCCTGGGCCAGGAACGGGGTGGCCAGCAGCAGCGACGAGGCGAGCAGGGCCGGGATCAGTTTCATCTTCATGGTTGCGGTTCCGTTGCAGGCGCCTGCGCGCCATCGTTGGGCTTCGGAGCAGCGCCGCCACCGGCGCCGCCACTGAACATGTACTTGCCGACCAGCTGGATCAGGTCCACGGCCGGCTGGGTGAAGACGATCTCTTCGCCGGGCTTCAGCACGTCGGGATCGCCGCCGGGTTGCAGACCGATATAGCTCTCGCCGAGCAAACCACTGGTGAAGATGCCCGCCGAGGTATCGGCCGGCAGATCCTTGACCTTGCTGTCCATGCGCAGGGTCACGATCGATTCGAACTTCACCGGGTCCAGGTCGATCGCCGCGACCTGGCCGACGGTGACGCCACCGATCTTCACCGGCGCCTGCTTGCGCAGCTGGCCGACCTGGGAGAAGCGGGCCTTGAGTTCATAGCCTTCGCCACCCCAGCTCCAGCGCTGGTTGGTCGAGGCGACGGCCAGCACCATCAGCGAGGCCAGGGCCAGCAGCAGGAAAGCGCCGACGGAGAATTCGAGTCTGGGACCGCGGATGGCCATGTGGATTACCTGATCAGTCGTGGTGGCCGCGCGCCGATGCGCACCGCCGGTGGAGGGGTTAGGTGAACAACATTGCCGACAGCACGAAGTTGAACATCAGCACCAGCAGCGAGGCGTTGACCACCGCACGGGTGGTGGCCACCGAGGTGCCTTCGATGGTCGGTTCGGCGTGGAAACCGACATAGGCGGCAACCAGTGCGGCGGTGCCACCGAAGATCGCCGACTTCAGCATCGCCACGCCGAAATCGTCCCAGAAGTCCACGCTGCCACGCAGCGCCGACCAGAACACGCCGTTGTCCAGGCCCAGTACGTGCACGGCCTCGAAATAGCTGGCGCTGATCGCCAGCGAACAGAAGATGCCGGTCAGCAGCGGCACGGTCAGTACCGCCGCCCAGAAGCGCGGCGCCACGGCTTTGGCCACCGGGTCGATCGCCATCAGTTCCAGCGCCTTGATCTGGTCGGTGGCGCGCATCAGGCCCAGTTCGGCGGCGATCGAGCTGCCGGCACGGCCGATGAACAGCAGTGCGGTCAGCACCGGTGCCAGTTCGCGGTACAGCGACAGGCCGAGCAGGGTCGACAGCGCGTCGGCCGCACCGAAGGTGGTCAGCGTGCGGTAGCCCTGCAGGGTCAGCACCAGGCCGACGAAGGCGCCGCCGACGGCGATGATCGGCAGCGAACGCGCACCGATCTTGTAGATCTCGCGGGTCAGCTCGGCCAGGAAATCACGGGTCGGCAGCGAACCGCGCAGCACGGTCAGCGAGAACAGGCCGGCACGGCCCAGCGAGCGGGTGGCTTGCACGAACGGCATCAGGCAACCCTCGCGCGCGGTGCGGCATCAAACGGGATGGGACCGTCGGGCTGGCCGTGCAGGAACTGCCGCAGCAGCGGGTCCTGGCTGGACTGCAGCGCCTCCGGCGTGCCCTGGAACACGATGCCGCCGTTGGCGATCGCGATCACCTGGTCGCAGATCGGCAGGGTCTCGTGCACGTGGTGGCTGACGATGATGCTGGTCAGGCCCAGGCTGTGGTTGAGGCGCTGGATCAGGCTCATGATCACCCCCGAGGCGATCGGGTCCAGCCCGGTCAGCGGCTCGTCGTAGATCATCAGCGGCGGGTCCAGGGCCAATGCGCGGGCCAGGGCCACGCGGCGGGCCATGCCGCCGGACAGTTCACGCGGCCAGGCATCGGCGGCCGCCAGCAGGCCTACCGAATGCAGCTTCATCTGCACCAGCCGGCGCAGTACCGGTGCCGGCAGGCGGGTATGGGTGCGCAACGGCAGGGCAACGTTTTCGGCCACGGTCAGGTCGGTCAGCAGGCCATTGCCCTGCAGCAGTACGCCAACGCTCTTGCGCATCTCCAGCAGTTCAGCGGTGCGCTGCGGGATCGGCTTGCCGAACAGGGTGATGTCACCCGTGACCGGACGCAGTTCGCCGGTCAGCGCCGCCAGCAGGGTCGACTTGCCGCTGCCGGACGGACCCAGCACGGCGGTGATGCTGCCTTTGGGCACCTGCAGCGAAACGTCGCGCAGAATCGTGCGCCCGCTCCGGTCGATGCGGACGTTGGATAACTGCACCAGACTGGGAGTGGAAGCCGACATGGGCACCCTTAACGTTTTTTCGACATTGAAGCATCGGGTCAGGCTGCTGAACATAAGCAGACTGGACGGTCCAGTATTGTTGCACGGCCGGACCTCCGCCAGACCGGGACAATTCCTGAAACGACCGGAACAATCCGTCGCGATCGCCGTACCCCGGCATTGAATACGGCCGGGTGTGCTGCACACTGTGCACGATGAGTGACCCGGGCAGCGATTTCCGCCTCTACCATTCCAATTCGCTGGACGTGCTGGCTGCGCTGCTGGCGCGCAACGTGCGTGTGCCGGTGGCGGGACAGCCGCTGCTGGCGCCGGAGGTGGTGCTGATCCCGCAGGTGGCGATGCGGCGCTGGCTGCAGGCAACCCTGGCCGCCGAGTATGGCGTGGCCGCCAACCTGGAATTCCTCACCCCCGGTGAGTTCGTTGCCCGGGCATTGAACGCCAATGTCGAGGGCGAAGCCGACGATCTGGACGCGGCCGCCCTGCATTGGCGCCTGTACCAGGCCCTGCGCGACCCGGACCTGCTGGCGCAGCCGCCCATGCGTGCGCTGCAGTCCTATCTTGCCGGTGGCGATGCGCTCAAACCCTGGGCCCTGGCCGGCGAACTGGCGTCGGTGTTCGAGAAGTACCAGGCCTGGCGCCGCGACTGGCTGCTGCGCTGGGAGGCCGGCGCCGATGCGGCCGATCCGCAGGCCATCCTGTGGCGCAGCATCGCCACCGGCCATGGTTACCGCGCGCGCCGCATCCAGGCCTACCTGGACCGCTTCGAGGGCGCCGGCCAGCCGCTGCCGAAGGGCCTGCCAGCGCGGATGTCGGCGTTTGCCACCCTCAACATCTCGCCCGACGTACTGCGCGTCATGGCCACCCAGTCGCGGGTGGGCGAACTGCATTTCTACCTGCCCACGCCGGTGCAGTCCTACTGGGGCGACCTGCAGACCCTGGCAGAGCGCCTGCGCAGCGGCGCGCCGGACCCGTTTGGCGAGGCCGCCGGCGAGAACCGCCTGCTGGAAGCGTGGGGTGCGGCCGGCCGCGATTTCATGGCGGTGCTGGGCAGCTACGAAGTGGTGCATCCGGCCGGTGAGATCGCCGCCTATTCCGACCCCGAGGAAGATTCGCGGCCGACCATGGACCAGGGCGGGCTGTCCGACAGCCTGCTGCACCGCCTGCAGCGCGACCTGTTCCACCGTCGCGCCTTGCCGTCGGGCGAACCACGCGACGGCCTGCGCAGCGACGACCCGAGCCTGCAGGTGCATGCCTGCCACACCCGCCTGCGCGAGCTGCAGGTGCTGCACGACCAGCTGCGCAGCCTGCTGCAGGACCCGCGCTTCGACCCGCCGTTGCAGGCGCGTGAGATCGCCGTGCTGGCGCCGGACATCGATCCGTATGTGCCCTATCTGGAAGCGGTGTTCGGCGGACGGGGTGGCGACGACGAGCACATTCCCTACGCGCTGGCCGACAGCAGTCCGCTGGCCGGCGAGCCGCTGGCCGATGTGTTCGTGCACCTGCTCGGCCTGCCGATTTCGCGCTTCGGCCTGAACGAGGTGCTGGACCTGCTGGCCAGTGCACCGTTGGCCGAGGCCGCCGGCCTGGAAGCGGTTGACTTCGATCGCCTGCATGGCTGGCTGCAGCAGGCGGGCGCACGCTGGGGCCTGGATGCCAACCATCGCGACCAGCTGCAGGCCCCCAGCGATGACGCCTACACCTGGCAGTTCGCGCTGGATCGCCTGCTGCTGGGCCACGCCACCGGCAGCGAGGTGGACCTGGCCGGGGTGGCGCCGTGGATCGAGCTGGAAGGCGGGGCGCTGGATGCGCTGGACCGGCTGCTGCGCCTGCTGCGCGTGCTGGCCGTCTACCAGCGCCGGCTCGGTGAGCTGTTGACCCCCGCACAGTGGCGGCAGCGCCTGTTGTCGCTGCTCGATGCGCTGCTGCCGACGCCGCCCAGCTCACCCAACAGCCAGCGTGCGCTGGAGCGCCTGCGCAAGCTGCTCAACCAGTTCGCCGAGGATGCGTACAAGGCCGGGTTCGCCGACGGCGTGCCGCCGGAAGTGGTGCGTGCACACTTCGCCGGTGCCCTGGCCGAGGCCGATACGCGGGCGCCGCTGCTGACCGGTGGCATCAGCTTCGGCCGCATGGTGCCGATGCGCCTGCTGCCGTTCCGGGTGATCTGCGTGCTCGGCCTCAACGATGGTGATTTCCCGCGTCGTGATCCCGCCGCCGGCCTCAACCAGCTCACCGCTGAACTGGACACGCCGCGCCGCCGCCCGGGCGACCGCTCCACCCGCGAAGACGATCGTTTCCTGTTCCTGCAGCTGTTCGCTGCCGCCCAGGATGTGTTCTACCTCAGCTATCTTGGCGCCGACCCGCGCGATGGCAGCGTGCGCGAACCCTCGGTGCTGGTCAGTGAACTGATCGACGCCGCCGCGGCCTATCACCTGGATCCGCCGACCGCCACGCGCGACTTCACCGTGCGCCACGCGCTGCAGCCGTTCTCGCCGGCCGCCTTCGGCGATGGCGACCCGCGCCGCTTCAGCTACCGCCGGCAGTGGCATCCGGCCGCCGGGCGACTGGGTGGGGAGCGTGGCGGCCTGCTGCCGTGGTTCGACACCACACTGCCGCCACCGGCGGACGACGCGGTGGAAGAAGAGGTCTCGCTGGACAGCCTGCGTCGTTTCCTGTGCGATCCGGCCGGCCAGTTCCTCGCGCAGTCGCTGGGCCTGCGCCTGGCTGACGACGTTGAGGACGTCGACGACCTGGAGCCGCTGGTGCTGTCTTCGCGCGGGCCGGAGAAGCGCAGCGTGCAGTTGGCCGTGGTGCAGGCCACCCTGGCCGGCGACAGCGAGCCGCTGTACCCGCGGTTGCGCGCACGCGGACTGCTGCCGTCGGGCATCCTCGGCGAGCGCCAGTTCGAAGTGGAACAGCTCAAGACCCGCCCGTACGCCACGGCCATGCTCGGCTGGTTGCAGGGCACGCCGCTGGAGAGCCGCCGCTATGAAGTGGAGATCGACGGTGTGCGCCTGCATGGCCGGGTCGGCGATCGCCATCCGGAGGGCCTGGTGCGACTGCGCGCCGGCGCCCTGAACGGCAACGCGGTGATCCGCCAGGGGCTCGACTGGCTGTTGGCCAACGCCGCCGGCGATGCCTTGCCGCTGGTGCAGTTCCACGACGGTGGTGATGCTGGGCCCGGTCCGCATGTCTTGCCTGCGCTGACCGTGCCTGCAGCCCGCGCGGCATTGCGCGCGCTGCTGCAGCTGCGCCAGCGCGGCCTGCGCGAGCCGCTGCGCTTCGCGCCCTACACCGGCTGGGTGCTGTTCAACGCGCCGGTGGAAAAGCAGCGCAGCGAAGGCTGGAAGCAATGGCATGGCAGCGACCGCAGCTGGGGTGAAGCCAACAGTGATGCGTGGCAGCTGCTGCTGCGTGGCGCCGACCCGTTCGCCGACGACGCCAGTTATGCCGACCTGCTGCGCAACAGCCAGGTGGTCTTCAGCGCCGTGCGCGAAGGCCGCAGCTTCGGCACTGATCCACAGGCAGGCCACGCATGAGCCGCGTTGCCGAGGACCCTTCCATCGACACACGTTTGCCCGACCCTTACCTGGCGTTGCCGCTGCACGGCACGCGACTGATCGAAGCCAGTGCCGGCACCGGCAAGACCTTCACCCTGGCGACACTGTTCACCCGTCTGGTGGTCGAGCAGGGCCTGCGTATCGGCCAGATCCTGGCGGTGACGTTCACCGATGCGGCGACCCAGGAGCTGCGCAAGCGCATCCGCGAGCGCCTGGCTCTGGCCGCACGCCTGGTCGATCTGCCGCCCGGCGATGATGAAACGCCCGACGCGGCGCTGACCCGGCAGGTGCTGCAACGCCATCTGCAGGACGGCATGGAAAGCGCCAAGGCGTTGAAGCGGCGCCTGCAGGTGGCTGCCGACGAAATCGACCTGGCGGCGATCTTCACCATCCACGGCTTCTGCACCCGCGTGCTGCGCGAACATGCGCTGGAGAGCGGGCATACCTTCGACCCACCGGAGCTGCTGGCCAGCGATCGTGAGCTGCTGGAAGAACTGGCCGCCGATCTCTGGCGCGTGCATGCCAACGACCCGGCCACGCTGGAACCGCTGACCTGGCTGTGGTCAACCCCGGATGCGCTGGCGGCTGACCTGCGCGCGCTGCTGTCATCGCCACCGCTGCATCCGCGGCCGCAGCCGCTGGCCGTGGACGACCCGCGCCCGGCCCTGGAAGCGGTCGCGGTGGAACTGGCTGCTGCCGTGCGCGAGCACGGTGATCGCTTCTTCCTGGACCTGTGCGAAGCGGTCGACAACAAGTGGATCAACGGCGTCTCCTACAAGCTGGGCTGGCTGCACCCGCTGGGTCGCCAGCTGTTGGGTTGGGCCGAGCGCGGCGACGCCGCCGAACTGCTGTCCAGCGACCGCCTGCCGGCACTGCTGCCCGATGCGCTGGTGGCCAAGACCAACAAGAAGTTCGCCGAGCGCACGCCGTCCTCGCCGCTGCAGGCACCGCTGCAGCGCTACGTGGCACTGCTGGCCCAGCGCGAACAGTGGTTGCGGGCGAGTGCGCTGAACTTCCTGCATGCACTGCGCGAGGATGCCACCCAGCGCCTGTCGGCCCTGAAGCGCCTGCGCCGCGTGCAGACCTACGACGATCTGATCGACGGTGTGGCTCGCGCGCTGGAAGGACCGCAGCGGCTGACCCTGGTCAAGCAGCTGCGTGCGCAGTACCGCATCGCCCTGGTCGATGAATTCCAGGATACCGACGACCGCCAGTGGGGCATCTTCCATACCGTGTTCGGCGCCTCGCCGGAGGTGGACGAACTGGGGCTGCAGCCGGCGCTGTTCCTGATCGGTGACCCCAAGCAGGCCATTTATGGCTTCCGCGGTGGCGACATCCATACCTATCTGAAAGCCAAGCAGGTGGCCGAGCAGGCGCCGGCGCTGGACCAGAACTTCCGCTCGCGCCCGGCCGTGCTCCGCGCGCTGCAGGCGCTGTACGACAACGCGGGCGAAGACGCCTTCCTCGAACGCGACATCCAGTTCGAGCCGGTGCGCCCGGGTGGCGTGCGAGCCGATGAGGATTACCTGCGTGATGGCCGGGCCGCACCTGCGCTCACCCTGCGCCTGCTGCGCAGCGAGGGTGAAAAGGCCTTCAGCGCCGATGCCTCGCGCGACGCGGCGACCGAGGCCTGCGTGGCCGCGATCCACCAGATCCTGCTGGAAGCGCGTGCCGGCACCGCGCTGCTGCGCGGGCGTCCGCTGCAGCCTGGCGATATCGCCGTGCTGGTGCGCTCGCATCGCGAAGCCACGCTGGTGCAGCGCGCGCTGGCTGCGGTCGGCATTCCCGCAGTGGCGGCCGGCAAGCAGAGCCTGTTCGCCACCAGCGAGGCCCGTGACCTGCGTGCGCTGCTGCTGGCCTTGCTGCAACCGGCCGACGAAGGGCGCCTGCGTACCGCGTTGGCAACCGTGCTGCTGGGCCAGCGCGCAAGTGCGATTGCCAGCATGGAGCGCGAGGGCGACCTGCAGCGCGGGTTCCAGGCGCAGCTGCTGCACTGGCGCGAGCGCTGGCAGCGTGGCGGACCGTTCGCGGTGGTTGCCGATGTCTGCGCCGCGCAGGGCGAACGCCTGCTGGCGCTGATCGATGGCGAGCGGCGCCTGACCAATTACCTGCAGCTGGGCGAACTGCTGCAGGAAGCCTCGGCGCAGGCACTGGGCATGCACGGCCTGCTGGACTGGCTGCAGGGGCAGATGGCCAACGCCGACCAGGACGATGAGCAGCAGCTGCTGCGCTTGGAGTCCGACGCGCGGCGGGTGCAGATCATCACTCTGCACAAGAGCAAGGGTCTGGAATACCCGCTGGTGTTCCTGCCGTTCGTGGGGATCGATGGCGGCGCGCCGAACACCGCCACTCACTGCACCGTGCACCTGCAGGGCGAGCGCCAGCTGCACTGGAAGCTGGACAAGGACGATGCGTGGGAAGCGGCCAGCAGCCAGCGTGAGCGTGAACAGCGTGCAGAAGACGCGCGCCTGTTGTATGTGGGATTGACCCGCGCCGAGCATGCGCTGTGGATCGCCACCGGTGATCTGGCTGGCCATGCGAAAACCCGCCTGTCCCCGTTGCTGGGCGATCTGCAGGCGCTGCGTGTGCATGCGGACGTGGAGCTGGATGACAGCGCGCTGCCGGGCCGCCTGCCGCAGCTGCTGGCCGAAACCGAAGGTGAGCTGCCCGCAGTGCGTGCGTTGACCCGGCGTGTGCCCCATGACTGGTGGGTTTACAGCTTCACCCAGCTGGCGCATGCCGACGCTGGCAACAGCGACGATATCGAAGCGGCGGCCACCGAACTGCCGGCACCGGCCGCCGACGAACCCGCCGGTGCCGAGCTGCCGCTGGAACCGGCACTGCCGGAAGCCGCTGCGGAAGACATGGCGCCGCCGGATCCACGCTTCATGGGCAGCCGTTTCGGCAACGTCCTGCACGATGCGCTGGAGAACGTCGACTTCGCACTGTGGAGCGGCTGGCAGCCTGAGCAACCGGCGCCGGAGGGACAGGCCGACGTGCTGCGCCGCTCGCTGCACGACGAAGGCTATGCCGACGAGGATCTGGACGATGGCGTGGCGGTGCTGGTGCCGCTGGTGGGCCACACCCTCACCGTGCCGCTGCCCGAAGGTGGTGCGCTGTGCAGCGTGCCCGAGCACGAGCGCCGCGCCGAGATCGAGTTCCACTTCGCCATCGAGCCGACCGCGGTGCCGGTGCTGCTGCAGCTGCTGCACGAGCACGGCATCGCCAGCGCGCGGCGTGGCTTCGGCCTGCGCAGAAGGCTGGAAGGCCTGATGACCGGCAAGATCGATCTGACCTACGTGCGTGATGGCCGTTGGTATGTGCTGGACTACAAATCCAACCGGTTGCCGGGTTACAGCCCGGACCTGCTGGAGATCGCCATGCGCCACAGCGAGTACGACCTGCAGGCGCTGATCTACACCGTGGCCCTGCATCGCTGGCTGCGTTTCCGCCTGGGCGCGGCCTACGACTACGCACGCGACATGGGCGGTATCCGTTACCTGTTCTGCCGTGGCCTGGACGTTGCCGGCAATGGCGTGCACGTGCAGCGTTTCGCACCGGAACTGGTGGATGCGCTGGATGCCTTGTTTGCCGGCGGCGAAGCGGCCCAGGCCGATATGGCGGCGCGCGCGCGCGGAGAAACCGCATGAACCTGCTGCGTGATCTGCATCGCAGTGGCCAGCTGCGCACCCTGGACCACGCCCTGGCCACCAGCCTCAAGCGCCTGCGCGAGGACACGCCGGACGACGTGGCACTGGCGGCCGCACTGGCCTCGCTGGCCGTGGCGCAGGGGCACGCGGGTTTCGATCCGCGCCAGCCACAGCGCCTGATCGACGGCGTACCAGCATGGCCTGAGCCTGCGCAGTGGCTGGCACAACTGCAGGCCTCGCCCTGGGTGGCGACGCCGCAGGACGCCAGCGCCGCCGCAGAGGAAGCACCGCTGGTGCTGGAAAACGGCCTGCTGTACCTGCGCCGTTACCGCGAGTACGAGCGGCAGCTGGCGGTTGGCCTGCAGCGCATCGGCCGCCATCCGCTGCCTGCACCGGACATGGCCGCCGTGGCGCCGTTGTTCGCGCGCCTGTTCCCGCAGGCCGCCACCAGCGAAGACCAGCAGGCACGCGCCGCCGGCGTGACCCTGCGCCACCCATTGGCGCTGGTCACCGGTGGCCCCGGTACCGGCAAGACCACCACCATCGCCCGTCTGCTGCTGCTGTTGGCCGCACAGGCGCTGCACCAGGGCCTGCCCGTGCCGAAGGTGGCGCTGGCAGCGCCTACCGGCCGCGCCGCCGAGCGCATGGCCGAAAGCCTGCGCCTGGCCGTACAGCGGCTGCAGGAGCAGGGGCTGGACCCGGCGCTGTGCACCGCGCTGCCCAGCACTGGCACCACCCTGCATCGCCTGCTCGGGGTGATTCCCGATTCACCGCGCTTCCGCCATCACGCCGACAACCCGTTGCCGGTGGACGTGGTGGTGGTCGACGAAGCCTCGATGATCGACCTGCCGTTGATGGCCAAGCTGGTCGACGCGATCGCCAGCGGCACCCGCCTGATCCTGCTCGGCGATCCCGACCAGCTGCCATCGGTGGAAGCCGGCGATGTGCTCAGTGCGATCCTGCGCGCCAGCGGCGATGGCATCGGCACCCGCGCCGACGACACGCAGGCGCTGCATGGCCTGCTGGCAGCGGCCACGCTGCAGCCGCAGGCAGCACCGCGCGCGTTCGCGGGTCGTCGCGTGCAGTTGCAGCGTGGCTACCGGCAGAGTGATGCGCTGGATCTGGCACCGCTGGCGCAGGCCGTGCGCGGCGGCGACAGTGGCACCGCCCTGCGCCTGCTGCGCAGTGGTGAACTGGCCGGCGTCCGCTTCCATGAAGGCGAAGCCGATCCGTTGCGCGGCCAGCGCGAGCACCTGCTCGACCATTGGCGCGCACTGGCCGATGCGGTGGATCCCACGCAGGCACTGCAGCAGGCTGGCCGCCTGCGCGTGCTGACCGCACTGCGCGAAGGCCCGCAGGGCGCGCGCGGCCTCAACAGCCGCATCGAACAGCTGCTGGCCGGCAACACCCCGGGCTACTTCCAGGGCCGGCTGCTGCTGATCACCGAGAACAGCTACCGCCATCGCCTGTTCAACGGCGATATCGGCATCTGCCTGCGCGATGGCAGCGGCGCGATGGTGGCCTGGTTCCCCGGCGAGACCGCCGACCAGCCGCGCGCCTTCCACCCGGCAGCGTTGCCCGCACACGAGAGCGCCTTCGCGATGACCGTGCACAAGGCACAGGGCTCGGAGTTCGACGAAGTGTGGCTGCAGCTGCCACGGCAGGACAGCCGCGTACTGTCGCGCGAACTGGTCTACACCGGCCTGACCCGCGCCCGCCAGCGCCTGCAGGTAGCCGGCAGCGCCGACGTGCTGGAGGCCGCGTTGAAGCGGCATGCCAGCCGCCTCGGTGGATTGGCCTGGCGGCTGGGCGCGGAAGAAGTGCCCGACGAACCAACGCGCATCGAACAACCCAAGGTGCAGGGCACGTTGTTCTGAATCGGGTGCGATGCGCTTGCTGTAGAGCCGAGCCATGCTCGGCTTATAGGTCACGGAGCCGAGCGTGGCTCGACTCTACAAAAGCGCACTTCTATTGTTTTGGAGTTCATCCACGCATGGCGTGGATCTACGCGATCAACACCAGCCCATCCGGATACACGATCGCCGCTTCATCAGCACTGACGTCGAAGAACCCCACGCCGTGCTTCTCGGCCAGGTCCTGCACCAACCCATGCGCGCGCTCAGCCACCGAATACGCGAACGCGCCATAGATCACATCGCGGCCGATGCTGTACTCGGTCACTTCGGCGCGATCGTCATCGTCGTTGCTCAGCGGGCCGTTCAGCGGCGGAAAGACCGCCGCCATCTCCGCAAACCACGCCTGCAACGCCGGGCTGCTGACCGCCGGGTCGTCATACTCGTGGCGTTCGTTCCACTGCGTCTGCTTCTCGAACCAGGCGATGAACGCCGCCGCTTCACGCGGGGCGACGCTGGCCTCGAACACCATCATGTCGTAGCTCATTGGAGCGTCCTGTTGTCTGGGTGAAAAGCCGCCGGGCATGGCCCGGCGCTACCGGAGGATAAGGGGTGCGCCGGGGCATGCCCGGCGATTCGTATCAGGCGGACAGGGTAGCGCCGGGCCATGCCCGGCGGATCGCATCAGACGGACGGCGCTGCGGCGTCCGCCAACCCCAGCGTCAACGCCTTGGCCTCCGGGAACAGCGCGAAGCGCAGCCCGATCAGGCCCATCAGTGCCTCGTCGCGCGCCTTGCAGGCACCCACGCTGCCGACCCGCCCCAGGGACGTGTCCAGTCGCTCGCGCAGGGCCTCGGCAGCGGCGATCGGCCTGCGCGCGGCGATCTGCCGGCGGTAATGCGCGGCGATCTCTTCGAGGATGTGCTCGACCGCCTCGCGGCTTCGCTCGGGCAGCTCCAGCCGCGCGCGGCGCAGCTGCAGGATGTTCAGGCCGATGCGGGCTTCGTTGAGCATGTCCACCGAGGCGATGTCGCTGCCTTCCGGGGTCGCTGCCAGGCGCGGTGCCAGCAGGCCGAGCAGGTCCAGCATGCGTGCGGCGAAGCGCTGTCGATCCTGTTGACCACGGCCTTCGGCCGCCTCGGCCAGGGTGGTCCAGCCCTGCCGTACCAGCCGCCGCGCGGTCCATTCGGCACCGACCGAGCGGAACAACCGCGTCATCACCACGGCAAACCCAATGCCGATGAACATCGCGATCGACGAGTTGGCGAAGGTCTGCACGTTGGCACTGTAGGTGTTCTGCAGGCTCAGCAGTGCGGCCAGGTTGACCGTCAGCGGCAGCGCGAACAGCGCGCTCTTCGGGTGGTGCAGCAGCAGGCCCAGTGGCAGGAACACCACCGCCAGCACCAGTGCCAGCAGCCCGAAGTCGTGCACGGCGGGGAACACGCCGAACAGGTACACGCCGGCCACCAGTGACGCCACCATCGCCCACACCAGGAACGAGACCATGCTCGGCGCGGGGTCGTCCTGGGCAGCAAAGAACGCGGCGGTCACCGCGGCCATCATCGCGCCGTTGCCACCGCCCTCCCAGCCCAGGCCGATCCACAGCACGCAGTAGCTCATCAGCGCCACGCCGGCGCTGAGCGCGGAGAACAGCGCCATGCCGTAGTCGACGTGCTTGTCGGTGGCGGTGCGTTCGGTGCGGATGCGGTAGTGCGCACGGTCCAGTGGCGCGGTGCCCTGGTCGATCGCGTGCTGCAGGGTGCGGCAGTCCTGCCACAGGTCCACCAGCTCTTCCAGGCGCAGCAGCAGGCTGGCCAGCTGCAGGTGCTGCAGATCGCGGTCCACCTGCGGCTTCAGCGCACTGATGCGTGCGCGCAGGCGCGCGTAGTCGCTGGCACTGGACGGCGTGTCGATCCAGTCGTGGATGTCATCGACCAGCGTCGGCAGGCCCTCGGGCAGGGTCTGTCCATCGCTGCGCAGCGCACTCAGGCGATCGGCGATCGATGACAGCACCGGCAGCAGCAACAGCATGCGCTCGCGCAGGCGCTCCATCGACACCGCCGCACCGGCGTGGCGCGGGTCATCGCGGCGCAGGAATTCGATCAGTGCCTCGAACTGCACCAGGTCGGCCGCCAACCGGTTGCGCGGCGCATGCGCACGGCCGCGTTCGAGGATGTGCCGGCACCACTGCGCCGCGTCCTCCATCCAGTTGCCGATGCGCGCACCCAGCATCGGCCGCACCGAGGCGGGGAACAGCAGCGAAGCAAACAGCACCGCCACCACTGTGCCGAGGATGATCTCCTCGCTGCGCGCCACCACGGTGTCGAAGATGGTCTCCGGTGAGGTCACCGCCGGAAAGCCGATGAAGGCCGTGGTGTAGCCGGCCAGCAGGAACGCGTAGCCGCGCGGGCCGCGGTTGAGCAGGGCCAGGAACAGGCAGCCGGCCAGCCAGATCGACATCGCCGCGCTCAGCACCAGGGGCGTTTCCACCAGCGCGGGCAGCATCAGCAGGGTGGCCAGGCCGGCGGCCAGCGTGCCGAGGATGCGGTACACGCCCTTGGCCCGGGTCGGGCCCAGCAGCGGCTGGCTGACGATGTACACCGTGCCCATCGCCCAGTAGGGGCGCGACAGGTTGCCGGCCATGGCGATGTACAGCGCGACGATCGCTGCCAGGTAGGTCTTGATCGAGAACAGCCAGGCCTGGCGGTCGGTCAGCCCGTTCATCGCTTACCTCGCCGCCGTCGGTGCAGCCGTGGCAGTGGCGTTGTCCTGCCAGCCACCGCCCAGTACCAGGAACAGGTGGATCTGGTCGCGCGAGACCTGTGCTTCGGCCGCGGCCAGGGTTGCATCGCTGCTGGCCAGGCTGCGGTCGGCATCCAGGCTGGACAGGTACGGCGTGCGGCCGCCCTGGTACAGCCGGCGGTTCTGCTCTGCGGCCAGCGCGGCCTGCTCCTGCGCCACTTTCAACGACTGCAGGCGGCGCAGATCCTGCGCATAGCGGTCCAGCGCGGTCTGTGTCTCGCGCAACGCCTGCAGCACGGCATGGTCGAACTCGGCCAACGCGGCATCGGCGCCAGCCTCGGCGGCGTGGATGCGTGCATGCGTGCCCGAGGACGGCAGCGTCCACGAGATCAGCGGGCCGAACGACCACTGCTGGGTCATCGGCTGGCCGAAGTCTTCCAGCAGGCCGGCGGCGCCGACCGAGGCGCCCAGGCGGATGTCCGGGTACAGCTCGGCAGTGGCGACACCAATCCGCGCGGTGGCCGAGGCCAGCTTGCGTTCGGCCTGGCGGATGTCGGGACGGCGCTGCAGCAGGGCGCGGCCATCACCGACCGGCAGCGGCTGGGCCAGGGTCGGTGCGTGCGCGCAGTCGATCACCCCGGCCGGCAGCTGGCCGGGGGTCTGGCCCAGCAGGGCGGCCAGCGAATAGGCCGCGGCCGAACGCTGCGCGCGCAACGGCGGCAGCGCGGCTTCCAACAGGGCCACCTGCGCATTGGCGCGGGCCAGCTCCGGCGGCGTGCCGCGGCCTGCGCTGATCAACCGCTGGGTGACCGATCGGCTGCGCTGCTGCAGCTGCAGCGAGTGCTCGGCTACATGCAGCTCATGGTTGGCGTGGCAGATCTCCAGGTAGCTGTCGGCCACCTCGGCCACCACGCTCACCTGGGCCAGGTCACGTGCGGCGGCTACCGACTGTTCATCGGCGCGCGCCGCTTCGGCACCGCGCTTGAGCTTGCCGAACAGGTCGAACTGGTAGCTGACCGCGAACTTGCCGTCGGCCAGGTTGATCACCGGCAGCTCGTGCTCCTGCAGGAAGGACTCGGCCGACAACTGTGCGCGGCTGACCCCGGCCTCGGCCTCGTACTCGAAGCCACCGGCGTCCATCGCCTGTTCGTACACCGCCGCAGCGCGGCGCAGGTGCGCGTCGGCTGCCTTCAGTTCGACGTTGTCGCGCAGCGCCTGGGTGATCAGCCCATCCAGCACCGGGTCGTTGTACAGCGACCACCAGCGTGCCGGCAGCGCCTGATTGGCGGCCACCTGCGGGTTATCGGTGTCGATGAAGGCTGCATTTGCCTGCGGGCGCTTGAACGCCGAGCCTTCCGGCAGGGCGTAATCCGGACCGACGGTCCTGCACGCGGCCAGGCTGGCCAGGGCGATGATCAGGCCGAGGCGGGGCAGGGCGGCGTTCACAGGCCCGCCTGTGTCGGCGCAGCGCCGGCCTTCTTGTTCTGCACGTGGCGGCCGGTGTCCACGGTCACCGTGGCGGTGCGCCCGGCGATCAGTTCCACCCCGGCAGGCACTTCGTCGATGGCGATACGCACCGGGATGCGCTGCGCCAGCCGCACCCAGTCGAAGGCCGGGGTCACGTTCGGCAGCAGGCTGCTGCCGTTGCTGCGGTAGCGATCCTCGATGCCGGCGGCGATGCTTTCGACATGGCCGTGCAGAGGGGTGTCCTCGCCCATCAGGCGGATGTCCACGCGCTGCCCCGGGGCTACGCCGCGCAGGCGGGTTTCCTCGAAGTAGCCATCGATGCGGAACGAACCGGTATCCAGCAGCGCCAGCACCGGCTTGCCGGCCACCACGTAGTCGCCCACGCGCATGGTGCGGTCGTTGACCCGGCCATTGGCCGGCGCGCGCACTTCGGTGCGGGCCAGGTTGAGTTCGGCCAGGTCCACCGCGGCCTGCGCGGTGGCCAGCGCGGCTTGTGCGGCCTGCAGCTTGGCCCGGCGCACTTCGGCGTCCTCGGCGGCCACCAGATCCTGCAGGCTGCGGTCGCGGCCGATCTCGCGGCGCAGCTGTGTCACCGAGGCCTGGCGCTCGGCCAGGCTGGCGCGGCTCTGCTCCAGCGCGATGCGGTAGCGCGCGCGGTCGATCACGAACAGCAGGTCGCCCTTCTTCACTGCCTGGTTGTCGGCCACCTGCACCGTTTCGACCAGGCCGGACACATCCGGCGCCACCTGCACCACGTCGGCGCCAACGTGCGCATCGCGGGTCCACGGCTCATCCATGTAGTAGACCCACAGCTGGCGCAGCACCAGCAGGGCGACGATCACGGCTGCACAGGTGAGCAGCACCGGCAGGGTTTTCTTCACGATCTTGTTCACGATTGCATCCAACGCAGGAGGTGGAACAGCAGGCCCAGCACGATCCCGTACAAGGCCAGGTTGAACAGCGCCGGGTGCCATACGTGGCGATAGGCGCCGGCACGCTGCAGCAGCGCGTGCAGGCCGCTGTTGACCAGATAGGCCAGCAGCATCAACCCGAGCAGGGTCGGGACGAACACTCCGTGGAGACTGAATTCACCGGGCATCGGAAGGGGCGGGGGCGAGGAGGGGGAGGGGAGGTACAACGAAACAACGGCAACGGGTAAAAGCCGCTGGCGTGTGCACGGCAGCGGCGGTGTTCACAGGCAGCGGGCTTACGTGATGCGGTCGGCAGCCTCGGCCAGCAGGCGCCACGCCTTCAGTACGGCATGCAGTTCATCCATGGACAGTTCGCCGAACACGTCCTCGCGCAGGCCGATCAACTGATCTTCCAGTTCGCGCACCAGCGCCTGGCCTTCCTCGGTCAGCCACAGCAGGTTGGCGCGGCGGTCGCTGGCATCGCATTCGCGGCGGACCAGCCCACTGGCGCAGAGCTTGTCCAGCAGGCGCACCAGCGACGGACCTTCCATGCCCAGCTGCTGGGCCAGCGCGACCTGGCGGATGCCACCGCCGGAGCGGCCGATCATCAACAGCGGCATGGTGCAGGCGGTGGAGATGCCGTAGCTGCCCAACCGGCTGTCGGCCAGGCGCTGCCACTGCCGCCCTGCGTACAGCAGGCCGGAGCTGAGCTGCATCTGCAGCACGGTGCGCTCGTCGAGGGGGCGGTCCATAAGTAATAGATAGGATACTACTAATTTCATTCCTATCAATAGGTTTTGCTGAATGGGTGGGGTGTGTTGAGGAAAGCGGTGCGCCTGCTGGTTATCGGTTGGGTGGCGGAGGGCCGGACGGGGCAGGGCACGCTGCAAGTACGTCCCTGTAAGCTCGATCGGCGCATCCATGCGCCTCACGGCCCTGCCCCGCCCAGCCCTCCACCACCCACCCATCACCCCGCGAGCGCGGAGGGTTGGCTCTTTAAAGGCGAGGGCAGAAGCAGTGCGGACCAACGGTCCGCACCCACCAAGGCAGCGGCTCGCGCCGTTTCCGAAGCCATGAACCCCAGCTTTTGCCCCCGCTTTCGGGCGGTCCGGCCGCGTCCGCAGGAAACTGTCCGGGAGGTTGAGAGGGGGCTGCGCAGGACCGTTGGCGCCATGGATGGCGCCATCGAGCCCCCAAGGACGGGTTTACGGCGTGTCCTGCTCAGTCCCCTCTCAACCTCCCAACCGATAGCAACGACGCGCCAACACGACCCCCGATGAACCGTCCCCAGAGGACGACCCACCCCCCGGTCGGGTACGATGCTCGCCCCCCGTTCGGGCGCTGTATGCAATGAGCAAGAACAACGAAAAGGCCGCCCCGCAGGGCGATGTGACCCAGGTCCAGGCCGAGGATGCCGTGCGCACCCTGCTGCGCTGGGCCGGTGAGGACCCCACCCGCGAAGGCCTGCTGGATACCCCGCGCCGCGTGGCTGAAGCCTATGGCGACTGGTTCAGCGGCTATCGCGACGACCCGCGCGCCTACATGGAACGCACCTTCGAGGAAGTGGCCGGCTACGACGAACTGATCGTCCTGCGCGACATCGAATACGAAAGCCACTGCGAGCACCACATGGCGCCGATCATCGGCCGCGTGCACGTCGGCTACCTGCCGGCCGGCAAGGTGGTGGGCATCAGCAAGCTGGCACGCGTGGTCGAAGCCTACGCCCGCCGCTTCCAGGTGCAGGAAAAGATGACCGCGCAGATCGCCCAGTGCATTCAGGATGTGCTGCAGCCGGTCGGTGTCGGCGTCGTCGTCGAAGGCGCCCATGAGTGCATGACCACCCGCGGCATCCACAAGCGTGGCGTCAGCATGGTCACCTCGAAGATGCTGGGCAGCTTCCGCGAGGATGCCCGCACCCGCGCCGAGTTCCTGCGCTTCATCGAAGTGGGCGGCAAGCGCTGAGCGCCGTCGCCTCCCGGTGGCGGCCCCGCGCGGCCGCCGCTTTCGCCGTGCCTGCGCCGCGCCTGCGCGCGCGCGCTGGCCGCCGCGCCCTTCGGACCGATCTCGCTGCATGAAGCACCGCGAACGCATCACCCGTTATCGCCACCTGCGCGAACAGCCGCAATGGAAGCTGCTCGCCGCCGACCACGCACCGGAAATCATCGGCCTGCTGCAGGGCCTGCTGATGGACGGCGATCGCACGTTGCCTGCATCGGTCCTCAACGAGCGCCTGCAGCGCGCGCTGGACCAGCTCAACGGTGACGAGCTGTCGCGCGAGCTGCCGCGGACCGCGCAGGCCTACGTTGCCCATTGGTTGGCGCAGGGCTGGCTGGAACGCCGGCTGCCCGAAGGCGCCGACCAGGAGCAGTACGAGCTCTCGACCCAGGCGCTGCAGGCGATCCGCTTCGCCGACAGCATGGAGCAGGCCCGCGTGGCCGCCACCGAGAGCCGTCTGGCACTGGTGATCGAACAGCTGTCGCAGCTCGCTGCGCAGACCGAGGCCGATCCCGACGCACGCCTGTCCGCACTGCGCGACGAGCGCGACCGCATCGATGCCGAGATCGCCCGTGTCGGCGCCGGCCGTGTGACGGCCCTGGACGGCAAGCGTGCGCTGGAACGTACGCGGCAGATCATCGGCCTGGCCGACGAACTGACCGAAGACTTCCGCCGCGTGCGCGACGACTTCGAACAGCTCAATCGTGATTTCCGCGAACGCATCATCGATGACGAGGGCGAGCGCGGCGACGTGCTGTCCAAGCTCTTCGAGGGCGTGGACGTGATCGGCGAGAGCGACGCGGGTCGTAGCTTCCAGGCGTTCTGGCGCCTGCTCAACGACGCCGAACAGAGCGCCCAGCTTGATGCCGCGCTGGAGACCCTGCTGGCCCGCGGCTTCGCCCGTCGGCTGGACCGCAACGAGCGCAACTTCCTGCGTGGCTTCACCAGCACCATGCTCGAGCGTGGTGGCCAGGTGCACGACGTGCTGCAGAACTTCGCGCGCAGCCTGCGCGGTTTCGTGCAGAGCCGTGGTTACCTGGAGCAGCGCCGCCTCAACCAGCTGTTGAAGCAGGCGCAGTCCGAAGCACTGGCGTTGCGCGATGACTTCCCGGCGCAGCGCGCCATCGGCCGCGACCTGCAGCTGACCACCAGCCGCCTGCGCTCGTGGTCGCAGTGGAAGCTGCACGACCCGCGCAGCGCCCAGGTCGATGGCAACGTCGAATACAACGATGCGGCCAGCATCAGCCTGGAAAGCGTGGGCGACCTGGTGGCGTCGTCGGAAATCGATTTCCGCACCCTGCGCCGCGACCTGCACGACCTGCTTGATGCGCAGCCGAAACTCAGCATCGCCCAGGCCCTGTCGCAGCGCGAAGCGCCGCAGGGGCTGGGCAGTGTCATCGGTTACCTCTCGCTGGGCACGCGCTTTGGCAGCGTGATCGCCGGCGAGCAGGAGCTTGCCGAATGGCGTGGTGGCGACGGACAGATCCGTCGCGCCCGCATCCCGCTGGTTTGGTTTACCCAGGAGAGACGCCATGAGCTGGCATGAAGACCCCATCGACGCACCGCATGCCGACCTGGCCGAAGACGCTTACCAGGCCGAGCCGGTGGCGACCGTGGCCCAGCCGCGGCGCGGCAACGACGTCTACTACATGGGCGATACCGGCCGCCTGCCGCTGGATGCGCGCCGCGCGCTGTGCCAGCTGCTGATCGGCCCCAGCATCGACCAGCTGCGCCACGCCAAGCTGTGGCCGGCACTGATCCGCAGCGAAGCCGGCATCCGTTCGGCGCTGTCGGACCTGTTCCTGGAACTGGTGCTCGACCGCGACAGTGGCGTGGCGTTCACCCGCCAGGCCGACACCGAGGACGTCGATGCGCCGGTACTGCTGCGCACCTCGCCGTTGACCTTCATTGATTCGGTGCTGTTGCTGTACCTGCGCCAGCAGCTGGGCGAAGCCGATGCACGCGGCAACCGCGCCGTGGTCGCCGACGCCGAAATGGCCGAAGCGCTGGCCATCTACGAAAAGAATCTGTCCACCGACCGCGCCGGCTTCAACCGCCGTGTCGCCTCGGCGGTGCAGAAGATGAAGGACAACCACATCCTGACCCGCCTCGGCGGCCAGGAAGACCGCCACGAAGTCTCGCCGGCGTTGAAGCTGCTGTTCTCCGCCGAAGACGTATCCCAGCTGTCGGCGGTTTACCGCCAGCTGCGCGAAACCCCGGCCGCTGAAGCCTGAGAGACCCGAGCACCGCATGGCCATTTCCAAGCACACTCCCGCCCTGTTCAACGACGGCCTGCCGGACCCGCGCCTGCAGCAGTTCCGCATGCGCCGCCTGCAGGTGCACAACTGGGGCACCTTCAACGGCCTGACCGAAGTGCCGATCGCCGAGCGCGGCTTCCTGTTCGTCGGCCGCTCCGGTTCGGGCAAGTCGACCCTGCTCGATGCCATGTCCGCACTGCTGACGCCGCCGGCCATCGTCGACTTCAACGCCGCTGCGCGAGAAGCCGAACGCAGTGGCCGTGACCGCAACCTGGTGTCCTACGTGCGCGGCGCGTGGGCCGATCAGCAGGACAGTGGCACCGGCGAAATCGCCACCCAGTACCTGCGCAAGGGCGCCACCTGGACCGCGCTGGTGCTGGAGTACCGCGCCGGTGATGGCCGCGTGGTCAGCCTGGTACGCCTGCTGTGGATCGCCGGCAGCAGCACCTCCGCCGGTGACGTGCGCAAGCACTACATGATCGCCGAGCGCCCGTTCGACATCGCCAAGGACCTCGGCGGTTTCGACCTGGATCTGCGCAAGCTCAAGCAGAAGCTGGCCGACGTCCATCACTTCGATACGTTCTCCGGCTACGCCGAACGCTTCCGCCACCTGCTCGGCATCGACAACGAGATGGCGCTGCGGCTGCTGCACAAGACGCAGTCGGCGAAGAACCTCGGAGACCTGAACGTCTTCCTGCGCGACTTCATGCTCGACACGCCGAAGACCTTCGACGCCGCCGAACGACTGGTCAGCGATTTCGCCGAGCTCGATGGCGCGCACCAGGCCGTGGTCACCGCACGGCGCCAGGTCGAAACCCTGCAGCCGGCGCGCGAACATTACGGTGACCTGCAGGCGATGAGCCGCCGTCGCGGCGACGACGAAGCGCTCAAGCTCGGTATCGACAGCTTCCGTGAAAGCCGCCGCCAGTTGCTGATCGAAGCGCGCCTGCGCGAGATGGACACGCGTGATCGCGGCCTGCTGGGTGAAGAGGCGCAGCGTCGTGCGGCGCTGGACAACCACACCGAACGCCTGGCCGAGCTGGAACTGCAGCGCCGGCAGCAGGGTGGCGAGCGTATCGAGGAACTGGAACGCGAGCAGGGTCGCGCCGAAGCCGAACGCGACCGCCGCCTGGCCAAGCAGGCACAGGCGCGTGACGCCGCACAGAAGCTGCAGGCCGCGCTGCCCGAGGATGCACATGGCTTCGCCGAGCTGCTTGAGCAGGCGCAGTCCGAACTGGAAGACCGTCAGCGCGCGTCGAGCGCTCTGGACGATGCCATCAGCGAACGGCTGGGCGGCAAGCGCGACGACGAGCGCCGCTTCTCCGAAGTGCGTGGCGAACTGGAGGCGATGCAGCGCACGCCCTCCAGTATTCCGGCACCGATGCAGAAGCTGCGTGCGCGCCTGGCCGAAGAAACCGGCATTTCCGAAGCGGCACTGCCGTTCGTCGGCGAACTGATCCAGGTCCGCTCGGAAGAACAGAGCTGGCAGGGCGCGATCGAACGCGTGCTCGGTGGCTTCGCGCAATCGCTGCTGGTCGACGACAAGCACTACAACGATGTCGCCGAATGGGTGAACCGCACCCACCTGGGCATGCGTTTCACCTACTACCGCGTGCGTCGCAATGATGAGGCGTTCGCCCGCGAACCGTCCGCGAAGTCGCTGCTGCACAAGCTGGAACTGCGCGACCACGTGTTCGAAAGCTGGCTGCGCCGCGAGCTGGGCAAGCGCTTCGACTACGAATGCGTGGACGCCAAGCAGCTGCGCAACGTCGACCGCGGCATCACCCGCGAAGGCCAGGTCAAGCATCCGGGCGACCGCTTCGAGAAGGATGACCGCAGTGCGGTGAACGATCGCCGCCGCTGGCTGCTGGGCTTCAGCAACCGCGACAAGCTTGCTGTTTTCGAGAAGGAAGCACAGGAACTGGCCGCGCGTATCGCCAGCTGCGATACCGACATCGCGCGGCTGCGCAGCCAGCGTGACCGCGACAACGAACGTCGCCTGGCCTGCCACCAGCTGGTCGGCATCAGCTGGAACGAAATCGACGTCGCCGCGCCTCAACAGCGCTTGGCCGACATCGAGGCCAGCCTGCACGCCCTGCGCGAAGGCAATGCTGACCTGGCTAGGATCGCCCAGCAGATCGACGCCACCCGCGCCGATATCGAGCAGGCCCGCCGCACTTACGAAGACACCCGCGTCGAGCGCGGCCAGCTGGTGCGCGAACGCGACCGCCTGGACCGGGCCCGCCAGCAGAGCCGTGCACTGGTATTGCCGGCACTGGCCGAAGACCAGGAAGCCGGCCTGGCCGAGCGCCTGCAGGAGCAGGGCCCGCTCAGCCTGGAAACGCTGGAGGCGCACATGCGCCAGGTCAGCAACGCGCTGAACGAACAGCTGTCGTCCTCGCAGCAGGACGTCAACCGCGTCGAGAACCTGCTGCTGGGCTGCTTCCGTCGCTTCATCCAGCAGTGGCCGGAAGAATCGGGCGACTTCACCGTGTCGGTGGCCTCGGCCGAGGATTTCCTGGCCCGCCTCGAACGCCTTGAACGCGATGGCCTGCCGCAGCACGAGGAACGCTTCTTCGACCTGCTGCAGAACCAGAGCAAGAACAACCTGCTGGCGCTGCAGCGGCACAGTGCCGAGGCCCGCAAGTCGATTGGCCAGCGCCTGGACGAAGTCAACGCCAGCCTGGAGCAGGTGCCCTTCAACCGTGGCACCCTGCTGACCATCGAGCTGAACGACCGGCGCCTGCCGGAGGTGCAGGAGTTCCACCAACAGCTGCGCGAGGTGCTGTCGCAGCAGCAGACCGAGCAGCGCGACGTCGCCGAAACGCAGTTCACCGTCCTGCGCCAGCTGGTCAACCGGCTGGGCTCGCAGGAAGGCGAGGACAAGCGTTGGCGCGAGATTGTGCTGGACGTGCGCCTGCACGTGGAGTTCATCGGCGTGGAGCTGGACGTGGAAACGCGCCAGCAGGTCGAGATCTACCGCAGTGGCGCCGGCAAGTCCGGTGGCCAGCGGCAGAAGCTGGCCACCACCTGCCTGGCGGCGGCGTTGCGCTACCAGCTCGGCGGTGCCGACAGCCAGTTGCCCAGCTATGCCGCGGTCGTGCTCGACGAAGCCTTCGACAAGGCCGATAACGAGTTCACCGCGCTGGCGATGAACATCTTCGACAACTTCGGTTTCCAGATGGTGGTTGCCACCCCGCTGAAATCGGTGATGACGCTGGAGCCGTTCATCGGTGGCGCCTGCTTCGTCGAGATCAGCGGCCGCCACGATTCCGGCGTGCTGCTCATCGAGTACGACGAAGAAGGCAAGCGCCTGAAGCTGCCGGAGCGCAGCCGCCAGCAGGCCGACGAACCGGAAGAAGCCGAGGCCTGACCGTCTCGGCCTGTGGTAGCGCCGGGCCATGCCCGGCGGCGCTTGCGGCCGGAATCATCATGTGAACCTGTAGAGCCAAGCCATGCTCGACTGCTCTTCGCGACCGGAAACCGCGTGCCAACCCAGGTTGGCACCTACCAGGTCGTGACGCTCATTCACGAACTACGGAACGTATCCCACGCCATCCGCGCGATCAGCACCACCACCAACCCTACGAACAGCTTGCGGATGAACGGTGTGCCGCCCTTCAGCGCCAATCGCGTTCCGACCACCGAACCGATGATGTTGGCCGCCGCCATCGGCAGCGCGAACAGCCACAGGATGTTGCCGGTCGGCACGAAGAACGAGATCGCCGCCACGTTCGTCGCCAGGTTCACCACCTTCGACGCTGCCGACGCACGCAGGAAGTCCAGCCCGAAGAAGCGCACGAACAGGAAGATCAGGAAGCTGCCGGTGCCGGGCCCGAAGAAGCCATCGTAGAAACCGATCGCCGCACCGATCGCCAGCGCGATCACCAGCTCGCGGCGGCCGATCTCCTGCGGCCGGTGCAGCGCGCCGAAGTCCTTCTTCCACAGCGTGTAGGCCAGCATCGCCACCAGCAGCACCAGCACCAGTGGCCGCACCGCGTCCTTGGGCAGCAGGCTGACCGCCGTAGCGCCAAGGAAAGAGAACACGAAGGCCGTACCGGCGGCGAACAGCACCGGCTTCCACGGGAAGCGCACGTTGCGCGCATAGCGCCATGCCGCCGCGCCGGTACCGAACATCGAGCTGAACTTGTTGGTGCCGAACAGCATCGCCGGCGTCTGCTGCGGCAGCACCGTGAACAGGCCCGGCAGCTGCACCAGTCCGCCGCCACCCACGGCCGCATCGACCAGGCCGGCGATGAAGGCGATCGCCACCAGCCACCACAACTCAGGAGGAATCATTTCCAGCACGGCGATCGATCGAAGTGAGGGCGCGACAGCATACGCCTGTCACATTGCCCCCGCCCACGCGACAATACCCGCATGAGCCGAACCGCCCCCGATCCCTGTCCCTGTGGCCTGGCCGCCGACTACGCCGCCTGCTGCGGTCGCTTCCATGCCGGCGACGCCGCGCCCGATGCCGAGCGTCTGATGCGCTCGCGTTACAGCGCCTATGTGCGCCATCTGCCGGACTACCTGCGTGCCACCTGGCATCCGCATACCCGTCCCGCAGAACTCTCGCTCGATGATGCCCCCGGCCAGCGCACCCAGTGGCTGGGCCTGACCGTGCAGGATCACCAGGTGACCGGCACCGACAGCGCCGAGGTCCGCTTCACCGCCCGCTACCGTGTCGGCGGCGGCAGCGCAGTGAAAATGACCGAGCACAGCCGCTTCCTGCGGGTCGAGGGTCGCTGGTACTACCTCGACGCCGTCTGAGCGTGGCTGCCGCGCACGGCCAGCACGCGCTGGCCGCCATGCGCGCACACGCGGTTGCGGCCTTCCTGCTTGGCCGCATACAGCGCCTGGTCGGCCGCTTTGACCACTCCGGCCGGGCGCGGATCGACCCGGCTGTCGGCCAGGCCGATGCTGACGGTCACCTGCACCACCGCACCGCCACCGCCGCGCCCGCGCTGCTGCTGGCCGAGCGTATCGTCACGGCTGCGGGTGCTGCGGTCGCGCAGCTGCATCCGGCTCTGTTCGATGCCCTGCCGCAGCGCCTCCACCGCATCCACGCAGGCCGATGCCGGGCGGTCGAGGAAAACCACCGCGAACTCCTCGCCGCCATAACGGAACGCGCGGCCGCCGTCGCCCACCCGCGACAACCGTGACGCCACCAGTTTCAGCACGTCATCGCCGGTGTCGTGGCCGTGGGTGTCGTTGAACTTCTTGAAATGATCGACGTCGATCATCGCGATGCTGTAGGTGCCGGTGGCGCGCTTGAGGGTTTCGTTGAATGCTCGGCGGCCGGGCAGGCCGGTCAGCTCGTCGCCGAAGGCCATGTGGAAGGACTCCTGCAGGGTCGCCGCCAACATCAGCAGCAGCGCCGCCACGCTCAGCGCCGGCAGCAGTACCGGCTGCAGGAAGATCCGCGGCAGCATCCACCACAGGCACAGCAGGGCCAGCAGCATTGCCGTATGCAGCGGCCGTGGCTGGCGCCATGCCTGCCATCCCAGCGCAGCGGTGGCCAGCAGGAACAACACGGCGGGCAGCTGCGCCAGCGCGTTCCAGTCGCTCGGTAGCCATGGGAAGTGCCGGTTCGACAGCAGGTCGTGCATGCCCTGCGGCTGCTGTGCCGCGAGCAGGATGAAGATCGCCACGGCAACACCGCTGATCGTTGCCCTCAGCAGCAGGTCCTGGCGGCGGCGCCCGCGCTCGGGCCACAGCGCATGGGCGGCGAACAACAACGGCAGCCAGGTCGAGATCGCGTGGAAGCGCAGTGGCGTCAGCGCCGTTACCCGGCCATCGCGCAGGTAGTGCCCCAGATCCTGGTGCAGCACTGCGAAGGCCAGCGCCACCAGCAGCAACAGGCACAACGTGCGCACCTGGTTGTACAGCAGCGCAAGCCCTGCACCCAGGCAGGCCAGCAGCCAGGGCAGGATGCGCTGCCCGGCGCGGCCGACATCATCGTTCTCCAGGCTCGCCCACAGCACCAGCGCGACCAGCACGGCGGGCAGCACAAACAGGTAGTGCACAGGCTGTCGGAGCGGATGATGGGCCACACGGAATTCCAGCGCGGTCACGACGCGGCCGCAGCACTGCCGTTAGCGGCGCAACGGAGCCCTTCTTGAACGGTGCCCTTCCTGAATCCGCGGGCGCCGATGTGAACAGCATGGCACCGGGCCATGACATCGCGCTCACCGGCCGCGGCCGAAGCTGGTCGCATGGACAGCGTACCCGCCGCCGTCGCTGCCCCGCAGCATGACCTCGCCCGCCACTTCACCCACGTGCGGGGGCGCAGCGTGCAGCTGGCCGCACCGCTCAGCCCCGAAGACGCCCTGCTGCAGAGCATGGCCGATGCCAGCCCGGCCAAGTGGCACCTGGCCCACACCACCTGGTTCTTCGAACGCTTCGTGCTCGCCAGCCGGCCCGGCTACACACCCTGGGATACGGCCTGGGACTATCTGTTCAACAGTTATTACAAGAGTCTCGGCCCCGCCCACGCACGGCCACAGCGCGGTCTGCTGTCGCGACCCTCGCTGCAGCAGGTGCACGCCTACCGCCGGCACGTGGATGCGCAGGTGCTGGCACAACTGCGCAACGGCGATCTGGGCAGCGATGCCCTGCAGCACCTGCAGCTGGGGCTGCACCACGAACAGCAGCACCAGGAGCTGCTGCTCACCGACATCAAGCACGCCTTCTGGTGCAATCCGCTGCAGCCACCGTATCGCGATGACCTGCCCGTCGCCGTCAGCGCCGGCAGCGCGCAGGGCTGGGTCGAACAGGGCGAACGCATCGTCAGCATCGGTGCGTCCGCTTGGCCGCAGCACGCGGCCTTCGCCTATGACAATGAATCGCCCGTGCATCGCGTGCTGCTTCCTGCGCATGCCATCGCCGAACGCCCCCTCAGCAACGCCGAGTACCGCGCCTTCATCGACGCGGGCGGCTACCGCGATCCGCGCTGGTGGCTGAGCGAAGGCTGGGCGCTGCGCGAGGCCGAGCAGTGGCAGCATCCGCTGTACTGGGATGACGACCTGCTGCGCGAGTTCACCCTGGGTGGCTGGCGCGAGCTCGACCCGCACGCACCGGTCTGTCATCTCAGCTACTACGAAGCCGATGCCTGCGCACGCTGGGCCGGCGCCCGCCTGCCCACCGAATTCGAATGGGAAGCGGCCGCCGCCACGCAGCCGGTCGCAGGCCACTTCGCCGATGACGATCATCTGCACCCGATGGCAGGGCAGGGCGACGGACTGCGCCAGCTGTTCGGCGACGTGTGGGAATGGACCAGCAGCGCCTATGGCGCTTACCCCGGTTTCCGTCCCTTCGCCGGCAACCTCGGCGAATACAACGGCAAATTCATGTGTGGCCAGTGGGTACTGCGCGGTGGCAGCTGTGCCACCCCGCGTGGCCATGTACGCGCCAGCTACCGCAACTTCTTCATGCCACCCGCGCGGTGGCAGTTCTCAGGCCTGCGCCTGGCAAGGGATCTTTCATGAGTACCGTCCAGGATGCGCTGCAGGCGCTGACCGACCTGACCCCCGGCCGCCAGCAGATCCTTGCCGACGCCGTGGCGGGCCTGTCGCACGCCTCACGCCAGCTGCCGTCCAAGTACTTCTACGACGCGCGCGGCTCGCGCTTGTTCGAGCAGATCACCCACACCCGCGAGTACTACCCCACACGCACCGAGCTGGCCCTGCTGGATCGGGTGCTGCCGGAGATCGCGCAGGCGGTGGGGCCGCGCGTGCATGTGGTCGAACTGGGCAGCGGCAGCGGCCGCAAGACCGCCCGGCTGTTGGCCGCCCTGCAGGATGCGGTGGCCTATACGCCCATCGAGATCTCGCGCGCGGCGTTGCTGTCCAGCATCGACCACCTGGCCCCGGCGCTGCCGGACGTGGAAATGCTGCCGGTGTGTGCCGACTTCACCCGGCCGGTGCAGGTGCCCGCGCCGGACCGGCCTGCCGTGCGCCGGCTGCTGTTCTTCCCCGGTTCCACGCTGGGCAACTTCGCTGATGAGGACGCGATCGCGCTGCTGCGCGCGATGCGCCAGACCATGGGCAAGCAGGGCCTGGCCCTGGTCGGCATCGATCTGCACAAGGACCCGGCACTGATCGAGGCCGCCTACAACGATGCCGACGGTGTCACTGCCGCCTTCACCCTGAACCTGTTGGCGCGCCTCAACCGCGAGATCGGTAGTGATTTCGATCTCGACGGCTTCCGTCACCGGGCCCGTTACAGCACCGCGCGCCTGCGCATCGAAACCGACCTGGTCAGCCAGCGCGAGCAGGACGTCCATCTCGACGGCCGCACCTTCCACTTCAGCGCGGGCGAACCGATCCGCGTGGAGTACAGCCACAAGTACACCGACGCCAGCTTCGGTCATCTGCTGCAGCAGGCAGGGCTGGAGGTGGTGGCGCACTGGAACGCTGACCATCCTGCGTACGGCCTGCGCCTGCTGCGCCCCTTACCCTAGCCACAGGTAGTGCCGGCCGTTGGCCAGCAGCCGCGACCAACCTTGCCGCCCCTCCGCGTTACCATGGCTGCAGCACCGGCAACACGGAGGACGCCATGCCCATTCTGACCACGCTCGGCCTGGCCGCCGCGCTTGCCCTGCCAGCGGCCGCGCCGCCGACAGCCGCGGCAACCGCAGATCCCGCGTTCGCCCGCTGCATGGCGGGCCTGCAGGCTACGGCCGCCACCCAGGGCATTGCCGCTGACCGTTTCACGGCCATCACCGCCGGACTGCAGCCTGATCCCAGCGTGCTGCCGCTGCTCGACGCGCAGCCGGAGTTCACCACACCCATCTGGGACTACCTGGCCGCGCTGGTCGATCGCCAGCGCGTGGACGACGGTCGCGCCATGCTGCAGCAGCACCGCGATCTGCTTCAGCGCGTATCGACGCAGTACGGCGTCGATCCAGTCACCATCGTCGCCGTATGGGGTGTGGAGAGCGACTACGGCCGCGTGTTCGGCAAGCGCCCGCTGCTGCAGTCGCTGGCCACGCTGTCCTGTGCCGGCAGACGGCAACCTTTCTTCCGCGGCGAACTGCTGGCGCTGGTCAAGCTCATCGACAAGGGTGACCTGCAGGCGCAGGGCCTGACCGGTTCCTGGGCCGGGGCCTTCGGCCACACCCAGTTCATGCCCAGCACCTACGCACGCATTGCCGTGGATGGTGATGGCGATGGCCGCCGCGATCTGGTCGGCAGCATTCCCGATGCATTGGCTTCCACCGCCAATTATCTGAAGCGTGCCGGCTGGCGGACCGGCGAACCCTGGGGCATGGAAGTGCGCGTCCCCGCCGGGTTCAACGCCAGCCAGGCCGGCCGCACCCAGCGCCGGGCACTGGCCGATTGGCGCGCACTGGGCGTGACCGGCCTGGACGGCAGCGCGCTGGCGCCGGCTGGCCTGCCCGCCGATGCCCGCGCCGCGCTGTTGCTGCCGGCCGGCAACAAGGGCCCGGCGCTGCTGGTGTTCCGCAACTACGACGCGATCTACAGCTACAACGCCGCCGAGAGCTATGCCCTGGCCATCGCCACCCTGGCCGACCGCCTGCGTGGCGGCAACGGCCTGGTCACCGCCTGGCCCACCGATGACCCCGGTCTTGGCCGCGACGAGCGCCGCCAGCTGCAGACCCTGCTGCTGGCGCGTGGCCATGACATCGGCGCCGCCGATGGCATGATCGGTACCGCCAGTCGTCGCGCCATCCAGGTCGAGCAGCGCCGTCTTGGTTGGGCCGACGCCGATGGTCGCGCCGGCCAGCGCATCCTGCGCGCGCTGCAGGGCGAACCGCAGGCGAGGGTCCCGGCCACACCCACCCGCTTCAGCCTTCCCACCAACTACAGTGCCGCGCAGTCGCCGGCCATCCGGAGTCGATCCAGCGTGCAACAGATAAAGGGTGTCAGCAGTGGCCAGTTCCAGGGACTCGACGCCTGGCTGGTGGAAACCCCGCAGGCCACCGCCGCCATCAGTGTGTTCGGCGGCCAACTGCTCTCGTTCGTGCCCAAGGGCCAGCCGGATGTGATGTGGCTTTCGCCCAGGCGTGCGGCACTGCCTGCGCCCATCCGCGGCGGCAGCCCGGTGTGCTGGCCGTACTTCGGCCGCCAGGGGCAGGGCGATGACGTGCCCGCCCATGGCTTCGTGCGCACCTTGCCCTGGGAACTGCAGCAGGCGCGCCGCCTCGACGATGGCAGCATCGAACTGACCCTGGCCCCACCTGCGTTGGACAACCTCGGTCTGCGTCTGACCATGACGGTGCGTGTCGGCCGTGAACTGCGCCAGCAGCTGCTCACCGAGAACACCGGCAAGGCCCCGGCCACCATCACCCAGGCGCTGCACAACTACTTCCGTGTCGGTGACGCCAGCAAGGTCGACGTCGACGGCGTCGATGGCCTGGACTACCTCGACAAGTTCGAGAACTACGCCCAGCCGCGTCGCCAGCAGGGTCCGTGGTCGCTACGCGATCCGCGTGACCCGGGCCGCAGCGACCGCATCTACACCCAGGCCGGCGGGCACTATGTGCTGCGCGACCCGGTGCTCAAGCGCCGCATCGACATCCGCACCGAAGGCAGCCGCTCGCTGGTGGCATGGAACCCTGGCGCCGACGCTGCCGCGAAGATGGCCGATGTCGGTGACGGCTGGCGCGACTATGTCTGCCTGGAGGCCGCCAACGCCGGGCCCGACGTGGTCACCGTGGCACCGGGCGGGCGTCATGTCCTGCTTCAGATCCTGTCCAGCGCGCCGCTATAGCAGGCTTCCCCTTTGGCATGGATGGCCAGCATGAGCACCCTCGATCCGCAGACCTCGTCCGGTAGCGGGAACCCCTACCTGGCGCCCGGCGCTGACGCCGATGTAGTCACGGCGCTGGAAGATGCCGATTACCTGACGCTGGTGGTCGGTCCCAACGCCGCCGCCTACCGTCGCTTCTGGCATGTGGATAGTGCGCTGCCGAAGCCCCCGCGCCGCTGGAACTGGCCCGCCTTCCTGTTCGGCACGCTGTGGATGGTGCATCGCCGGATGTACCTGGCCGCCGTCAGCTTCTATCTGGTCACCACGCTGCTGCCGATGCTGATGCTGCTGGCTGACGCCGGCGTACCGCAGATCGCCTTCGGCATGCTGCTGCCGCGTATCGCGCTGGCCATCTTCGCCAACAGCCTGTACCTGCGCCATTGCAGCCGATTAGTGGCACGGGTACAGGTGATCCACGCCGGCCAGCCGAACCGCATCCGCGCAGAGCTGCTTCGCCGTGGTGGCACCAAGGCCTCGGCCGTGGTGGTCTGCCTGGGCCTGATCTACGCGCTGCGCTACATCATCCAGGGCCTCCTGCAGACCTATCACTGAGCCGGCGAACGCGGCCGCAGCACCCACAGGCAGAGCGTCCCGGCGACCAGGCCCCAGAACGCAGAACCGATACCGGCCAGTGTCATCCCCGAGGCGGTCACCAGGAAGGTGACCAGCGCGGCTTCGCGGTCGCGCTCCACTGCCAATGCACTGGCCAGGCTGTTGCCGATGGTGCCGAACAGGGCGATACCGGCCACGCAGGCCACCAGTTCCTTCGGGAAGGCAGCGAACAGGGCCGCTACGGTGGCTCCGAACAGGCCGATGACAATATAGAAGGCACCGGCCGCCATCGCCGCCGTGTAGCGCCGTGCCGGGTCCTCGTGGGCATCACGGCCCATGCAGATCGCCGCAGTGATGGCAGCCAGATTCAACGCGTAGGCACCGAAGGGCGCCAGCAGTGTGTTGACCACGCCGATCCAGCCGATCACCGGCGACACCGGTGCGTCGTAGCCGGACGCGCGCATCACCGCCACACCGGGGATGTTCTGCGAGGCCATGGTGACCACGAACAGGGGCAGGGCGATGCCGACCATCGCCGTCCACGACAGCGAAGGAGTGACCCAGTGCGGCACCGCCAGCTGCAGGTGCACCTGCTGTGCATGCAGCAGACCTTGGCTGGCGGCGATGGCGATGCCGACCAGCAGGGTGGCGATCACCGCATAGCGGGGGAACAGGCGGCGGCCCAGCAGCCAGGTAGCGAACATGGCCAACGCCAGCACGCGCTGGGTGTTCATCGCCACGAACACCTCCAGGCCGAAGCGCAGCAGCACGCCCGCCAGCATGCCCGCGGCCAAGGCCATGGGCACGCGTTTCATCAGCCGGGCGAACACCCCTGAGAAGCCGGCGAGCATGCCCAGCACCGCCGCCAGCAGGAACGCACCGGTGGCTTCGGACAGAGATGCGCCACCGGCACCGACGACCAGCATCGCCGCGCCCGGCGTCGACCATGCGGTGACCACCGGGACGCGGTAGCGCAGCGACAGGCCGATGCAGGTCACGCCCATGCCCAGTCCCAGGGCCCACATCCACGAAGCGATGTGAGCCTGGTCGGCACCCACGGCCTGCGCCGCCTGGAACACGATCACCGCGGAACTGGCGAAGCCGACCAGCACGGTGATGAAGCCGGCGACGATCGCCGGCATCGAAAGATCCCGCCACCATCCCTGTCGTTGTTGCGTGCCCATGCTCTTCTCTTCGCTATGCATCGGTGTATTGATAGCGCCTGCGGCGTTGACCGCGCAACGCGCGGGCAACGCCGCGGTGACGTATCAGCCGCGGCCATGCAGGACGCAGGTACTGTTCTGTCATCTTCCTGAAAAAAAGAGTTGACGAATTCTGCAGGATCTCTAGAATTCGCTCCCTTGCTGCAGCACGGCGACTTCTTCGGAAGCCACCAACGCGAACAGCGACGCCACCACCGCCGGACGAGATGATCGAACGAAGGTGTTGACGGACTCGAAAAGTCCGGCATAATAGGCGGCTCGCAACGACGAAAGGCCTTCGGGTCCAACGACGAAGCAGCATCGGCAACAACGCCCACTCCGGTGAGGCGGCCTTGAAAAAAGGTGTTGACGAAGCGGAAAAGCCGGCTATAATGGGCGGCTCGCTACGAAGGAAACTTCGCAGCACACGGGAACGGCGCTGAGGCCACTTCCCAAGATCTTTGAAAGTATGCGCAGGTATCTTGTGAAGGCGCCTGCAGGAAGGATGATTGTCCATCTTGC
>NZ_PEJT01000021.1:2500-5443 GCF_002750935.1 Stenotrophomonas sp. LMG 10879
ATTCCGTAAGTAGCGACGAGCGAACGCGGACTAGCCCTTAAGCTGATTTGGTTCTAGGAAAATGCTCTGGAAAGAGCAGCCATAGAAGGTGATAGCCCTGTATCTGAAAGGGCCATTTCAGTGAAGACGAGTAGGGCGGGGCACGTGAAACCCTGTCTGAACATGGGGGGACCATCCTCCAAGGCTAAATACTACTGACCGACCGATAGTGAACCAGTACCGTGAGGGAAAGGCGAAAAGAACCCCGGAGAGGGGAGTGAAATAGATCCTGAAACCGTGTGCGTACAAGCAGTAGGAGCCTCGCAAGGGGTGACTGCGTACCTTTTGTATAATGGGTCAGCGACTTACTGTTCGTGGCAAGCTTAACCGTATAGGGGAGGCGAAGGGAAACCGAGTCTGATAAGGGCGCATAGTCGCGGGCAGTAGACCCGAAACCGGGTGATCTAGTCATGGCCAGGGTGAAGGTGCCGTAACAGGTACTGGAGGCCCGAACCCACGTCTGTTGCAAAAGACGGGGATGAGCTGTGATTAGGAGTGAAAAGCTAATCGAACCCGGAGATAGCTGGTTCTCCTCGAAAGCTATTTAGGTAGCGCCTCATATGTATCCTCTCGGGGGTAGAGCACTGTTATGGCTAGGGGGTCATCGCGACTTACCAAACCATTGCAAACTCCGAATACCGAGACGGACTGTATGGGAGACACACGGCGGGTGCTAACGTCCGTCGTGAAAAGGGAAACAACCCAGACCCACAGCTAAGGTCCCAAATTTTGTGCTAAGTGGAAAACCATGTGGAAAGGCACAGACAGCCAGGAGGTTGGCTTAGAAGCAGCCACCCTTTAAAGAAAGCGTAATAGCTCACTGGTCGAGTCGGTCTGCGGGGAAGATTTAACGGGGCTAAGCACAGAACCGAAGCTTGGGGTGTGCATATTTATATGTACGCGGTAGAGGAGCGTTCCGTAAGCCGTTGAAGGTGGATTGAGAAGTCTGCTGGAGGTATCGGAAGTGCGAATGCTGACATGAGTAACGATAATGCGGGTGAAAAACCCGCACGCCGAAAGCCCAAGGTTTCCTTGCGCAACGTTAATCGGCGCAGGGTGAGTCGGCCCCTAAGGCGAGGACGAAAGTCGTAGTCGATGGGAAGCAGGTTAATATTCCTGCACCTCGCGTAAGTGCGATGGAGGGACGGAGAAGGTTAGGCATACCGGGCGTTGGTTGTCCCGGGGAAAGGCGGTAGGTTTGGATCTTTGGCAAATCCGGGATCCTTCAAGACCGAGCACCGAGACGAGCCTTTATGGCGAAGTTGCTGATACCACGCTTCCAGGAAAAGCTCCTAAGCTTCAGCTTACGCAGACCGTACCGTAAACCGACACAGGTGGGTAGGATGAGAATTCTCAGGCGCTTGAGAGAACTCGGGTGAAGGAACTAGGCAACATGGCACCGTAACTTCGGGAGAAGGTGCACCCTTTTTGGTGGCTCGTGCGAGCTATAGCTGAAGAGGGTCGCAGTAACCAGGCCGCTGCGACTGTTTATCAAAAACACAGCACTCTGCAAACACGAAAGTGGACGTATAGGGTGTGACGCCTGCCCGGTGCTGGAAGGTTAATTGATGGGGTCAGCCGCAAGGCGAAGCTCTTGATCGAAGCCCCAGTAAACGGCGGCCGTAACTATAACGGTCCTAAGGTAGCGAAATTCCTTGTCGGGTAAGTTCCGACCTGCACGAATGGCGTAACGACAGCGGCGCTGTCTCCACCCGAGACTCAGTGAAATTGAAATCGCTGTGAAGATGCAGCGTTCCCGTGGCAAGACGGAAAGACCCCGTGAACCTTTACTATAGCTTTACACTGAACGTTGAGTTCGTCTGTGTAGGATAGGTGGGAGGCTATGAAACTGTGGCGCTAGCTGCAGTGGAGCCATCCTTGAAATACCACCCTGTCGTGCTTGACGTTCTAACCTGGGTCCATTATCTGGATCGGGGACCGTGTATGGTGGGTAGTTTGACTGGGGCGGTCTCCTCCTAAAGAGTAACGGAGGAGCTCGAAGGTACGCTCAGCGCGGTCGGACATCGCGCACTGTGTGCAAAGGCATAAGCGTGCTTGACTGCAAGATCGACGGATCAAGCAGGTAGGAAACTAGGACTTAGTGATCCGGTGGTTCTGTATGGAAGGGCCATCGCTCAACGGATAAAAGGTACTCCGGGGATAACAGGCTGATACCGCCCAAGAGTTCATATCGACGGCGGTGTTTGGCACCTCGATGTCGGCTCATCACATCCTGGGGCTGTAGTCGGTCCCAAGGGTATGGCTGTTCGCCATTTAAAGTGGTACGCGAGCTGGGTTCAGAACGTCGTGAGACAGTTCGGTCCCTATCTGCCATGGGCGTTGGAGATTTGAGAGGGGCTGCTCCTAGTACGAGAGGACCGGAGTGGACGAACCTCTGGTGTTCCGGTTGTCACGCCAGTGGCATTGCCGGGTAGCTATGTTCGGAAGCGATAACCGCTGAAAGCATCTAAGCGGGAAGCGCGCCTCAAGATGAGATCTCCCGGGGCACAAGCCCCCTGAAGGAACCATGTAGACTACGTGGTTGATAGGTCAGGTGTGTAAGTACAGCAATGTATTGAGCTAACTGATACTAATGATCCGAGAGGCTTGACCATATAACCTCAAGTTGCCTTGGCCGACATGACATGTCGATAGATCCAAGTGCACGCTACGTCACAAGACCAAACGAGAGGCAGGCGCTCAGGCGCGTCTCTTTGCAACGCAGGCATCACCATGCCCGCCCCCTGCAAAGACACGACGTCCGAAGCGACACTCCAACCGCCTCCCTGGTGAAATTAGCGCTATGGAACCACCCGATCCCATCCCGAACTCGGAAGTGAAACGTAGCTGCGCCGATGGTAGTGTGGCCTAAGCCATGCGAGAGTAGGTCATCGCCAGGGTTTA
>NZ_PEJT01000022.1:0-1224 GCF_002750935.1 Stenotrophomonas sp. LMG 10879
TGCGGTGGTCTAATCAACTTGGACACTCGATAGGATCATTTTCGAGCATCGAGGTAGACCCATGGCAAAACAGATCACTCAGGGCATGAGGGACGAGGCGGTTCGCCTTGTCGTTGTAGAGGGGCAGACAGTAAGAGACGTCTGCCAGCTGATGGATGTCGGCCCGACGGCGCTGAGGCGGTGGATCGAGCAGTGGCGGCGAAAACATGACCCGCATGCGGAGGCGCCACCAGTAGATGCGCAGGTCAGAATCGCCGAACTGGAAGCCCAGAACCGCAGGCTCAAGGAGGAGCGCGACCTGCTAAAAAAATCCATCGCCTTCTTCATTCGGGACAGCGATCACCGGAACAAGTGATCCAGGAATTGGGGAAGGCCGCTCCGATCCGGTTGGTGTGCCAGTTGATGGACTATCCCCGTAGCAGCTACTACGCCTGGCTGCATCGGGAGCCTCGTATCGATCGGGAGCTGCTGGCCCAGGTTGATCTGGTTCGTCGCATTCATAAGTCCCACCGGGGCAGCTGCGGCTCACGCAGGATGGCCCGGGAACTGACCAATAGCGGTCTGCAGGTTGGTCGCCACCGCGCCCGGACGCTGATGCGCCGGGCCGGTGTCAGGGCGCGACAGCACAAGCGGCACAAGTATCACAGCCTTGGGCCGCAGGCGCTGACCGCTCCCAACATCCTGGACCGTCAGTTCAATCCGGAGGCGCCAAACCAAGTCTGGGCTGGCGATATCACCTACATCCCCACCCAGCAGGGATGGCTGTATCTGGCCGTCGTTGTGGATATGTATGCCCGTCGAATCGTGGGTTGGGCGCATTCCCACGAAGCAGATGCGTGGTTGGCGGTCAGAGCCCTGCGCGGCGCATTGAAACAGCGCCGCCCCCAGGCGGGACTGCTGTTCCACTCGGACCAAGGGCGGCAATACACCAGCCACGCGATGGCCGAGATCCTGCGCGACAACGGCATCACCCAGAGCATGAGCCGGAAGGGGAATTGCTGGGACAACGCGGTGGTGGAACGGGTATTTGCCACCCTCAAAGGCGAATGGCTGTACTCCAAATACCCCACTCGACAGGAGGCTGCAGCAGACATCGAACAATTTGTGAACTGGTACAACCACCGTCGGCTGCACAGTGCCAACGGCCTTGTGCCACCTGCGCTCCGTGAAGTGCAGGTGGCCTGAACTCCCTTTGGGAGTGTCCAGAAGTACTTGACCACCACA
>NZ_PEJT01000023.1:0-1182 GCF_002750935.1 Stenotrophomonas sp. LMG 10879
TTCACCGCCAGACCCGGTCCTATGACCTCGCGTTCAAGCTGGCTGTTCTGGAGAAGATGAGCCGGGACGGCATGTCCGGGCGTGAGGCCACCACCTACTTTCAGATTGGCGATGCCGGCGCAGTGGGGCAGTGGCGGCGCCTGTATGCTCAGGGCGGTGCCCAAGCGTTGGCACCGCCGCCGCTGCCGCCCCGAAAGCCGATGAAAAAGACCCGTTCGTCCAAACCACCTGAGGATATGAGCCGCGATGAGCTGCTCAAGGAAGTCGCCTACCTGCGTGCGGAGACCGACTACCTAAAAAAACTCGATGCCTTGATCCGGGAAGAGCAGGCGGCGCAGGACGCAAAGCGCAAGCCATCCAAGGATTGAGGCAGGTTCATACGCTGTCGCTTCTGCTCGAAGCGGCAGAGCTGTCGCGCAGTACTTTCTATTACCAGAACCATGTCCTGGCCCATCCGGATCAGGACGAGGCAGATCTGTGCGAGCGCATCCGTGCAATCTACGATCAAAGCCAAGGACGCTATGGCTATCGCACGGTGACGCTGGAATTGGCCAATCAAGGCCATCGGACCAATCACAAGCGGGTACAGCGTCTGATGGGGGAGATGGGCCTGAAATCACGGGTCCGCGTGAAGCGCTACCGATCTTTCAAAGGGGCAGCCAATGTTGTGGTTGGCAATGACCTCAATCGCCAGTTCCATGCCGAGCGGCCCAACCAGAAGTGGGTGACCGACGTCACCGAGTTCAAGGTGCAAGGGATGAAGCTCTACCTGTCGCCGATCATGGACCTCTACAACGGCGAAATCGTGGCTTATCAGATCAAGCGCCAGCCCGTGTTCGATCTGGTAGGTCAGATGCTGGACGAAGCCATCAACAAGCTCTCCCCGGATGAGCGCCCCATGATCCACTCCGACCAAGGCTGGCAGTACCAGCATGAAAACTACCGGCACATGCTGGAAAAGCACTCGTTGAAGCAAAGCATGTCCCGGCGTGGCAACTGCCTGGACAATGCGGCAATGGAAAGCTTTTTCGGGACGCTGAAGTCAGAATTTTTCTACCTGAACAGCTTTGACAGCATCGAGAGTCTGGAGGCTGGGCTCGTGGAGTACATCAAGTACTACAACCAAGAGCGCATCAGATTGAAATTGAAGGGCCTGAGCCCGGTACAGTACCGGGAACAGGC
>NZ_PEJT01000024.1:0-1133 GCF_002750935.1 Stenotrophomonas sp. LMG 10879
AAGCCTTATCTGATCGGAATCTGGCAGCGTAGGTGTCGAGAGCCGGCGTGGGCCGCCGTGCAAGCCTGGATCTCGACGATCGCCATGTAGCTTGGCGCCCACGCCGGAATCTCCCTTGATCCGCCCGAACAGTTGCTGGAGCTGACACTCGCAGTGATAAGACTGGGCAAGCGGGGGAGCTCTCGACCCTTCCAGACTATACGGAGTCCGGTAATGAACGGGATCGGGATTGATGTCAGCAAGCGCCAGCTGGACGTCGGCATGACAGACGGGCAGATCTTGAAGGTCAGCAATAGCGCCGCCGGCTTCGCTGAATTGGATGCCTGGCTGAGGCAGCGCCCAACCAGCCAGATCGTGCTGGAGGCCACCGGCGGCTATGAGCAGTGCGTGCTGGATTTTCTGCACAAGGCAGGACATCCGGTCGTTCGGGCCAATGCCTTTCGTGCCAGGAAGCTAGCTCAAGGACTGGGCCACATCGCCAAGACCGACCGCTTGGATGCCTATGCCTTGGCGAAGATGGCCGCGTTGGTGAAGCTGCCGCCCTACCAGCCGCTAGAGCCTTGGCAGCAGAAACTGCGGGAGTTCGTGCGAGCACGTCGACAGACGATGGACGCCTTGGCCGTAGCGCGGCAACAGCAGCAAATGGTGACCGATCGTGAGTTGCGCCGGCTTTTGCAGGCCAACATCACCCGCTTGCAGACGCTGGTCCAACGCTTGGGCAATCAGATTGCCGAGCAGGTTGCCCAGCAGCCGCAACTGGCTGTGCTGAAGTCGATGAAGGGAGTGGGGACGGGGCTGCAGGCCGTACTGGCCAGCTATCTACCTGAGCTGGGCAGGATCAGTGGTAAGGCCATCGCCAGCCTGGTCGGCGTGGCGCCGATGTCCCATGACAGCGGGACAATGCGCGGGAAGCGAAGCATCCATGGCGGCAGAGCCGAGATCCGTCAAGTGCTCTACATGGCCAGCATGTCCGCCCTGCAGCACGAACCTCGATTGCGGGACTTTTACCGCTCCCTGCGGGCGCGCGGCAAGGAGGCCAAAGTAGCCATCGTGGCGGTGATGCGGAAGATGCTGGTGATCCTCAACGCCCGCATGCGTGACGCCCAGAGCGGACCGATCCCCGCCTGACGTCA
>NZ_PEJT01000025.1:0-834 GCF_002750935.1 Stenotrophomonas sp. LMG 10879
GGCTTGTATGTTCCTCCCGTCTCCTACGAGGTATGTAGGAGCCAGGGTGGAGGGACCGTCAACATGATATCTGCGGGTAGCAGCCGACAGACGAGCCGAGCGATCCCCATCCCGCACCTTAACGTCGATAAAGGATCTAGCGGCCTTTGAGGACCGCCGATGTAGGCAAGCCAACGTGGTGCGGTACCACCCCAGCCCCTCAACAATAGCTGGGAGTTGCGCAGATGTCAGATTGTTTGGCCGTCGGCATCGATGCCGATTCAAAGAACCTTGTGGTGGCCTGCCATGGCACCAAGGGCAGCACCCGAATCGCCAATTCAGCGTCGGCCATCGATAAGTGGCTGTCCGGCCTGCCGACCAGGTCGCGCATTGGGGTGGAGGCGACCAATCGCTACCACGAGCGTGTAGTCCAAGCCGCCCAGATGGCTGGTCATGCGGTCTTTGTGCTCAATCCGCGCGACATCAAGCATTACGCCAAGGGTGTGGCCTGCCGCGGCAAGACCGACTCTGGCGACGCGCAGGTTATCGCGCGTTACATCGCCAAGGAGGCCGATAATCTGCACGAGCATGTCGCCCGTTCGCCTGCGCAGGAGCGGCTGCACGTGCTGCTCCAGCAACGTGACAGCCTGGTCCGGAGCAAGGCGAAGTTGAATCTCTCGCTAGGCGCGGGGGCGTCGGAGTCGCCCATCTTTGGGCGCATCTTCGGTGGTCTGAAAGAGGCCATTGCCATGCTGGACCAGCAGATTCAGCAACTGTGTCGCAGCGGCGAACAGCGCGACCTGTATCGGCGGATCATGACCATCCCGGGGATCGGACCGACGGTGGCGGCCTTCG
>NZ_PEJT01000026.1:0-438 GCF_002750935.1 Stenotrophomonas sp. LMG 10879
GGTCTGAAAGAGGCCATTGCCATGCTGGACCAGCAGATTCAGCAACTGTGTCGCAGCGGCGAACAGCGCGACCTGTATCGGCGGATCATGACCATCCCGGGGATCGGACCGACGGTGGCGGCCTTCGTCACCCATCACATCACGCGCTGGCCCTTGACCAGCTCAGACGCCTGGATCGCCTGTACCGGTCTGGATCCGCGACCCAACGAATCCGGTGCGCGGATCGGCAAAAGGCGCTTGTCCAAGCGTGGCAACGCCAGCCTGCGCCAGATCCTCTACATGGCTGCCATGGGCCTGACCCGATCGAAAGGCGGCAAACCCCTTTACACGGCCATCCGCGAACGCGGCCACAGCAGTACCGCCAGCTTCAACATCCTGGCCAGAAAGCTGGCCAAGATCGCCTGGGGCGTCTTCAAGAGCGGTCGGGACTTTGATCCA
>NZ_PEJT01000027.1:0-389 GCF_002750935.1 Stenotrophomonas sp. LMG 10879
TTATAGCCGGCTTTTCCGCTTCGTCAACACCTTTTTTCAAGGCCGCCTCACCGGAGTGGGCGTTGTTGCCGATGCTGCTTCGTCGTTGGACCCGAAGGCCTTTCGTCGTTGCGAGCCGCCTATTATGGCAGGCTTTTCAGCTTTGTCAACAACTTGTGAGAGGAACTTGAAGCTTTTCGCGAAGTTGTTGCCGTAAGTCCAGGTCGAAACCTGAGGCTTGCAAAAAAAGGAAAACCCCGCTGCATGAGCAGCGGGGTTTTCGGGGTATAAACCCTGGCGATGACCTACTCTCGCATGGCTTAGGCCACACTACCATCGGCGCAGCTACGTTTCACTTCCGAGTTCGGGATGGGATCGGGTGGTTCCATAGCGCTAATTTCACCAGGGAG
>NZ_PEJT01000028.1:0-379 GCF_002750935.1 Stenotrophomonas sp. LMG 10879
ACCGCCTCCCTGGTGAAATTAGCGCTATGGAACCACCCGATCCCATCCCGAACTCGGAAGTGAAACGTAGCTGCGCCGATGGTAGTGTGGCCTAAGCCATGCGAGAGTAGGTCATCGCCAGGGTTTACACCCAAAAACCCCGCTGCTCATGCAGCGGGGTTTTTTCTATTAAGTGAAGGCTCTGCTTTTTTGAGTTCCTTCCGCCCCAAGGGCAAGTACGCGAGCTGGCGCTGCAAGCGCTGCTGCAACCGTCTCCCTGGTGAAATTAGCGCTATGGAACCACCCGATCCCATCCCGAACTCGGAAGTGAAACGTAGCTGCGCCGATGGTAGTGTGGCCTAAGCCATGCGAGAGTAGGTCATCGCCAGGGTTTATACCC
>NZ_PEJT01000029.1:0-374 GCF_002750935.1 Stenotrophomonas sp. LMG 10879
CTTTGTCGTTGTGTCTTGTAACAAGGAAACACTACTGAGGCTTATAAGATGCGGTTGGCATTCTAGTTCTTATATTCAATCATACACACGAGATCTAGTCATATTTGACTCCAAAAACACTAACCAAGATTCTTATTTCCTCTCAAAGCTTTTTGGGTGTGGCCGAAGTCCTATGAGTTTTTGGTTTTGGAGCTTCTAAACGGAAAAACACAACTTTAACTTTTGGGATCCGGTTGCGGTTCTAGTTCTTATACCCAATCATACACACGAGATCTAGTCATATTTGACTCCAAAAACACTAACCAAGCTTCTTATAGCTTCTCAAATCTTTGTGGGTGTGGCCGAAGTCCTATGAGTTTTCTGTTTTGGAGCTT
>NZ_PEJT01000002.1:0-472937 GCF_002750935.1 Stenotrophomonas sp. LMG 10879
CGACGTTAAGGTGCGGGATGGGGATCGCTCGGCTCGTCTGTCGGCTGCTACCCGCAGATATCATGTTGACGGTCCCTCCACCCTGGCTCCTACATACCTCGTAGGAGACGGGAGGAACATACAAGCCATGCTCGGCTGTCGCGCGCAGCGCGGGATCGCACATGAAGCAGCCGAGCGTGGGCTCGGCTCTACATCACCCCTGCGCCTGCAGCCATTCGCGGAAGCGCTTGGCCGGTTCCCGCTCTGCGCGTGAGCGCAGCCGGGTCAGCCAGTAGCGGCCCAGTTCCAGCGTAGTGGCAAACGGTTGCAGCAGCCGGCCCTCGGCCAGCTCCGCCTCGAACATGCGCAGCGGCAGCAAGGCCACGCCGGCGCCACCGGCCGCAGCCACAGCCAGCGTCAACGACGAATCGAACACCGGTCCGCGCGCTTCCACGCCGTTGGCCCCGGCCATCTGCAGCCACCGTGGCCACTCGTCGCTGCGGTACGAACGCAGCAGCGGCAAGGTCGCCAGGTCACGCGGATGCTTCAGCCGCCGTGCCAGTGCCGGTGCACACAACGGTGCGAACGGCGCGTCCAGGATCGCCGTGCAGGTCTGCCCCTGCCAGTCGCCATCACCGAAACGGATCGCCAGGTCCAGGCCTTCACCGGCCAGGTCGATGCGGTTGTTGTGGGTCTGCAGTCGCAGCTCGATATCCGGATGCGCGGCGTCGAACGCAGCCAAGCGCGGCAGCAGCCAGCCAGTGGCGAAGGTCCCGACCACGCCGATCGTCAGCACTTCCCGTGCCGGGCCGCCGGTGTAGCGGGCGATGCTGGCTGAAATGCGTTCGAAGGATTCATTCAGCACCGGGTACAGGGCTGCTCCTTCCTCGGTCAATGCCACGCCGCGTGGCAGGCGATGGAACAGGCGAACGCCCAGGCGGTCCTCCAGCCCGCGTATCTGGTGGCTCAGCGCGGCCTGGCTGACACAGAGTTCCAGCGCCGCCCGGGTGAAGTTCTGGTGCCGGGCAGCGGCTTCGAAGGCGCGCAGCGCATTCAGCGGCAGAGTTGGGTGGAGCATGCGTGAGCCGTGAGCAGGTGTGATGGCTGATCGTATCTGCTTGCCGGGTGGCTTTGAAATAGCCGCAAGATGTCTGCGTCATGCATGAATAAACCTAATGGCTTCTCCTGAAAATTCGCGCTGGTGGCCAGCGTTGGTGGGCTCCGATAATCGGCATCACGCTCAGGAGAACCCCGAATGCTCGCTCGTCGCCGATTCCTGCAGTTCAGTGGCGCTGCCGCCGCTTCCGCGCTCGCCGCACCGCTGCTCGCCCGCGCCGCCACAACAACCATGGCCGCTGCACCCAGCATTGCCGCCTTCGCCGCCGCCACCGATTTCGCCGCACTGGAAAAGGCGTGCAGCGGCCGACTCGGCGTGACCCTGCTCGACACCGGCAGCGGTCGCCGCCTCGGCCATCGCCAGGACGAACGCTTCCCACTCTGCAGCACCTTCAAGAGCGTGCTGGCCGCTACGGTGCTCAAGCAGGCCGAGCGTGATCCGGCACTGCTGGACCAGCGCCTGCCGGTACGGGCGCAGGACATTCTCGAGCACGCGCCGGTCACCCGCCGCCATGTCGGCAAGGACCTGACCGTGCGTGACCTGTGCCGGGCCACGCTGATCACCAGCGACAACACCGCCGCCAATCTGTTGTTCGCCGCAATCGGTGGGCCGCCGGCAGTGACCGCGTTCCTGCGCGCCAGTGGCGATACGATCACCCGCAGTGATCGCCTGGAGCCGGAGCTGAACAGCTTCGCCATCGACGATCCACGCGACACCACCACCCCGGCCGCCATCGCGGCGACGCTGCAGCGGCTGGTGCTGGGCGATGCACTCAAGCCGGCCTCGCGCCAGCAGCTGGCCGACTGGCTGATCGACAACGAAACCGGCGATGCCTGCCTTCGTGCAGGCCTGGGCAAGCGTTGGCGGGTGGGCGACAAGACCGGCAGCAATGGCGAAGACGCGCGCAACGACATCGCCGTGTTGTGGCCGGTGCAGGGCGGTTCGCCGTGGATCCTGACCGCCTATCTGCAGGCGGGCGCGATCAGCTTCGAACAGCGCGCGGCGGTGCTTGCGCAGGTCGGTCGCATCGCCGATGCACTGACCCGCTGAAGGGCTCTGCGCCGGCTGGATAGGGACACTTTCAGCCGTGTCCTGCTTGCCCGATCCGGATCGAACCCGCATCCTGCGCGCGTTCGATCCACACGGAAGTCCACCGATGAGTCATGAACTGGTCTACCTGCTGCTGATCTTCGCGCTGCTGGTCATCCCGCGTGCGCTGCAGCGGTTCAGCCTGCCCGCGCCCCTGACCTGCCTGCTGTTCGGCATCACCGGCATGCTCTGGCTGGGCGACCAGGCGCACGACGCGGTCATCGGGCTGCTGGCCACGCTGGGCATCTCTTCGCTGTTCCTGTTCGCCGGCCTGGAAGTCGACCTGCAGGCCCTGCGCCGCGGCATGTGGCCGCTGCTGGCGCATCTGGTTATCCGCAGTGCGACCCTGTTCGGCGTCGGCTGGCTGGCCTGGCGTTACGCCGGTCTGCCATGGCAGGCCGCAGGGCTGCTGGCGCTGGCGCTGCTGACCCCGTCCACCGGCTTCATCATGGATTCGCTGTCGCGGCTGGGGCTGAGCGAGGACGAGCGGTTCTGGGTCACCAGCAAGGCCATCGCCGGTGAACTGCTGGCCCTGGCGGCGCTGTTCATCGTGCTGCAGGCCGGCGATCCTGGGCATATGGCACTGTCCAGCCTTGCGCTGTTGGCGATGATGATCGGCCTGCCACTGCTGTTCATCGCGCTCGGCCGCTGGGTCGCGCCGCATGCGCCGGGCTCGGAATTCTCGCTGCTGGTGATGGTCGGCATGGTGGCCGCCTACATCACCTACCTGCTGGGCGTGTACTACCTGGTCGGCGCCTTCATCGCCGGCCTGGTCGCGCGCCTGCTGCACCAGCGCATGCCGCTGCTGGCCTCGCACGAAAACCTGCATGCGCTGCGCCTGTTCGCCTCGTTCTTCGTGCCGTTCTATTTCTTCAACGCCGGCACCAAGGTACCCAGCGAAGCGCTCAGCTTCGAGGCGCTGGGACTGGGCGTGGTGATCACCCTGGTAGTGCTGCCGCTGCGCATCGCGGTGGTCTGGCTGCAGCGACGCGTAATGTTCGGCGAGAGCTTCCGCAGCAGCCTGCGCGTATCGCTGGCACTGGCACCGACGCTGATCTTCACCCTGGTGCTGGCTGCGATCATGCGCGATCGCTTCCAGATTCCGGCGGTGCTGTTCGGCGCGTTGCTGCTGTACGCCGCATTGACCACGCTGCTGCCCTCGCTGGTGTTCCGCACGCCGTTCGATGTCGATCCGGTGGAGCAGGAGCCGGCAGGGCAGGGCGAAGATGCGCCGGTGGCGGCGACGGAAGTGGTTGCGGCCGATCCGACACCTGCACCTGCATCTGCATCGCGTTGACCCTGCGCAGGGCATCACGAGACTTGCGTTGCGGACGCGCAGCACGGGACACTGCGCGCCCCGCGACGTACCGGCCCTGGTGCGTTGGATACCCCAGGAGCTGCAGGCGTGAACCAGGACGTGAACCTCGACCGTAAACTGCTGCCAGGCAGGATCCTGCTTTGGTTCTCTGCCATCGCGCTGCTGATCCTGTTCGGGTACAGCTGGTCGATGCCACCGGTCGATGCCTCGGGATTCCGGCAGACGCAGACCGCGTTGTCGATCGACTGGATGGTACGTGGTGGCCCGTGGCTGGACTATCTGACGCCGGTACTCGGTGCGCCGTGGTCGATTCCCTTCGAATTCCCGCTGTACCAGTGGCTGGCAGCGCTGCTGTCCAGCGCCACCGGCATCAGCGCCGACAACAGCGGCCGGCTGGTGTCCACCGTATTCCACGTCGGCTGCGTCTGGATGGTCTACCGCACGCTGCTGGCCATCCGTCCTGACCGCGTGCTGGCGTTGTGCGTAGCCGGCGCCTTCGCGGTTTCGCCGTACGCCCAGTTCTGGGGACGGTCGGTGATGATGGAGTCCACGGCCGTGTTCTTCGGCCTGGTCTTCGTCTGGGCGCTGGCGAACCTGCGCAACCGCCCGAATGCATGGCTCGGCCTGCTCGCTGTGGTGGCTGCCGTGCTGTCAGCACTGGTCAAGGTCACGACGTTCTTCGGTTTCGCGGCGTTCGTTGCGCTGGCGTTTGCCTGGCTGGCGGTGCGCGAGCATGGCTGGCGCCCGCAGTGGCTGCTGGGGCATTGGAAACTGCTGGCGTGGGGCATGCTGTCGGCGCTGGCGGTTCTGGTTGCCATCACCCTTTGGCTGCATCACGCCGATGCGCTGAAGGCGCAGTCACCGCTGGGTCAGCAGGTTACTTCCGAGGCCCTGTCCAGCTGGAACTACGGCACCCTGCAGCAGCGCCTGGATCCGGCCACCTGGTGGGGCACGGTCTTCAAGAAGCGCTTCTCCGGCGCAGTCGGCTCCAACTGGATTTTCCTGGTGTTTCTCATCGCGGGCCTGTGCATCGGCCGGATCCGCACCGCAGTCGCGTTGCTGCTGCTGGCCTACCTGGCACCGTTCCTGGTGTTCACCAACCTGCACATCGCCCATCCCTACTACCAGGCGGCCAACATCGTGTTCGCCACCTCGATCGTCGGCCTGGTGCTGTGGTCGGCGGTGCTGCGTGCCGACGCCATCGGCAAGCCGCGGCGCGCGGTGGCCCTGGCGGTGCTGTTGTGCATGCTGTCCACCGGTTTTGGCCTGGCCCACTACCTGAAGAACATGAAGGAAGCACGCGAGCCGACCACGGTTTCGCAGATCGCTGCGTTGATCCGCTCCAGCACGCCGGAGAACGGCGTGATCGTGGCGTTCGGCCAGGACTGGTCCTCCGAACTGCCCTATCTGGCAGGGCGCCGGGCGCTGATGATCCCGGACTGGGCCTCGGACCAGGCCCTGCAATCGTTCGCCGGGGCCAACGCGGCGCTGGGCGGGCTGCCGTTGGCTGCCGTGGTCGATTGCCCCAACCAGGTCGGCAGCACGCCGGAACGCGCCGCTTGGCAGGCGCAGATTCTGGCCCGGCATACCGCCGGCAGCCGAAGCCAGGCCATCGACGGCTGCCAGGTGTGGTTACGTCCGTAACAGTGGACAGCGGTCGGGCCGCGCAGGCCGGGTAGCCGGTTTGCGCCCACCGGCCATGGCCGTTAGGGTTGGGGCATGAAACCGATCGCCGCTGTTGCTTCCGCCATCGCCCTGCTCGGCCTCGCCGCCTGCTCGCAGCCATCGCATACGGTCAACCACGATCTGTCGACCGCACCGGCCGACGCCTTCATGGCCGCGATTGCCGCCCATTGCGGCCAGGCATACGAGGGCAAGGTGGTGGAGGACACGCCGGCACCGACCGGCGAGGATCCCTTCGCCGGAAAGACGCTGGTGATGCATGTGCGGGGCTGTGCCGACCCGGGACATGAGCTGCGCATCCCGTTCCACGTCGGTGATGATCATTCGCGCACCTGGGTGTTGACCCGCACCGAGCACGGCGTGCGGCTGAAGCACGACCACCGCCATGCCGATGGCAGCCCCGATGCGATCACCCTGTACGGCGGCGACAGCAAGCCGCCGGGCACCGCCGAACGCCAGCAGTTCCCCGCCGATGGCGAATCGGTGGCGATGTTCCGTCGTGCCGACATGCTGGCCTCGACCCACAACACGTGGGCGATGGAGATCGAGCCGGACCAGCGCTTCGTCTATGAGCTGACGCGCCCGGAAGGGCGCCGTTTCCGGGTCGAGTTCGATCTCAGCAAACCGGTCGCGCTACCGCCTGCGCCCTGGGGTGATGCAGCGGCGCCGGCACCCTGATCGGCGTCCTGGCATGCTGCCGCGGACAGCCCGGTAGCGCCGGGCCATGCCCGGCGGCTTTCAAGCGGAGACCCTGCCGCTGCGCTCGCCGGGCATGGCCCGGCGCTACCCCTCAACGCGTGCCGAAGCGCGCCCGGCAGCCGTTGCTGACCCACACGTTGCCGCGCGAGTAACCCCAGGTCCGGCCTTCCTGGCAGGCACTGCCGGACAGCTGCTGCTGCAGCACCGGTCGGCCCTGGCGGTCGTCCCAGTTGCAGCTCTGCTGGCGGTTGTTGTTGCTGCTGCAGGTCACGGTGTAGTTGCTGTTGCCGCCACCCCAACCGCCGCCATTGCCCCCACCATTGCCGCCGCCCCAGCCACCGCGGGCTTCGGCGAACTCGGCGCGGCAGCCGCGGTTGACCCAGATCGCGCCGTTGCGCACGCCCCAGTTCTGGCCTTCCACGCATTGGGTGCCGGAGATCTGCCGGACCACGCGCGCGTTGCGCCAGCCGACCGGGCAGCTGCGTTCGCGGTTGTCCTGGCTTTCGCAGCGCACGGTGCCGCCGTTGCCGTTGCCGCCGCCCCAACCGCCGCCGTTGCCGCCACCCCAGCCACCACGGCCCTGGGTGAATTCGGCGCGGCAACCGTTGTTGACCCAGATGCTGCCGTTGCGGGTGCCCCAGGTGCGGCCCTCCACGCAGGCCGAGCCGGACAGTTGGCGGACCAGCTGGGCGTCGCGCCAGCCGGTGTTGCAGACACGTTCGCGGTTGTTCTGGCTCTCGCAGCGGACCACCCCGTCCTGCGCGGCGGCAGGGGCGGAGGGCAGGGCGAGCGCGGTAAAGGTACCCAGGATCACGGCCAGGCTGGCCAGGGACTGCGGTTTCATGGCGACATCCCCATACGGGAGTAGGTGCGCGACTATAAGGACCGGGGCGATCAAGCCCGCGTGACCGTCCGCATTTGCCCCGGCCGGGGCCTCGGCCGCAGAATAAGAGGCTTTCCGGCCCCCATCAGGCGCCGGCGTTCTCCAGCGGAGCTTTCCCCCCATGCGTACCCACTTCTGCGGCCTGGTCGATGAGACCCTGATTGGCCAGACTGTCACCCTCGCCGGCTGGACCGACGTGGCCCGTAACCAGGGCGGCGTCTGCTTCATCGATCTCCGCGATCATGAAGGCATCGTGCAGGTGACGGTGGAGCTCGACAACGCCGAAGTGTTCGCCGTGGCCGCCAGCCTGGGCTATGAGGACGTGCTGCAGGTGGAAGGTGTTGTGCGCGCCCGCCACGCGGTCAACGACAAGCTGCGCACCGGCAAGGTGGAAGTGATCGCCACCGCCATCACCGTGCTGAACAAGGCCGCGCCGCTGCCGTTCCACGCGCACGAGAACCCCGGCGAAGAAACCCGCCTGAAGTACCGCTACCTGGACCTGCGCCGTCCGGAAATGCAGCGCATGCAGCGCACCCGCATCAAGCTGGTGCAGGCCCTGCGCCGGCACCTGGACGAAAAGGGCTTCCAGGACATCGAAACCCCGATCCTGACCAAGGCCACCCCGGAAGGCGCGCGCGACTTCCTGGTGCCGGCGCGCATGCACCCGGGCGAGTTCTACGCCCTGCCGCAGAGTCCGCAGCTGTTCAAGCAGATCCTGATGGTGGCCGGCTTCGACCGCTATTACCAGATCGCGCGCTGCTTCCGCGACGAGGCCCTGCGTGCCGACCGCCAGCTGGAATTCACTCAGCTGGACATGGAGTTCGCCTTCGTCCGCGAGCGCGACGTGCAGGATTTCGTCGAAGACATGATCCGCGGCATCTTCAAGGAAGTGGTCGACGTCGAGCTGGACGCCAGCTTCCCGCGCATGACCTGGGCCGAGGCGATGCGTCGCTACGGTTCGGACAAGCCGGACCTGCGCATCGCGCTGGAACTGGTGGACGTGGCCGAGCTGGTCAAGACCAGCGAATTCCCGGTGTTCACCGCGGCTGCCAACGATGCCGATGGCCGCGTCGCCGCGCTGCGCATCCCGGGTGGTGCCAGCCTGTCGCGCAAGCAGATCGATGAGTACGCCGCGCACGCCGCCAAGTACGGCGCGAAGGGCCTGGCGTACATCAAGGTGGGCGAGAACGGTGAAATCAGCTCGCCGATCCAGAAGTTCTTCAGCGAAGAAGGCTTCGCCGCGCTGGTGGCCCACGTCGGCGCCGGCAACGGCGACATCGTGTTCTTCGGTGCCGGCGGCTACAACAAGGTGTCCGACTTCATGGGTGCGCTGCGCCTGAAAGCCGGCAAGGACTTCAACCTGGTCGCTGACGGTTGGGCGCCGCTGTGGGTCACCGACTTCCCGATGTTCGAGTGGGACGAGGAAGCGCAGCGCTACGTCGCCCTGCATCACCCCTTCACCGCGCCGGCCGTGGACGACATCGCCGACCTGCGCGCGCACGCCAAGACTGCCGTTTCGCGCGGCTACGACATGGTGCTCAACGGCAATGAAATCGGCGGCGGTTCGATCCGTATCCACCGCCCCGACATGCAGAGCGCGGTGTTCGAGCTGCTCGGCATCGGTGCCGAGGAAGCCCGTGCCAAGTTCGGCTTCCTGCTCGACGCGCTGAACTACGGCGCGCCGCCGCACGGTGGCATCGCCTTCGGCATCGACCGTATTGCCGCGCTGATGGCTGGCACCGAGTCGATTCGCGACGTCATCCCGTTCCCGAAGACCACCGGTGCACAGGATCTGATGACTGACGCGCCGTCGCCGATCGTAGACGAGCAGCTGGCCGAAGTGCACATCCAGGTTCGCCCCAAGAAAAACTGATCAGGAGATCCAGGCAATGACCGAGTTTGCGTTTTCGCTGGAGTGGGAAAAGCTGGGCAATGAAGGCTCCGAGGCCAACCTGGTCACCGAGCGTGCACGTGTCTTCGGTGGTTGGCTGGTCCGCGTCGGTACCAACCCGTCGGCCATGGCCCTGACCTTCGTCGCTGACGGCGAAGGTCGCTGGGACGGTGAAGACTTCGGCGTCGAGGATTACGAAGACGACGAAGAGGAAGAGGAAGAGGAAGAGTACGACGAGGACGAGGAAGGCGAAGAAGAAGAGGAAGACGGCGAGGAAGAAGAGGACGACGAGGAATACGAAGAAGAGGAAGAGGAAGAAGACGGCAAGGAACCGGCGGAGCGGGCTTGACCCGAACCGTTGTCCTGACGTCAACTCGACCCATGTATTCGATCCGCCGCGCCACTGTGGACGACGCGCCGACCCTGTCGGCGCTGGCCGCGCGCACGTTCACCGAAACCTTCGGCCATCTGTATCCGCCGCAGGACCTGCAGGACTTCATCGACGCGTCCTACACGGTCGAGCGCCAGCGCACGATCCTGGGCCACCCCGATTACGCGGTGTGGCTGCTGGAGCTGGATGGGGAGGCGGTCGGCCATGCCGCCGCCGGCCCCTGTGGGTTGCCGCACCCGGACGTGAAGCCCGGTGACGGCGAACTCAAGCGCCTGTACCTGGTCAAGACGCAGCAGAGCTGCGGCTGGGGCAGCCGCCTGCTGGAAACCGCGCTGACCTGGCTGGAACGCGACGGCCCGCGCACGCTGTGGCTGGGCGTGTGGTCGGAAAACTTCGGGGCCCAGCGCTTCTACGCCCGCTATGGTTTCGAAAAGGCCGGCGAGTACCTGTTCCCGGTGGGCGATACCAACGATCTTGAGTTCATCCTGCGCCGTCTGCCGCATCCGGCCTGAAGTCGTTCACCGCCGCTTGCCCCTGGCTTCTGTTCAATCACCGTAGTTCCGCCCCGCTGACCGCCAGGCTGTTGCACATGACTCCCCCCGTTCTGTTGTTGCATGGCATCTGGAATGCCCGTGCCTGGGTCGGGCCACTGGCCTGGCGCCTGCGCGCGCGTGGCTTCCAGGTCCATACCTTTGGCTACTCGTCCGTATTCGGCGGCCCCGATGTGGCCGTGCCGCAGTTGCTGGAGCGGCTGGCAGACGCAGGCCCGCTGTCGCTGGTCGGGCACAGCCTGGGTGGCCTGCTGGCGCTGGAAGCCCTGCGTCGGCAACCGCAGCTGCCCGTGCAGCGCGTGGTCTGCCTGGGCTCGCCGCTGCGCGGCAGTGGCACCGCGCGCTCGCTGTCCGAACATGGCTGGGGCCTGGCCCTGGGCCGCAGCAGCGAACTGCTGCTGGACGGGCTGCCGGACTGGCAGGGCAAGGCCGCGGTCGGCCTGATCGCCGGCTCGGTGCCGCATGGGCTGGGCAGCCTGCTCGGGGCGCTGGATGACGATTCCGATGGCACCGTGGCACTGGCGGAGACCCGCCTGCCGGGCCTGGCCGACCACTGCGTGGTGCGCACCAGCCACAGCGGCCTGGTGGTGTCGCCGGATGCCGCGCGGCAGACCGCGCATTTCCTCCGCCATGGCCAGTTCGACCATGGCCGGGACGCCGCTGCTGCCTGAGCGACGTCACCCAGCGCCGCTGCGCTCGCCGGGCATGGCCCGGCGCTACCGGGGCGCCACGCCCGGCCGCATCTGTCCCCCTCGACACGGTCATCGGGCCCGATCAGGTAGAATCCGCGGCCTTATCCATCAACGCACGTACGGAAAGACCCATGGGTAGAGGCCCCTCCATCGAGAACCGCAAAAACGCGTCTGACGCGAAGCGCGGCAAGATTTTCACCAAGATCATCCGTGAGATCGGCGTGGCCGCGCGCGGCGGTGGAGGCGACCCCAACAACAACCCGCGCCTGCGTGTGGCGGTGGACAAAGCACTGACCGCGAACATGTCCAAGGACGTGATCGAGCGTGCCATCAAGAAGGCCACCGGTGAACTGGAAGGCGTCGAGTACGAAGAGATCCGCTACGAGGGCTACGCGCCCGGTGGCGTGGCCGTCATCGTCGATTGCCTGACCGACAACCGCGTGCGCACCGTGGCCGATGTCCGCCATGCGTTCAGCAAGTGCGGCGGCAACATGGGCACCGAAGGCTCGGTCAGCTTCATGTTCAAGCGCGTGGGCGTGCTGCATTACGCTGCCGGCGCCGATGAGGACGCCATCTCCGAAGCGGCCATCGAGGCCGGTGCGGATGACATCGTGGTCTACCCGGAGGATGGCGCGATCGACGTGCTCACCGCCGCGGACAGCTTCCACGCGGTCAAGGATGCGATGCAGGCGGCCGGCCGCACGCCGGACCATGCCGAGCTGACCTTCCGTGCCGACAACGACATCAAGGTCGAGGGCGACACCGTGCTGCAGGTCAAGAAGCTGCTGGACATGCTGGAAGACCTCGACGACGTGCAGGACGTTTACTCCAACGCCGATCTCGGCGCGGACGCCTACGCCTGAACGTACGCTCCACCGGTCGCCTTTGGCGGCCGGTGAGCGGACAATGCGGACCATGATGACCCCAGACGTTTCCAGCCATCACCGCCGCATGCGTCCTCCCCGGATCAGCGGCGCCTGCGTGTGTGCCGCATGACCCGTATTCTCGGCATCGACCCGGGTTCACAAAGGACCGGGGTCGGCATCATCGACGTCGACGCCAGCGGCCGGGTCAGCCACGTGCATCACCAGCCGCTGGTGCTGCTCGGGGCCGACGACTTCCCGCAGCGCATGAAGCTGCTGGTGCTGGGCCTGGCCGAGCTGTGCCACGAGTACCAGCCGCAGGAAGTGGCCATCGAAAAGGTGTTCATGGCACGCAATCCCGATTCGGCGCTGAAGCTGGGCCAGGCCCGTGGCGCGGCGATTTCGGCGGTGGTGCTGCGCGACCTGCCCGTGCACGAATACGCTGCCAGCGAGATCAAGCTGGCGGTGGTCGGTCGTGGCGGCGCCGAAAAGCAACAGGTTCAACACATGGTCGGGCTCATGCTCAACCTGAAAACCAAGCTGCAGGCCGACGCGGCCGACGCGTTGGCCGTGGCCATCACCCATGCCCACGTAAGGGCAACGGCCAACCGCCTGGGGCTGACTGCCCGCCAGGCGTGGGGTCGCAAATGAGGAGCTGCACGCAATGATCGGTCGACTGCGCGGAATCGTCGCCTACAAGGCGCCGCCGTGGCTGGTGGTGGACGTCAACGGGGTGGGCTACGAGCTGGAGGCGCCGATGAGCACCTTCTACGACCTGCCCGAGCTGGGCCGTGAGGTCACCCTGTACACCCACTATTCGCAGAAGGAAGACAGCGTCTCGCTGTACGGCTTCCTGCGCGAAGGCGAGCGCCGCCTGTTCCGCGACGTGCAGCGGGTCAGCGGCATCGGCGCGAAGATCGCGCTGGCCGTGCTGTCCGGCGTCACCGTCGAAGAATTCGCGCGCATGGTCCAGGCCGGTGACATCACCGCGCTGACCCGCATCCCGGGTATCGGCAAGAAGACCGCCGAGCGCATGGTGCTGGAACTGCGTGACCGCGCGGCGCAGTTCGGCGCCGGTGGCGCACTGCCGACCGGCAGTGGCCCGGCCCCGGCCGATCCGCTGTCCGATGCCACCGTGGCGCTGCAGCAGCTGGGCTACAAGCCGACCGAGGCGGCGCGGATGGCGCGCGAAGCCTTCAACGAGGGCGACGAAGTGGCCATGGTCATCCGCAAGGCCCTGCAGTCGGCGCTGCGCTGAGCCGCGCCGCTTCCTTTCCCATTACACCCTGAGCTTCGCCAGGAGCCCCATGTCCAGCAGTCAAACTCCGCACACCGCCGCCCATGGCGGCCATGGTCACGCTCCCCCCGCCGGGGGGCTGGCGCTGATCATCGGTGCGATCGGCGTGGTCTTCGGCGATATCGGCACCAGCCCGCTGTACACCCTGAAGGAGGCGTTCTCGCCGCACTACGGGCTCAGCAGTGACCACGACACCGTGCTGGGCGTGCTGTCACTGGCGTTCTGGGCGCTGAACATCGTGGTCACCCTGAAGTACGTGACCATCATCATGCGCGCCGACAATGACGGCGAGGGCGGCATCATGGCGCTGATGGCGCTGACCCAGCGCACGCTGCGCAACGGGTCGCGCTCGGCTTACGTGGTGGGCATCCTCGGCATCTTCGGCGCCTCGTTGTTCTTCGGCGACGGCGTGATCACGCCAGCGATATCGGTGCTGGGCGCGGTGGAGGGCCTGGAGGTGGCGGCCCCCGGGCTGCATGCCTTCATCGTGCCGATTACCGTGGTGGTGCTGCTGGCGGTGTTCGCGGTGCAGCGCTTTGGCACCGCGAAGATCGGCAAGCTGTTCGGGCCGATCACCTCGATCTGGTTCATTTCGCTGGCGGCGATCGGCATCTACAACATCGTCGACGCGCCGGAAGTGCTGAAAGCGTTCAACCCCTGGTGGGCGATCCGCTTCTTCATGAATCATGGCTGGCACAGCATCTTCATCCTCGGCGCGGTGGTGCTGGCGGTCACCGGTGGCGAGGCGCTGTATGCCGACATGGGCCACTTCGGTGCCAAGCCGATCCGCCACGCCTGGTACTTCTTCGTGCTGCCGTGCCTGGTGCTGAACTACCTGGGGCAGGGCGCGCTGGTGCTCAACCACCCCGAGGCGGTGAAGAATCCGTTCTTCGAAGCGGTGCCGTCGTGGGCGCTGTACCCGATGATCATCCTGGCCACGATGGCCGCGGTGATCGCCTCGCAGTCGGTCATCACCGGCGCGTTCTCGGTCTCGCGCCAGGCCATGCAGCTGGGTTACATCCCGCGCATGCGCATCAAGCACACTTCGCACGACACCATCGGCCAGATCTACATCCCCGGCATCAACTGGGGTATCGCGGTGATGGTGATCGGCCTGGTGCTGGCCTTCCGCAGCTCGTCCAACCTGGCTGTGGCCTACGGCATCTCGGTGTCGGCCACCATGCTGATCGATACCCTGCTGCTGGCCCTGGTCGCCCGTTCGCTGTGGCCGAAGGCGCGCAACTGGATCCTGCCGCTGTGCGTGGTGTTCTTCGTCATCGACCTGGGCTTTGTCATCGCCAACGGCGCCAAGCTGCTGCAGGGCGCCTGGTTCCCGGTGGTGCTGGGCATCTTCCTGTTCACCATGATGCGCACCTGGCGTCGTGGCCGCGAACTGCTGCGCGATGAGATCCGCAAGGACGGCATCCGTATCGACACCTTCCTGCCGGGCCTGATGCTGGCGCCGCCGGTGCGCGTACCCGGCACCGCGGTGTTCCTCACCGCCGACCCGACCGTGGCCCCGCATGCGCTGATGCACAACCTCAAGCACAACAAGGTGCTGCACGAGCGCAATGTGTTCCTGCACGTGGAAACCCTGCCCATTCCATATGCGATGGAAGGGCAACGACTGAAGATCGAATCGGTGGGCGATGAGTTCTACCGGGTCTACGTGCGTTTCGGCTTCATGGAGACCCCCGACGTACCGCTGGCGCTGATGCGCTCGTGCGACCACGGCGGCATCTACTTCGACCCGATGGACACCACCTTCTTCGCCAGCCGCGAAACCATCGTCGCCACCGCCAACCGCGGCATGCCGATCTGGCGCGACAAGCTGTTCGCGCTGATGCACAGGAACGCCGCCCCGGCGACGGGCTTCTTCCGCATTCCGGGCAACCGCCTGGTCGAGCTGGGCGCGCAGGTGGAGATCTGACCGCACGGGGTCGGATCCCTTTTCCAAAGGAAAAGGGCTCTGACCCCATGTTCGGTTCGTGCCATACACACATCCATCCACGCATGGCGTGGATCTACTGTGTCGACCAAGGTCGACACCCACCAAGAGCAGGCCATTCCGTGTCGACCAAGGTCGACACCCACCAAGAGCAGGCCATGCCATCCAGACAGATTGCGGAGATCTGTCGAAGGCGGGGTCGGTCCGGTTGCGGGGGCGTGAGCGCCATGGATGGCGCGACCGAGCTTACAGGGACGTACTTGCAGCGTCCCCCGCAACCGGACCCACCCCGCCATTTCACGGAATGCCCGCTTTGCTTCGGCCTTTGACGTTGCCGTTGCCTCTGCAGGTGCCGGGCGCAGCCCGGCCGAACCCCGTACTTTTGCCGCATAATCAGCACATGACCGACGACCGCATCATCGGCGCCGGCGCCACCCGCGAGGATGACGCCGCCGACGCCAGCATCCGACCCAAGCGACTTGCCGACTATCTCGGCCAGGTGCCGGTGCGCGAGCAGATGGAGATCTACATCCAGGCCGCCAAGGGTCGTGGCGATGCGCTGGACCACGTGCTGATCTTCGGCCCTCCCGGCCTGGGCAAGACCACCCTCAGCCATGTCATCGCCAACGAACTGGGCGTGGCCCTGCGCGTGACCTCCGGCCCGGTGATCGAAAAGGCCGGCGATCTGGCCGCGCTGCTGACCAACCTGCAGCCGCACGATGTGCTGTTCATCGACGAAATCCATCGCCTGTCGCCGGTGGTGGAAGAAGTGTTGTATCCGGCGATGGAAGATTTCCAGATCGACATCATGATCGGCGAGGGCCCTGCAGCGCGCTCGATCAAGATCGACCTGCCGCCGTTCACCCTGATCGGCGCCACCACCCGCGCCGGCCTGCTGACCGCGCCGTTGCGCGACCGCTTCGGCATCGTCCAGCGCCTGGAGTTCTACAGCGTCGAAGAACTGACCCGCATCGTGCGCCGCTCGGCCGCGATCCTGGCCATCGACTGCACCGCCGACGGGGCAGGGGAGATCGCGCGCCGCGCGCGTGGCACCCCGCGTATCGCCAACCGCCTGCTGCGCCGCGTGCGCGATTACGCCCAGGTCAAGGCCGGTGGCCACATCGACCAGACCGTGGCCCAGGCCGCAATGCAGATGCTCAAGGTCGACCCGGAAGGCTTCGATGAGCTCGACCGTCGGCTTCTGAAGACGATGGTCGACTACTTCGACGGTGGCCCGGTCGGCATCGAGTCGCTCGCCGCGGCGCTGTCCGAAGAGCGCGGCACGCTGGAAGACGTGGTCGAGCCGTACCTGATCCAGCAGGGCTTCCTGATCCGCACCGCGCGTGGCCGCATGGCCACCCACAAGGCCTACCGGCACATGGGCCTGAAGCCGAAGAACCCGCCGCAGGATCTGTTTGCCGAGGTTCCCGATGTCGGTTGAACCCTCGGTTGAACCCCGATTCAGTTGGCCGACACGCATTTACTGGGAAGATACCGACGCTGGCGGGGTGGTCTACCACGCCCGCTACGTGGCCTTCATGGAACGGGCCCGGACCGAATGGATGCGCGCGCTGGGCTACGGCCAGGAGCGCATGCGGTCCGAGCACGGCATGGTCTTCGCGGTGCGCTCCATGCAGATGGATTTCATCAAGCCGGCACGGCTGGATGACCAGCTGCAGGTCAGCGCCACCCTGGTCCAGCTGAAGAAGGCCAGCATGGTCTTCGACCAGCAGGTCCTGCGTGACGGCCAGCTGCTGCTGTCCGCGCAGGTCCGCATCGCCGCACTGGACGCGGCCAGTTTCCGCCCGCGTGGCATGGACGATCTGGTCCTTGCCGCGCTGCAACCCCACCTCCACCCCGAATCCGAACAGAACTCTTGAGGAACAACGGATGATCGCAACGCTCCTGGCCCTGCAGGCCACGGTCACCGAGGCTTTGCCGGCTGACGTCAGCAATGCCGCGACCCAGACCCTTGCCCAGGCCACCACCGGCGGCGGCATCAACTACCTCGAACTGATGGCCAAGGCCAGCCTGCCGGTGAAGATCATCGTGCTGGCGCTGCTGGTCGGCTCGTTCGTCAGCTGGGTGATCATTTTCCGCAAGGCCCGCATCTTCAAGCAGGCCACCCGCGAAGCCGACGAGTTCGAGAACCGCTTCTGGTCCGGTGCCGACCTGGGCAAGCTGTACAGCTCGGCCACCGACCGCAGCCGCAATGTCGGCGGCCTGGAAGCGATCTTCGAAGCCGGTTTCCGCGAGTACACCCGCCTGCGCGACAAGCGCCGGCTGGATGGCCGCGCCCAGCTGGAAGGCGCCCAGCGCGCGATGCGCACCACCTATACCCGCGAAGTCGACCAGCTCGAACGCAACCTGGAACTGCTGGCCAACATCGGTTCGACCGCTCCGTACGTGGGCCTGGTCGGCACCGTGTTCGGCATCATGGTGACCATGCACGACATGATCAGCAGCGGTGCCCAGGCCGGTATCGCCGCCGTCGCCCCGGGCATTTCCGAAGCGCTGTTCGCCACCGCCATCGGCCTGTTCGTGGCCATTCCGGCGGTGTGGGCCTACAACCGCTTCACCACCCGCGTGGAGCGCATGTCGGTGCGTTTCGAGACCTTCGCCGACGAGTTCAGCTCGATCCTGCAGCGCCAGAGCGCTGGCGACGAGTAAGCGCCAGACCCGGGAGTCCAAGCCATGTCCGCTGCCATCGGTCGCCGCAAGCGCCGCAAGCTGAAATCGGAAATCAACGTCGTTCCCTATATCGACGTCATGCTGGTGCTGTTGATCATCTTCATGGTCACCGCGCCACTGCTCACCCTGAGCTTCGATGTCGACCTGCCCAATTCCAATGCCAAGGCACTGGAAAGCAAGCAGGATCCGGTGATCGTCTCGGTGCGCCAGGACGGCCAGCTCAGCCTCAAGCTGCCCGACGCCAAGGAGCCCACCGCCGTCACTGCCGAGGAACTGCAGGGTCACCTGTCCGGCATCGCCGCGCAGGACAAGGGAGTGCGCGTGATCGTCGCCGCCGACCGTGCCGTGGCCTATGAAAAGGTCATCGCGGCGATGGACGTGATCAAGCGCGCCAACGTCGACAAGGTAGGCCTGGCCACCGATGCACGCTGACGCCCTGCCGCCACCGCACAAGCAGGAACCCGGCTGGGGCCAGCCGCTGGTGCTGGCCGTGCTGGTGCACCTGCTGGTCGCGTTGATCTTCATCGGCGCCTGGCTGTGGTCGCCCCAGCGCAATACCGATGCCGCCGCAGGCGATCCCTCGGTCGAGGCCAGCCTGGCGCTGTCCGCGTCCGAAGCCGCCGCGGCCCGCCAGGCCCTGCGCCAGTCGGAGAAGCTGGAAGACCTGCCGCCGCCGGTGGCCGAGCCGATCCCGGTGCCGGAAGACACCATCCCGCCGCCGCAGCCGATTGAAGAGCCGCGCCCGCAGGACGCGCCCACGCCGCAGCAGCAACAGGCGCAGGAGCGCGTGGCGCAGCCTGACACCAAGGACCAGGACGCGGTCAGCGCGTTGGCGATCTCGCAGGAAAAGGCCAAGCAGGAGCAGGAAGCCAAGCGCCGCCAGGAGCAGATCGACCTGACCGAGCGCAAGCGCCAGGAAGAGGCCGAGCAGAAGCTGCGTCTGGCCAAGCAGCAGGAAGCGGACGCCAAGAAGAAGCAGGCCGAGCAGGAGCGTCTGGCTGCCGACAAGGCCGAGGCCGAGAAGCAGAAGAAGATTGCCGACATCCGTGCCCGCCGCGAGCAGGCCGAGAAGGAAGCCAAGCTGGCCGAGCAGAAGCTGCGCCAGGTCGCTGCCGCGCGCAATGCCGCAGGAACGGCCGTTGCCGGTACCAGCGGCGCCGCACAGCCGGCCGCCGGTGGTGGCGGCAGCAGTGACGACCTGTCTGCCAAGTACGCTGCGGCCATCCAGGCCAAGGTGCGCGATACCTGGACACGTCCGGACAGCGTACCGCTGGGGCAGAAGTGCCAGGTCACCATCACCCAGATTCCGGGCGGGCAGGTGCTGCAGGCCAAGGTGAGTTCCAACTGCGCCTATGATGAAGCGGGCAGGCGCTCGATCGAAGCGGCCGTTCTCAACGCCCAGCCGTTGCCATACCGGGGCTTCGAGAAGGTGTTCAACCGCACGCTCAATCTGACCTTCACTGCTCAGGACTGACAGAACAGAATGACCAACGCCCGCCCCCCGCGCTGTGGAGGACCCGCGACGAAGGGAGCCCTGCGTCTGTGTGCGTTCGCGCTGTCGTTGCCGATGGCGCTGTCGTTATCGGCAGCAGAGCACGCAGGCGCGCCCCGCAATGATCATCTGGCATTGCAGAAGGCCTACGCCGACGCTGTTCGCGCGCGGATCGTGGAGCATTGGTTTCGTCCAGCTTCGGTGCTGCCGGGCCAACGGTGCTCCGCGCGCGTCCTGCAGTTGCCCACCGGCACCGTCATCTCCGTAAAGACGCAGTCCGACTGCCAGTTCGATGCCGTGGGGCGGTCGTCTCTGGAGGATGCCGTCCGCAGGGCGCAGCCATTGCCCACCGAGGGATTCCAGTCTGTCTACGTGCGACATCTACAGCTGACCTTTGTCGCGGAGTAGCGGAGATCCTGCCTTTTCGTTAAAGGCGCGTGATTGCCTTGCCCCAAGTGACTCTCCTTTCACGTACCCTTGGTTCATGATTGCGAAGCGGTTCACTGCCGTTTTGTTATCCCTCGTTCCGGTTCCCCCTATTTGAGCGCTCCATGAAGAAGATGCCTCGCTGGCTTGCCATGTTTGCGGCCCTGTTGCTGCCCTTTGCTGCCGTCGCGCAGCAGAAGGGGCTGGATATCGACATCATCGGCGGCAACGCCTCCGCCCTCCCGATCACCATCGTGCCGATGCCCTACCAGGGTGCGGCCGGCGCTCCGCAGACCGATGTCGCCGGCGTGGTCCGTGCCGACCTCGAACGTTCGGGCCAGTTCCGCACGCTGCCTGAAGCGCAGATCGTGGAGAAGCCTACCCGTGGCGGTGACATCCAGTTCGCCACGTGGCGCGCGCTGAAGCAGAACTACATCGTCGTCGGCCGGGTCATGGATGCCGGTGCCGGCGCCTACCGCGTCGAGTACGAACTGTTCGACGTGCCCAAGGGCGAGCGCCTGCTGGGCCTGGCGATGACCGCACGTGGCAACGCCATGCGCGACGTCGCCCACCAGATGGCCGACGCCATCTACGAGAAGATCACCGGTGTCCGCGGCGCCTTCTGGACCCGCATCGCCTACGTGACCGCCAGCGGCAAGGGCGACGCCATGCGCTATGCGCTGATGGTCGCCGATTCCGACGGCTTCAACCCGCAGACCATCGTGCGTTCGGCCGAGCCGCTGCTGTCGCCGTCGTGGAGCCCTGATGGCAACAAGCTGGCCTACGTCAGCTTCGAGCGTGGCAATTCGGCCATCTACATCCAGAACATCTCCACCGGCGCCCGTGAACTGGTCACCAGCTTCCGCGGCATCAACAGCGCCCCGGCCTTCTCGCCGGACGGTCGCAAGCTGGCCCTGACCCTGTCGCGTTCGGGCAACCCGGAAATCTACGTGATGGATCTGGGCAGCAAGCAGCTGACCCAGCTGACCAACCACTTCGCCATCGACACCGAGCCGACCTGGGCCCCGGACGGCAGCGCGGTGTACTTCACTTCCGACCGCGGCGGCCGTCCGCAGGTCTACAAGGTCGGTGCCGGTGGTGGCAGCGCCGAGCGCGTGACCTTCCAGGGCAACTACAACGCCAAGCCCTCGGTGTCCTATGACGGCAAGAAGATCGCCGTTGCCCAGGGTTCGGGCAACAGCTACAAGATCGCGCTGATGGACAGCTCGCTGGGCTCGCCGCGCTGGAGCACGCTGTCGCCGGGTTCGCTGGACGAGTCGCCGAGCTTTGCGCCCAACGCAAGCATGGTGCTGTACGCCGCCCGTGAGGGTGGCCGTGGTGTGCTGTACGCCGTCTCGGCCGATGCGCGCGTGCGCCAGCGCCTGGTTCTGGCAGACGGTGATGTGCGCGAGCCGGCATGGTCCCCCTACCGTACCCAGCGCTAAAAGAGTGTTAATATTTTCTCTGTATTGAACCCCTCATCGGCTTAGGAGCCACAAAGGTATCGCCATGAACAAGTCCACCCGCGTTCTGCTTGTTTCCCTGCTGTCCGTGGCCGTCCTGGCCGGTTGCTCGAAGAAGGTCAAGGAAGAGCCGCAGGCTCCGGTCGATACCGGCACCTCGACCACCACCCCGACCGGTCCGTCCACCTCCGGCCTGTACGGCCCGGGCGATCTGGACACCGACGCCTGCCTGCGTCAGCGCGTTGTCTACTTCGACCTGGACAAGGAAGACGTGAAGCCGGAATTCCAGGCCATCATGGCTTGCCACGCCAAGTACCTGCGTGACCGTCCGTCCTCGCGCATCACCCTGCAGGGCCACACCGACGAGCGCGGTTCGCGCGCGTACAACCAGGCCCTGGGCGAGCGTCGTGGCAACGGCGTCAACTCGGCGCTGCAGGCCAACGGTGGCTCGGCTTCGCAGCTGACCGTCGTGTCCTACGGTGAAGAGCGTCCGGTCTGCACCGAGTCGAACGAGTCCTGCTGGTCGCAGAACCGTCGCGTCGAAATCGTCTACACCGCGCAGTAATCCATGCGCCTTGGCATCAAACTGATGCTGGTCGTTGCGGCAGCCCTCGTGGCTGCCGCACCGGCGCATGCACAACGTCAGAGTCTGGCCGACCGTGTAGGTTCGCTCGAGCAGCAGATGTACAACAACAGTGCCAACCAGGACCTGTTGAACCAGATCAACCAGCTGCGGCAGCAGGTCACCAGCCTGCAGGCCTCGATCGAGCAACTCCAGCACGACAACGCCCAGCTCAAGCAGTCCGCCCAGGATCAGTATCTGGATCTGGACAGCCGCCTGAACCGGTTGGAAGGGGGCTCTGCCGCCCCGGCCCTGCCTGCTGTTCCGGCGAGCGCACCGAAGGCTCCTGCAGCCCCGGCAAAACCCGCAGCGGCGGCCACTTCCGAGCGGCCGCCCTCCGTCCATGGTGACCCGGGTAGCCTGGCCGTCACCGGTGACGAGCGTACGTCCTACAACGTGGCTTTCGATGCGTTGAAGGCCGGCAAGTACGATGATTCGGCGCAGCTGTTCCTGAGCTTCCTGGAGCTGTATCCGAACGGCGTCTACGCCCCCAACGCGCTGTACTGGCTGGGCGAGAGCTATTACGCCACCCGCAATTTCCCGATGGCCGAGTCCCAGTTCCGCGAACTGCTCTCGCGCTATCCCACCCACGACAAGGCCGCAGGTGGCCTGCTCAAGGTCGGCCTCTCGCAGTATGGCGAAGGCAAGGTCGACCAGGCCCAGCAGACGCTGGAGACCGTCGTGGCGCAATACCCGGGCTCGGATGCCGCGCGTACCGCGCAGGACCGCCTGCAATCGATCCGCCTCGGCAATCAGATCCGCTGATCCGCTGACCGGGCGTACAATACGCCCCCTGGCGCTGGGCTGACTCCCGGCAGCCTCCTGTAGAGCCGAGCCCATGCTCGGCTGCTTTCGTTTCCGGCGCCGGGACATCCGTCGCCCGCCCCATGAAGAATTGTCTGCCATGACCGCCGTCACTCCGTCCAACGCCGTCGCCACGCCCAGCGAGATCGTGCAGTCGCCACTGCCGCGCCTGAAGATCACCGAGATCTTCACCTCGTTGCAGGGCGAAGCCGATACCGCCGGTTGGCCGACCGTGTTCGTGCGCCTGACCGGTTGCCCGCTGCGCTGCCAGTACTGCGACACCGCTTACGCCTTCCACGGCGGCACCTGGTGGGACATCGACGACATCGTCACCGAGGTGCTGGCCCAGGGTGTGCGCCATGTCTGTGTGACCGGCGGCGAGCCGCTGGCACAGAAGCGCTGCCTGGTGCTGCTGCAGAAGCTGTGCGACGCCGGCCTGGATGTGTCGCTGGAAACGTCCGGTGCGCTGGACGTCAGCGCGGTCGATCCGCGCGTATCGCGCGTGGTCGACATCAAAACCCCCGGCTCGGCCGAAGTCGCCCGCAACCGCTGGGAGAACCTGCCGCTGCTGACCGCGCGCGACCAGATCAAGTTCGTGATCTGCAACCGCGAGGACTACGACTGGGCCAAGGGCATGGTCGCCGAGCACCAGCTGGTGCAGCGCACGATGGTGTTCTTCTCGCCCAGCAAGGGCGAGATTACTGCCCGCCAGCTGGCGGACTGGATCGTGGAAGACCGGTTGCCGGTGCGCTTCCAGATGCAGTTGCATAAGATTCTCTGGAATGACGAACCGGGCCGCTGAGCCCGTCCGTTGTTCCTTGATGTAGTTCCGGCGCGGGACAGCGTGCTGGCTTTTCCCCCAAACCGGATGATTTACCCATGAAGAAGGCAGTCGTGCTTCTCTCCGGCGGCATGGATTCAGCCGCCGTCATCGCCATTGCCCAGGAACAGGGCTTCGCCGTGCATGCGCTGAGCGTGCGTTACGGCCAGCGTCACACCTCCGAGCTGGATGCCGCCGCGCGCGTGGCCAAGGCCCAGGGCGTGATCGTGCACAAGACCGTGGACGTGGACCTGCGCAGCATCGGCGGCTCGGCGCTGACTGACGACATCGACGTGCCCGAGGCGGGCGGCGAGGGCATCCCGGTCACCTACGTGCCGGCGCGCAACACCATCATGCTGTCGCTGGCCCTGGGCTGGGCCGAAGTGCTCGGTGCCAACGACATCTTCTGCGGCGTCAACGCCGTGGACTACTCTGGCTACCCCGATTGCCGCCCCGAGTTCATTGCCGCCTTCCAGGCGCTGGCCAACCTGGCGACCAAGTCGGGGGTGGAAGGCGCGGGCATCACCGTGCATGCACCGTTGCAGTTCCTCAGCAAGGGCCAGATCGTCAGCGAAGGCGTGCGACTGGGCGTGGACTTCGGCCTGACCGTGTCCTGCTACAACGCCGATGCCAACGGCGCGGCCTGCGGCCACTGCGACGCCTGCCGCCTGCGCGCGCAGGGCTTCACCGAAGCCGGTGTGGCCGACCCGACGCTGTACGCCTGATCGCCTCTGGTAGTGCCGGCCGCTGGCCGGCTTCCGTCGCAGGTGCGAACTGAACCCCGGTAGCTGCGAACTCCACCCTGGTGGGTGCGAACTGAACCCCGGTGGGTGCGAACCGTTGGTTCGCACTGGCTGACGGGCCGGGCAGCTCTGACTCTGGTAGGTGCCAACCTTGGTTGGCACTGTGCGCCGGGCATGGCCCGGCGTTACCGCTGCTGCAGCCACCCCGACGCCTCGATAAACCCCCGCACCGCTGCAGGATCCTCGTAATCCAGCTCGATCATCCGTGCGATCGCCGCCCGCTCATCCGGCTGCTGGCGCATGTACTCCTGCGCGATGCGATACCCCGCGTAGTAGCCCAGATCACTCACCCCGAACGCATTGCGGGCGCTGTTGTACAGCCAGTTGTCCAGGTCATCGCCATCCATCTCGGCGATGAAGCGAGTGCGGATCTCCGATTCATGCAACGGCCCATAGATGTACAGCGGCAGTGCCGGTCGACGGCCGCTGATCCGCTCAGCCACGTACTCGGCCACGCCCTCGCGCACCGCGTACTGCGCGAGCGAACCGGTGGTCTCGCGCTGCTGGGTATGCACGTACTCATGCAGGTTGTTCTGTGCGTTGTTCGCACCGGGATTGCTGTCGTAGAAGACCCGCAGGCGACTGCGCAACGGCTCCGGCAGTTCACTGACATCCACGCTTGCATCGCCGAGTGCCATCTCCGCGCCGATCAGCACCTGGTTGCCCAGCGTGGTGCCACCGGTGCGCAGCACGCCCACCGCATAGGTGATGCTTGCCGGGCGCAGGGCGGGGTAGAGCCTGCGGAAGGCCGCCAGATCCCGCTCCAGCGTCTCGCTGGCCTGCTGTGCGTTGGCGGTCAGCGGCCGCACCGAGGCCCAGAAGCGCGGCCAGGCGAGCATTGCGTCGGCGTACTCGGCGGCGGTGTAGTTGCGCACCTTCATCAGCGCATGCAGGCCGGGACTGCCTGGATCGATGTAGCGCTGCTGGACCAGGGCCAACCGCTGCGCGGCATCGGGCTCGGCAAGCACGGCATCGTAGGTAGCCCAGAAGCGGTCGATATCGTCGGTCCGCACCTGTGTAGGCGATGCCGCAGAGGTGGCGAATGGCAGCAGCAGGGCGAGCATCAGCGGCAGTGGCAGGCGCATCCATCGCTCCGGGGCAGGGGCGCAGCTGAGATGCGGCGGGCGGCGGAAAGGTTTAGACGCCCGCAGCCCGGCAACTTCGTAGATCCCCGACTTCACCCAGCCCCGCAAAGTACGGTAGAATGCCCACCCCGCCGAAAGGCCGGGGCCTTGCATGGGCCGTTAGCTCAGTCGGTAGAGCAGAAGACTTTTAATCTTTTGGTCGATGGTTCGAATCCATCACGGCCCACCAATGCATTCAATGACTTAAAGCGCCCTTGTGGCGCTTTTTTCATCTTCTCCGTAATTCCCTCCGTAAAACTGGCTCGTGCTGGCGTTGCATTGCATGCTCGTCGCGTCACAATTGCCATGCCATCGCGGCAACACGGAAGCGAGACATGGAGTCATCACAAAGAGCTTGGACCCATCTGCAGGTTGTGTTGGGCATCTTCCCACGGGTGGATGCGATGCTAGCCGTGGTGCTGGGGGTGGACACTGCCATGTCGGGGGTTTTTTTCGCCAAGTGGCCTGAGCCCGAGAAGGCGGGACCGTGGTTAGTGATTCTTACGGTAGTTTTCGCGCTGTTCTCGGCTCTCTCATATCTAGCCATCTACCGTGCCGCATTCCCAAATCTAGATTCAGTCGGTAGGTCGACAGTGTTTTTCGGCGACGTTGCAAATATGACGCAAGCCGAGTACGAGAATGCGCTTCTAGATGTATCCGACCGCGAATTGGCTAGGCAGATCGCGCACCAAGCCTGGAGGAACTCTTCTATCCTCACGGTAAAGTTCAAGTACCTTCGGAGGGCGTTCGGCTGGTTAATTGCGTCCGTCGCCCCGTGGGTTCTTGGCCTGCTTACAATGTCTATCGCCAACTAGTTTCTAAGGAAATCGACCATGGGATTGAAGGAAGATATCGAGGCCGAGGTCAGTAGCGTTGTCGCAATTCGTTGGAACGAACGGGACTCGGCGAGCGTCCCTTCAGCGGAGGACGTTGCTTTAGGGGCGGGCGCGGTCAACATTGATGCCGCGATGCTCTATGCCGATCTGGCCGAGTCGACAAGGATTGCGATGAGCCTCCCCCCCTGGTTGGCTGCGGAAATCGCCAAAGCATTTCTGGCAACTAGCTGCCGTATCATCCGATACCACGATGGACACATCCGCAGTTTCGACGGAGATAGGGTGATGGGCGTCTTCGTAGGGAGCGATAGTTGCATCCGCGCAGCGAAGGCCGCCCTGCAGATCAATTGGGCCGTTGTGAACGTTTTGAGGCCAGTTTTCCACCGTTACTCCACGTTTGCGAGTAGCGGAATCACTATCCGCCATGGAGTTGGAATCGATGTCGGGCAGGTTTTCGTAGCTCGGACAGGGATCCGGAGAAACAACGATCTCGTCTGGGTAGGGCGAGCGCCTAACGTGGCCGCAAAGCTGGCGTCTGTTCGAGATGGGAACTACTCGACTTACATTACCGAAGACGTCTTTATGAAGCTGGACGACTGGACTTATTACAAAAATGGAAATAGCGGTCCAGGCGGCCAGATTATGTGGGAGCAGTGGCGTTGGCCTGAGGTCCCAGTAGGTATGTATGAAATTGTTTATAGATCGGCGTGGACGTGGGTGCCGCCCGGTGGTTCCTAGTCTGTGGGGCCTGATGGCTTAACGCGGGGTACGCTCTTGTCATAAACCTTCATCATTGCATCCGTGACGCCCAACGCGTCTTGCCGGTCCCCGCGATTTCCCGCTGTGTCTGTTCCCCCCTTTCGTTTGAGGTCGTGCAGGCTAAACCGCTCCTCCGCCAAGATAGTCCCAGAACTTATTGCGAGCTGTATGAAGCGCTGCCAAGTGCTGTCTAGGCTTGTCTTCTGTAGAGGTTCGCCATGCTCTGCGAGGAACAGGTGGCGCTGATCGGCCCGTAGCTGAACCGGCAAGCTATGGCGCTCGATGATGGCTTCGCGGCGCGCGATTGCGGCATCCCACGCTTTCCGCAGCCGTGGGCTCCACTCCACCAGGTTGTCGCGGCTGCGCTTCCGGCGATTTGTGTGCAACCCGTCGACCGTGCCTTGGGCCTCTGTCAGCGTGAGAGTCTCAATACCTCGCAATCTGCAGAGGTAGCCGAGCTCCATAATCATCCACAGATAGGCCGGTACCGAACCCTCCGTCCTCGCCGTGCGCATGGACCGCTCATGCGCGAATGCCAGCAACTTCGCATAGGTTGCATCGGTAGGGAGACGCTGGCGCTTGCGTTCCTTAGCCTGTTCCAGTCCCTGCGCGGGATTGTGGTCAACGATTCCGCGATTAAGCGCCCATCGGAACACCAGGCGCGAGTAGCGCAGCACCTTGTTTGCTTTCGTGGGCGTACCTGCCGATTCGATCTTGTCGACCAGACGCTGGAAATTGTGGTTCCGCAGCTTTGTAACCTGGAGTTTGCCGAATGGCACACCAAGGTTGGTGGGATACCTGATCAGCACGTTCCGCGCGGACTCGTAATCGTCACGGGTGCCTGCTGCGAGGCCTTTGAACTTGGCGCTGTCGTGATATTGCGCGCATACCCATTCCACGGTCCCGGTGTTCTCGCCCGTCTCCATGATGCTGTGCAGTTCGGACAGCTTCGCCGCAGGCCCGGCGACGGTGCGGCGGGTCTTCTTGGGTCCGTCGATGCCCGTCGCCGTCTCCAGTACATACCATCGCCCGCGGCCGGTTGCATCCCAGTACATTCCTTTGGGAATCTTCGCCTGGTCAATGTGTGGCGGGATCGATGGATTGTGTTTTCTCGGGCGAGGTGCCATCAGATGACGTCGTTTCCATAGGTGTCGTTGGAGGCCTGCTGCAGGCCGAGGGCTGCGTTCATCGCGGCAGCGGTTGTCCAGATGCCGCCCTTGCCGTCGTACCTGTAGCGAATCCCTTCCTTGCGAGCCCACGCTTCCACAGTGGACAGGCGCGGTCGTTCGCCGGGCCGACAGAGTTCCTGCAGATCCTGAAACTGGAGAACCTCTCCGATCATCGAGCCCCCTGGCCTAAGCGTGGAGGCGGATCTATCTCGCAGGCGGCCGCGAAGGCATCGGTGAACCCCCACGCGAGATCTGCGCTTGACCGAGTCGCCGAGCTGGTTGGCAAGGGCGTCACCTGCAAGGTGCGCAAGTCGGGAGAAGAGGGGCGGCTCTATGCCCAGCAGGTCAGCAGCCCGTTGATCACCGTGCCGGCGGCCGGCGCGGAGCGAGGCAGGAACATCCTGTGCGATCGCGGCGAGCAGGCTGCCGTCGACCTGACGGTGCCTCTGTTCGCTCAGCCGCTCAAGGCCGGGGAAGTGGGGCTGGTGCTGCCGCTGGATCTGGTCGAGGTCGTTGGTGCTGATGGCACCTGGCACGGGCAGTGCGAGTCGCTGCGGATCGAGGTCTCGGCCGATGACCAGGCCGTGGTGATTGAGCAGACAGCAACCTTGGAGAGGCACTACACCGATGCGGACTGACCTGTGGGATCAATTCGGTGACCTGGTCGGAGGCAGCCCGAGGCTGATCGCCACCGTCACCGCGCACAACACTGATGGCACCAGCAGCTTGACCACCTACGACGGCGTGCAGATGCGGGCCTTCGGGCAGCTGCCGCTGGCGCTGCCCTACAACGTGTGGGTGCGTGGCGGCCGGCTGGTCGAGGCTGCGCCCAACCTCCCGCTCTACGAACTGACCGTGTAACGAAACAGGGCACTGCCCGGGTGCCGGCAAGCACCCGGGCAGTGCCGCAACACAGGTGATCTCAGCACCTGGCATTGGCCGCGTCCCTGTCGCCCTCGAGAGCGGCTGGGATTGTCGGCCTCACCCATCGCAAAACCTGAGATCCCATGACCAAGCCCATCATTTCCTGGCCGGGCGGCAAGCGCCGCCTGCTGAAGCACCTGTATCCACACTTCCCTGAGCACGACTGCTACGTGGAGGCATTCGCCGGCGGCGCCGCCTCACTGCTTATGCGCCCGTACCCGGCAGCGACGGAAGTACTCAACGACATCAACGGCGAGCTGGTCGGGCTGTATCGCTGCGTACGGCATCACCTGGATGAATTCGTGCGCATGTTCCGCTGGTCGTTGGTGTCGCGACAGATGTTCGAGTGGGCGCAGATGGAGCGCCCCGAAACCCTGACCGACATCCAGCGGGCGGCCCGCTTCTACTACCTGCAGAAGCTGGCATTCGGCGGCAAGGTGCAGGGGCAGACGTTCGGTGTGGTGACCACGGGAGGTCCGCGGCTCAACCTGCTGCGGATCGAGGAAGAGCTCAGTGCGGTGCATCTGCGCCTGGCCAACACCATCATCGAGTGTCTGCCGTGGCAGGACTGCGTGCGCCGCTATGACCGGCCGGGAACGCTGTTTTATCTGGACCCGCCGTATTGGGAGACTGAGGGCTACGGGGTGGACTTCCCCTTCAGCGAGTACGAGGCGATGGCAGAGCTGATGCGTGCCGCTGCTGGTCGATTCGTGGTCTCGATCAACGACCACCCGCAGATCCGTGAGGTGTTCGCTGGATTCGACCTGGTCCCGCTGCAGCTCGACTACTCGATTGGCGGAGGGCAGGGCCGGGGGCGCAAGTTCGGCGAGCTGATCATCAAGAGTTGGGATGATCGCCAGGCTGCGCTGTTGTAGCGGTCAGCAGAGAGATTCCAGCAGGCTCGGCGCCTTCTGGACAAACAGTCAGAGGCTGTGGTCGAGACCGATCGCGCTTCCCTTCCCTGGACCGCTGATTACCTTCATCATCTTCAGATACCGATGTGCATGCTGGCAAATCTGCGTCAAGGGAGGCGTGTGTGAAGATTTTAAAGAAGGATGCTTACGTAGTTGCGGCTGCTCCAGCTTTCGTTTTTCTCAGTGTCTATTTTTACGAGTGGGGAAGATTTAGTTTTTATAAAGTCCCTCCACTTTTTATTAGTCTTCCAACGACTAGATTGTTAATGGCTGGTGTGGCAATTGCGTTCTTCTTTGTTGTGCTTTTTAGTTTTCTGCGAGGCGTCATCAGGCGGATGCGCGGGTCCGGAAAGGTTGCCTCTGTGTTGTCTGGATACCTGGCCGCTTATCTTATATTTGGATTCCCGCTCGCATTGATATCAGTCAGCTATTTAGCTTTTCTCTCGACATTCATAATACCCGCCATCCTTGTTGCGATGAATGAGCTAACCGAATTTTTAGATGGCTCGCGGATTCAAACGGATGAAAATAATGCTGCCAATCCGAAAGATGATTCCAGCGGAGATCAGGATGCTATCGCAAGTCCTGGCTCACTAACCTTTATTTTTGTCTGGGGATTGTTCTTGATATTCTGCTTTGGGAACGGGCAGGAGCGGGTGCTTCGGGGCAATGTCTGCTTTGGAGATAAAATTGTTGTTGCGGTGTACGGCGACCAGCTTATTCTAAAGAGCTTTGATAAGAATAATGGTGAAATCACCGATCCTGTGAATTTTTACTCCGTGGAGAATGCTGAGGTTAAAGCGTGTCATCCGACAATCGTAGGAGGAGGTGGTTTTAGCGGTTGGCCATCGAAAGGTTCGGCCAAGGCTGCTGATGAAGATTCTAAAGAATGACCATGCAAGCGATGCAATGAGCTGATGCGCAGTCCTGCTGGTCGGTACGTGGTCTCGATGAGTGACCAGCCGCAGTCCAGGAGGTGGTCGGCGGGTTCGACCTGGTGCACCTGCAGCTCGACTACACGATTGGCGGTGGGCAGGGCCGGGGGCGCAAGTTCGGGGAGCTGATCATCAAGAGCTGGGATGATCGCCAGGCCGCGCTGCTCTAGGGCTCAGGCAACAGGTTCCAACAGCCCCTCGGCGTTGTTGCGAGGGGTGTTGACCGCGCGACTGACGCGGTAGGCCTCCATGGCCGGCGGCTCGCTGGCCAGGAGCGTGGCCATGGCATCGTCGGAGCCGGCTGTCAGCCAGTCATCAATCTGGCTGGCCTGCAACCAGATCGGCATGCGGTCGTGGATATCCGCCGACACGCCGCTGTTGTCGCCGGTGATGATGGTGAAGGTGCCCAAGTTGCCGTCCGGCAGCAGGGGGCTGGTGTCTTCCCACAGGCCGGCCGCCAGCAGTGGGCCCTCGGTATGGATGAACCACGGATCCTTCTTCCCGTCTTCGGGGCTCACCGACCATTCGTAGTGCCCGGCCATGGGGATGACGCAGCGGCGCTTCTTGAAGGCAGTCCTGAAGGCGTTCTTCTCGGCCACCGTCTCGATGCGTGCGTTGGTGGTCTTACCCTGCAGGCCCTTGGCCTTGGCCCATAGCGGCAGTAGGCCCCAAGCCATTCGAGTGACCTGCTGGCCTTCGCTGCGGTCGAGGATGATCGAGGCTCGCTGGGTCGGGGCCAGATTGTAGCTCGGTTCGATGCCGGCCAAGCCGGGGGCGAGGTCAGCCAAGCCGGGCTGGCCAAAGGCGGCAACTGGGAGCTGGACGAATCTGCCGCACATAGTGTTTCCTAGAGGCTGATGGCTGGCATGTCGCTGGCCGCGCTGCGCAATGAGGACTTTGCAATGGGAAAGGAATCCGCACCTTCAACGCCCGCCCACGTTCAACGTCTCATGGATAACATCGATGACGTGAGGTTGCTGGTGAAAACGCACGAGACGATCGCCGGAAAGGGTCCAGGCCGCAAGCGGGATGTGGAGGTTCTTAACAAGAGCGCGATTGTTTTTCTTGCCGCAGCTTGGGAGTCTTTTGTAGAGGATCTGCTTGCGTACGCGCTACAAGCGCTTGTTGAAAAAGGAAATGACCATAAGGTTTTTCCTGAGTATGTTTTGCAGAGCGTTGGCAGTAAACACAACGGCATTAAGGCTTGGGCTCTCGCTGGTTCAGGGTGGCGCGACGCTATGAGTGACAACATGAAAGCTGTGCTGGCCTCCACAACTGGTACCTTTAATACGCCGAAGTCCGTGAAGATCGATGAGTTGTTTAAAAAGGTTTTGGGCATGGAGTCTGTGTCTTCTGCCTGGAAGTGGCACAGGACCGACTCTGATGCAGCGATGTCTAGGCTCGATTCTTACATCACACTTCGGGGTGACATCGCGCATCGAGTTCAGGTGGAGAAATCTGTCCATAAGAAAACCGTGCTTGATTTTGCTGATTTGGTAATTCGACTATCAACACTGACGAATAACGCCGTTTATGCGTACGTTGGTGAGCGGTTGGGACGGGAGTGGCTTGACGGTGGCGTGGTACTCGAATTTGTACCTCGACCAAAGCCCAAGGCTAAGAAAGCTTCGACAGCTGTGGAGGAGGTCAAGGCTCTTCTTAAAACAGACGCTGACTCTGATTAACATCAGTTGCTGAAGATTCTTAAGGGCCAGATGGTCCCGAGAAATGCCTGTTTTGGGTCGGGGCATTCCGTCCTGACCCAGATGCCCAATAGCTGTGTACACCGGGCGGCAGCCCTTGGCTGGCCATATGTGCCAAGGCCGGCTCGGCCGAGCCCAAATGTCTGACGCGGATCGAGATGCTAGGCCCGTTCGCAGGATCTGCGACGGCCGCGCGTATGCTCCTCGCCATGCTTCCCTCGCTCGGCTACCAAGGCTTCCGCACTGCCCCCATCCCGTCTGGCTGGGTCCAGATGGGTGAGCGCTGGGCGCTGTGGTGGAACGGGCGCGAGGTGGCCAGCGTCACCCCGAGCCGCGAGGGTGGCTACCGCCTGCACATGAACGCCCTGAAGATGTGGCAGACCAAGAACGCCCCGGTCGCCAGCATCCGGCAGGGCAAGCGCTTCGCCGAGCGCTGGTGCGCCGCCAGGCTGTTCCCGGATCTGCCGCTGCGAGAGGCGGTTGTCCTCCTGACCGACAACACCCCCATCATGCCGGCTGACCCGCTGCCCGGACTGCCCCCGACCCGCGAGCAACAGCAGCAGGCGCAGCGGCTGGACGAGGCGGCTGCTGCCGCGTCCGCCCAGGTGATGGCGGCGCTGCAGCCGATCCGGCCGCCGGCGGAGACCAAGCCCAGGGCGACGGATCCGAGGAAGGGTCGGTTGAGTGCGAGCGGGCGGCAGCACCCTCGCGTCTGACGGCTTTGCTTCCAGAAAACTCCGGATAGCCCCCTTATGCCGCAATGGCTCAGGCGGTCGGCTTCCAGAAATCAATTCAATGCAAGTCTTTGATTCGTGTCCAGAGTCAGGCAACCTTTTAATCTTTTGGTCGATGGTTCGAATCCATCACGGCCCACCATTGCAGACAATGACCTCGGTCATCCAGAAAGGCACCGCTGAGCGGTGCCTTTTTTGTTGCAGAACCTGAGCTCCTACTTGGACGTCGCGCCCTGGGAACGGGCCGCCTCGCGGTCTGCCTCGACCTTGGCGGCAGCCTTCGCAGCACGCTCCACTGCGGCACGTTCAGCGTCGAACCGGGCCTGCCGCTGGGCGCTGTAATTGCGCTCCAGTTCCAGCGAGGCAATGAAGCTGTCGGGGTGCTTGGCGGCGCACGCCTGCTGCACCAATTGCACGGCATGGTCGGACAGGCCGGGTTGGATGTTGCCGAGCAGGCAGTCGGCGTACGGTACGGGCGCAGCCGGGCTTGCGGCCAGCGCGGCAATGATCATGGCATTCAACATGCGAACCTCCTTGTGTCAGTGTCGATGGAACTCGGGACGAACCCGGCCCGAGTATGGGCCGGATTGTGGTGCAGGTGTTCCTACTCAGGCCGGATATCCCGGCACACCAGCTCCGCCAGTCCCCGGCAGGCGAAGAACAGTCCTTCGACCACGCCGTCATCCAGATGCCGGTCCGGCGTTGCCATCGATCGGCAGCGATCGGCGGCGTGCAGCATCTCTGCCACGGTCAGCATGCCGACGGCGGCCCGCTCCACGCGTGTCAGTGCCCCCCTGCGCCCTGCGGGAAGGCCTGCATCAGGCCAGGGCTGGCCGTCTGCACCTTCGCCCGCTCGGATGCGTTCGAGGCAGCCCAGGAAGGTGCTCAGTTCGGGTATGGGGTTGTCATCGTCGTCGTTGATGCTGGCGGCATATGAGGCATAGGACGGACGTTCAGTCATCTCGGCTTCCTCGGCTCTGGGATGGGAATGCCACCGCGCAGAGCGGGTGGCGGACGGTGCGTGGCTGCAAGCCGGGATGATTAGAGCCATTGACCGGCGGGCACGAAGGCCCCCACGCACCGCCCGCCATAAAGGCCGACGGATTACCCGCCGGCACCATTGAAAAATGATGCCGGCGGGCAAGCGTAAACAACGGCTCGAAAATCATCACGGGCTTGCAGGCCCGGTGCCACCCGTTGTCGGTGGCGCTGCATGGTGTTTACGCCTGCGCTTGGATTTCAATCAGAAATTTCCGGAAGGACATGCGGAATCCAGACGCGCGACGATGGTGGCGCAGGCCTGTCATGCGCAGCAAGCGTCAGTACACGACGCATTCGTTTCCGCGCGTGGTCGATCACGTTGAAGAATGCCGCAAACCGCATATGGCGGCGCATCTGTCGTGATCCAGCACGTGTAAAGCTGGCTTCGCTTTCGCCGTCAATGTTCGCTGTGCGTTGCTGTTTACCCCCCGCATTTCGGTGCAGGTGCGACGGTAGAGGCGTCCTTGGCGGTTCAAACGCGACACGTGGCGGTGCACGCGCGGTATGGGGGCCGTACCCGGGCGTGAGTCACGGCAAGTCATCCACGCATGGCGTGGATCTACGCATCTGGCAGGCGCCACTGCTCGCGTCCTGGCGTTATGCTCGGCGTCTTTCCCAGGATGGGGCGCCCCATGCGTTTGATCGTACTGTCGCTGTTGTTGTCCGCTGTCTCCGCCGCGCCGCTGATGGCCGCCGAACCGGCGTCGCAGCCGGCGGTCGCTTCGCCGCTGGCCATCGGCGAAACCTTCACCATCGAATCGAAGGCACTGGGCGAAACCCGTCGCATCAACGTCTATCGCCCGCAGCCGTGGGGCCTGGACCCGAAGACGCCGCTGCCGGTGCTGTACATGCCCGACGGCGGCCTCGGCGAGGACTTCCTGCATGTGGCGGGGTTGGTGCAGGTGCTGACCGGCAATGGCAGCATGCGTCCGTTCCTGCTGGTCGGTATCGAAAATACCGAACGCCGCCGGGACATGACCGGCCCCAGCAAGGTGGCGGAGGATCGCAAGATCGCGCCACGCATTGGTGGCTCAGCGGCGTACCGTGATTTCCTGCGTGATGAACTGATGCCGCAGGTGCGCCAGCGCTACCCGACCACCGACGAGCGCGCGCTGATCGGCGAATCGCTGGCGGGCCTGTTCGTGGTCGAGACGCTGCTGCAGGAACCGACCTTGTTCAACAGTTACATCGCGCTGGATCCCAGTCTGTGGTGGAACCGCAGCGCTTTGCTGTCTGGCGCAGGCAAGCAGTTGCCGTCAGTTGCCCGCAGTGGCGCGCGACTGTTCCTGGCCAGCAGTGGTCAGCCGGAACTGGCCGCGTCGAGCGCGCGCTTGGCGGCGGAGCTGCAGCAGGCATCACCGGCAACGCTGGTGAAATACCAGCCGCTGCCGAAAGAGACCCACGCGACGATCTACCACCCGGCGGCGCTGCAGGCCCTGCCCACGCTGTTCCCGGCACCGCCGCCGGCCTCGCCCTGAGAGTGGCTTGGCGTGCGGCAACGCGGCGTGTGAGGATGCGGTAGCGGCGCCATCTGGGTGCGCCGCCCGCAACAGGAGAGCGCGGATGCAGCGTGTGCGTGGATGGAGTGTGCTGGCCTGCTTGGCCCTGGCAGGTTGCGCGATGTCGGTGGCGCCGCCGGCATCGCAGAATGAAGCCAGGGAAAGCGCGACGGCCGTGCCAGGCGTTGTGCTGCCCGATACCGAATCACTGCGCGTGCATGACCCGATAGGGCGCGACTATGCCCTGTGGGTGGCGTTGCCTGCCGGCTACGCGGCGCAGCCGCAGAAGCGCTATCCGGTGCTGTACGTGACCGATGCGCTGTACAGCTTCCCGTTGGTGCGCAGCGTGCGCAACCTGGTGGGGCAGCAGGGCGTCAACATCGAGGATTTCATCCTGGTCGGGTTGCCGCCGCAGGAAGGCCTGACGTCCAAGCAGAGCCGCTCGCGCGATTACACGCCCAGCAACCCGGTGCGTACGCCAGCCGGCTACTACAGCGATGATGTTACCTACGGTGGTGCCGCGCACTATCGCGACTTTGTGGCTGCGCAGGTGTTGCCGATGGTCGATGCGCGCTACCGTACCGATCCGGCCCGGCGCGTGTTCGCGGGGCATTCCTATGGCGCGCTGTTTGGTGCTTACGTGCTGACGACCCAGCCGGACATGTTCAGCACCTACATTCTGTCCAGCCCGTCGCTGTGGTTCGACCAGCGTCTGTTGCCGCGCATGCAGGACGCCGCCGTCATCCCGGCGCAGCCGACCCGCGTGCTGTTGTCAGTGGGCAGCTACGAGACGGTCAAGGAAGGGCCGCGCTACTCCACCGGCAACGACATGCTGCGGCAGGCCGCCGACTTTACTGCCCAGCTGCAGCGCGGTGGCCGCAAGCTGCAGGTGGAGAACATCGTGATTGATGGCGAAGACCATCTCACTGTGTATCCGCGGGTGATCACCCGTGCGCTGCTGCAGGTACTTCCGGGCGAAGGACCGTATACCGGCGGTTGACGGCCGGCGCCATCCACGCATGGCGTGGATCTACTGGCAGCATTTTCCGTTGCCGCAACGGTGCGCATCGCAGTAGATCCACGCCATGCGTGGATGAACGTCTCACGCTGCCTGTGCATCCGCCCCGGTCAACACGCCGACATCCGCATGGCGGAAGCACAACCGGATCGCATCCAGCAGCTCGCTCATGTTGTAGGGCTTGGGCAGGAAGTGGATGCCGTCCTGCAGCTGCGGCAGCACAGCGTGCTGGTCCATGCCCGAGGTCACCAGGATCGGCAGCTCGGGATACAGGCTGCGCACGCGGTTGGCGGCCTCGATGCCACTGACCGGGCCGAGATTGACGTCGGTGAACATCAGGTCGAAGCGCTCTCCCGCCGCCAGCAGGCCCAGTGCGGCTTCGGCGCTGCTCACGCCTGCGACGTGGCAGGCCTGGCTCTCCAGCGCCATCCGGCTCAGTTCACGGGTTTCCTCGGCGTCTTCGATCAACAGGACGCGTGGTTCAACGTGGCGCTTGGACAGCAGCATGACGCAACAACTCCGGACGGCAGGGCATGGAAGGCGCGCAAGTATGCGCAAGCCCCCAGTGAGCCCCGTGTGCAGGATCGGCTAAGTAGGCGTTACAGCGGATTGCTGCGCTGGCGGCGGACGTGCCAGGCCAGTGCCGCAACCGCCAGCAGTGCAGTGCCGATGCGCAGGCTGGTGGCCTGCCAGCCCAATGCAACTGTGTCGTCGAGGCTGAACACATTCCAGGCCAGGTTCATCGACACGTGCAGCACCAGACCGCACCACAGGGTGTCGCCGTCCAGATGGTTCAGCCAGGCGAAGATGAATCCGCCGAAGGCGATGACCGCGCCGACGAACAGGGCGGTGCCGCCGCCGTCGACGCCGCCGAACCCGAGCCAATGCACCCAGCCGAACAGCAGGGCCTGCGGCAGTGCGAGCAACGGCCAGGGGCCGCGCACGATCTTCACAAACAGCACGAAGCCGAGGCCGCGGAACAGCACTTCTTCGGCGAACGGGAACAGCACGGCCAGCATCCTGGCGTCCAGCGTCGTCAGCGCCGTGTTGGGCGTCCCCAGCAGGGCCAGCCCCAGCCAGCACGGCAGGCTGGCCAGCAGCACCCACAACGGGCCACGCATGCCGTTTCCGCGCAGGCCGAGGCTGGCCAGCAGGCCCACTCCGCGGGGGCGCAGCAGCGTGGCCAGCAGCAGTGCGACCAGCACCGCCAGCGCGTTGTCCAGCAGGCTGCCACCGTAGGGCATGGGCAGGGCGGTAATCGGAGCTCCCAGCGCGGCACTGATGTCACGCACGTTCAGGCCGAGGCCAACGCCCAGCAGCACCAGCAACAGGCGCATGCCGGTGGGAATCGAGTCGCTGGCAGTCATCTGCATTCCTTGCAGCGGGGGAGCGGGCAGTCTGCAGGGCGGGGGACGCGGCGGCACGCGCCGGAAGTCCCTGTGCCATCGGTCATGCGTTGCCGCACAGTCATCCGCACGCAGGTACAGTCGAGGCCAGACCGACAGGAGCAATGCGAATGCTGTGCCCCGTGTGCAAGACCCAGACCCTGCAGATGGCCGAGCGCCATGGCATCGAGATCGACTACTGCCCGAGCTGCCGTGGTGTATGGCTGGATCGTGGCGAACTGGACAAGATCATCGAACGCGCCACCGACGGTGCAGGTGCCGCCATGCCGTCGCCAGGGCCCGCGGCGGTGCAACCGCAGGCCGCACCGCCGCCGGTGATGCACCGCGATACCCGTCATCTCGGCCAGCGCCATGATGACAACCGTGGCCAGTACAGCCAGGGCTACAAGAAAAAGAAGAAGGAGAGCTTCCTCTCCGAGCTGTTCGATTTCTGAGGTCGCTCAGGGTCGGCGCAGGATGAATTCGCGGTCGCGGCTGTCGCCGACGATGAAGTCGTACTCGCCTGCCTTGCTGCAGCCGTAGCGCGCGTAGAAGCGCTGGGCGCCGAAGTTCTCTTCCCACACGCCCACCCACAGGGTGCGGCGCTGTGGCTGGTCCAGCCAGGCCATGAAGGCATCCATCAGGCGCGCGCCGTGGCCGCCGTTCTGGTGGCTGGCCAAGATGTACAGGCGTTTGAGTTCGATGTCGCCATCGCGCGCGTCCGCATGCGGCAGGGTGTTGGCACCGGCGGCCAGATAGCCCACCACCGTTTCACCCTCCAGCAACAGCCACACCGCGCTGCGCGGGTCCGACAGTTCCGCTCGCTGTGGCTCGGCGCCGTAGTGATCCTGCAGGAAGCGGTGCAGGTCCTGCGGCGGATAGGAATCGCCCCAGGTTTCGGTATAGGTGGCAATGGCGATCGCCGACAGGGCGTCGACGTCGGCCAGGGTAGCGCGGCGGATATGCAACGACATGGTGCAGCCTGCAATGGAACGTGCGGCAGTGTAGCCGGCCCCGGCGGTTGCCGGGGCTGGCTGCTGCTCATGATCGGCTGCTCAGAACCACATGCGGATGCCGGCGACCCAGCGCGTATCGCGTGCATGGTCGCCTGCATAGTCGGCGGTATCGCCGAAGGCGCGCTCGCGGCTGATGCCGATGTACGGCGCGAATCGGCGGTTGAGCTCGTAGCGCAGGCGCAGGCCGGCTTCGACCTTGTTGAGGCCGCGGCCGATGCCGTACTCGGGTTCATCCTTGCTGGCCACGGTCGCTTCCAGCAGGGGCTGCAGGATCAACCGGTTGGTCAACAACACGTCGTATTCGATCTCGGCCTTGGCCATCAGCTGGCCACCGGAGCCGGCATATAGCGTGGCCGAGCTTTCGAACTTGTACGGTGCCAGCCCCTGGATGCCGATCGCCGCCCAGGTGCGTGAGTCGGCGGGGCGGAAGTCCTGGCGTACGCCGACCAGCACGTCCCACCACGGCGAAATGGCACGCCCGTAGAGTGCTTCCACGCCTGATGATTCCGTGCGGCCTTCACTGCGTTCGCCATCGGTGCGCAGCCACAGGCGGTTGATGTTGCCGCCGATCCAGCCACTGGCCTCCCAGGCCTGGCCGTTGCCGTTCTTTCCATCCCAGTGTTCCAGGCGATCAATCAGCAACAAACTGTTGATCTCCGGGGCGTGCTCCATCGCACCATGCGCGATGGGTGGGAACGCGGCTGCACGATCGGCATCGGTGGGGACCGGGATCGGCTCGCGTGGCTCGGTCGGCGCGGGCGTGCCGTGGCCCATTGTCGAATGATCCATCGCACCATGGTCCATCGTTGAATGGTCCATCGCACTGTGGTCCATCTTCGAATGATCCACGTCGGCAGCCGCCGCTGGCGTGGTATCGGCAGCAGGCGAGGGCGCTGTCATGTCATGACCGCCATGGGACTGCGCGAACGCGGGCAGCGCGGCCAACAGGCCGAGGGTCAACAGGCTCGGAGCAAGCAGGGAGCGGCTCATTCTTCGATCCTCACTTCGCGCATCATGCCGGCTTCCATGTGGTACAGCAGATGGCAGTGGTAGGCCCAGCGACCGAGTGCATCGGCGCGCACGCGATAGGTGCGGCGCGTGCCGGGTGGCATGTCGATGGTGTGCTTGCGCACCTGGAATTCACCCTGCGCGTTTTCCAGGTCGCTCCACACGCCATGCAGGTGGATCGGGTGCTGCATCATGGTGTCGTTGACCAGCACGATGCGCATGCGCTCGCCGTAGTTCAGGCGCAGCGGCTCGGCACCGGCGAAGGGAATGCCGTCGAACGACCAGGAGAACTTCTCCATGTGGCCGGTCAGGTGCAGCTCGATTTCGCGACCGGGCTCGCGGCCGTCGGGGTCGTCGAACAGGCTGCGCATCGCACCATAGGTGAGCACCTGGCGGCCGTTGTCGCGCAGACCGATGCCGGGGTCGTCCAGTTTCGGCTCGGTGGCCGAGCTCTGCATGTCCACCAGCGGGTTGTTGCGCTCGCTGGCCGGGTGCTTTGGCGCCTTGCTGGCGGTATCGCCGCCACCATGCGCACCGTGACCCAGGCTGGCGCCGCAGCCGCCTTCCATGCCCTTCATTGCTGCCATGTCGTGGTCACCATGGCCCCCGCTGCCCATGTCATGACCCATGTCGCTCATCGTCAGCAACGGGCGCGGGTCGCGCGCGGGAATCGGTGCCTGCAGGCCATGGCGCACGGCGAGGGTGCCGGCGGCATAGCCGGTGCGGCCCATGTCCTGGCAGAAGAGGGTGAAGGCATCCTGGCCGCTGGGTTCAACCAGTACGTCGTAGGTTTCGGCCGGGGCGATGCGGAACTCGTCGATGCTGACCGGATGGATGTACTGGCCGTCGGCGGCGACGACGGTCATCTTCAGGCCGGGGATGCGCACGTCGAAGTAGGTCATCGACGCGCCATTGATGAAGCGCAGCAGCACCTTTTCGCCACTGCGGAACAGCCCGGTCCAGTTGCCGGCCGGCGCCGTGCCGTTCATCAGGTAGGTGTAGGTGTGCGCGTTGATGTCGGAGATGTCGCTGGGCGTCATCCGCATCCGGCCCCACATGCCGCGGTCGGACAGCGCGGCCGACCAGCCATCGCGACGGGCGTCGCGCAGGAAGTCGGGCAGGGTGCGCTTGTAGTAGTTGTCGTGCTCGGCGAGCTTTTTCATGCGCCGGAACAGCGCGCCCGGATCCATGTCGGTCCAGTCGGACAGCATGATCACGTGCTCGCGGTCATGCCGGTAGGGCGCCGGTTCGGCCGGGTCGATGATCAGCGCACCGTACAGCCCTGCCTGTTCCTGGAACAGCGAATGGCTGTGATACCAGTAGGTGCCGGACTGCTTGAGATCGAAGTGGTAGTGGTAGGTCTCGCCCGGGCCGATGCCGTTGAAGCTCAGGCCGGGCACGCCATCCATGTTGGCCGGCAGCAGGATGCCGTGCCAGTGGATGGAGGTGGGGTGCTGGCCGAGCGTGTTGCGCACGAACAGGTCCACGGTCTGGCCTTCGCGCCAGCGCAGGATCGGTGCCGGCAGCGAGCCGTTGACGGTGATCGCCGGGCGGGTGCGGCCGGTGAAGTTGGCCAGCGACTCGCCGATGGCCAGTTCGACGCGGGTATCGCTGATGACTGCCGGCGCGCCGGCCAGGCGTGGCGCGGCAGAGGCGGCGGCGAGCGCATGCTGCGGGACGCCGGCCGCGGCGATGCCGGCAACCACGCCGCCAGCGGCGATGCCCTGTACGAAAAGACGGCGCGACGGCATGGGCACAGCGCCCGGGCCGGGAGGAATACGGGTACTCATGGTGGTGACTCCAAACACGGAAAGACGCCAGCGCAAGGCCGGCTTCAGTGCGCAGCGCGCACGAGGCGTGTTGGATCAGCCGATGGGAGGGCGTGAGATCGGCGGCAGCGGCGGTGCCGGGCGGCCGTTGGCAGGCATCGGCTGGGGGGTCAAGGAGAGACCGGGACCCGTCAGGAACGGCAGTGCCTGCACCGCCAGCAGCGGGTGCTGGGCGCAGCTGCGCACGCAGTCCTTGATCTGGCAGTGCGCGTCATGGGCAGGGGCCTTGGCTTGCGGCGCCTCGTCGGCGGTCATGCCGGCGTGGTGGTGGCAGTCCGCGTCGCCCTCATTGGTCATGTGTGAGGTCATCGCATGGGCCATGCGACCCATGTCCTCGTGTCCGCTGGCCATGGCCGCGTTCAGCCCGTTGAGCAACAGGCTGAGCATGAGCACGACACGGAGCAGGGTCGAGGCGAGGGACATGGCGTCAATTTAGCCGCAAGCGGGGCCGGATGCACTTCATGCTGAATGGTGTGTTCAAGGTTGGACCCGCACCAATGTAGTGCCGAGCCCATGCTCGGCTGCTTCTGCGGCAAAGGCAGCCGAGCGTGGGCTCGGCTCTACAGGGGCCGCAGCGCACGGTTGGCGCTACCCTTCCTCGCGCACGATCTCCACCAACCTCGGGCCATAGCGGCTGAGCTTGGTGCCGCCGATGCCGCCCACCCGGGCCAGTTCGTCCAGCGAGGTCGGGCGCTGTTCGGCGATGTTGCGCAGGGTGCTGTCGTGGAAGATCACGAAGGCCGGTACGTTCTGCTCGCGCGCCAGCTCGGCACGCAGGCCACGCAGGGCGTTGAACAGGGCCAGGTCCTGTGGCAGCACCGACAGGCCGGTGCGCTGCGCGCTGCGTTCGCGACCGGTGCTGGCACTGACCGCATCACGGCGCATGCTGATCTGGCGGCGACCGGTCAGCACGTCGCGGCTGGCATCGGTCAGGCGCAGGCCGCCATGGCCCTCGCTGTCCACTTCCAGCAGGCTGGCAGCCACCAGCTGGCGGAACACGCTGCGCCAGGTGCGCGCATCGAGGTCGCGGCCGATGGCGTAGGTGCTCAGCTTGTCGTGGCCCTGCTGCTTGACCTTCTCGTTCTCGCTGCCACGCAGGACGTCGATCAGGTGGCCGACGCCGAAGCGTTGGCCACTGCGGTACACACAGCTCAAGGCCTTCTGCGCGGGGATGGTGGCATCCCAGGCCGCAGGCGGGGTCAGGCAGTTGTCGCAGTTGCCGCAGGGCTTGGGATAGGTTTCACCGAAACCGGCCAACAGTACCTGGCGGCGGCACTGCATCGATTCGCAGTAGCCCAGCAGGTGGTCGAGCTTGGACCGCTCGAGCTGCTTGCGCTCCTCGCTGGCCTCGGACTGCTCGATCATCTGCTTGAGCAGCACCACATCGCCCAGCCCATAGCAAAGCCAGGCCTCGGCGGCTTCGCCATCGCGGCCGGCGCGGCCAGTCTCCTGGTAATAGCCTTCCATCGACTTGGGCAGGTCGGTGTGGGCGACGAAGCGCACGTCCGGCTTGTCGATGCCCATGCCGAAGGCGATGGTCGCGCACATCACAATGCCGTCTTCGCGCAGGAACCGACGCTGGTTGTTGGCACGCACTTCCGAGGGCAGGCCGGCGTGGTAGGGCAGGGCGTTGAAACCCTGCGTGCACAGGAACTCGGCGGTTTCCTCCACCTTGCGCCGTGACATGCAGTAGACGATGCCGGCCTCGCTGCGATGGCTGCGCAGGAAATCGCTCAGCTGCTTGCGGGCGTTGTCCTTCTGCACCACGGTGTAGCGGATGTTGGGGCGGTCGAAGGAGCTGACGAAGTGACGGGCCTCGGCCAGGTCCAGGCGCTCGGCGATCTCGCGCTGGGTCGGCGGGTCGGCGGTAGCGGTCAGGGCGATCCGCGGAATCTCCGGCCAGCGCTCGTGCAGGACGGTCAGCTGCCGGTATTCGGGGCGGAAGTCGTGGCCCCATTGCGACACGCAATGGGCTTCGTCGATGGCGAACAGGGCGATCCGGCTGCGCGACAGCAGCGACAGGAAGCGGCCGGTCAGCAGGCGCTCGGGAGCGACATAGAGCATGTCGAGCTCGCCGGCGAGCAGTTCGCGTTCGACCCGGGCGGCCGTTTCGGCGTCCAGGGTCGAGTTCAGGAATTCGGCGCGCACGCCGAGCTGGCGCAGGGCTTCGACCTGGTCCTGCATCAGCGCGATCAGCGGCGAGATGACGATGCCACAGCCGTCACGCAGCAGGGCGGGCACCTGGTAGCACAGCGACTTGCCGCCACCGGTAGGCATCAGCACCAGGGCATCGTGACCGGCAGCCACATGCTCCACGATGTCCTGCTGCGGACCACGGAAATCGTCGTAACCAAAGACGCGGCGGAGCAGGTCGTGCGCGGGACGGGAAGCCATCCGGCTAGTTTACCCCGGCGGGGAGTCGGCAGGGCTGCGCCCTGCACCTGCCATGAGCCAGAGCAACGTCGACGTCAACGTCAAAGGCAACAGCTGGCTCTGGGGTGATCCGTGGTTTGGCGGGGCGGTGTCGGATTGCGGGGACGCCGCAAGTACGTCCCTGTAGGCTTGGCCGCGGCATCCATGCCGCGGACACCCCGCAATCCGACACCGCCCCGCCTTCGACAGTTTCCCGGTGGCGGTGGGGCCATCCACGCCATGCGTGGATCAAATCTGTCAGATATCGACAAACAAAATGGGGTCGGATCCGTTTTCCTGCGGAAAACGGATCCGACCCCAAGAGATGGTCCGACAGATCGCGGAAATCTGTCGAAGGCGGGGTGGGGCCGGTGGCAGGGGTGTCCGCGGCATGGATGCCGCGGCCAAGCCCCCAAGGACGGGTTTACGGCGTCCCCTGCCACCGGACCCACCCCGCCAACCCACAGGAAACCAGCTTTTGCTTCGGCCGTTGCCGTTGCAGTTGCCTCTGCGGGTGCAGGGCGCAGCCCTGCCGGAAACCCCAAACGCTTACTGGAGCAGGGAGCGCAGCATCCACGCGTACTTCTCGTGGGTCTGCAGGCGCTGGGTCATCAGATCCTCGGTCGGGGCATCGTCGCCCTTGGAGGCCACATCCAGCACTTCACGTGCCGTACGGCATACCGCTTCGTTGGCGACCACCAACTGGCGTACCATTTCACGCCAGTCCGCACTGTCGGTCAGGCCCGGCTCCTCGACGATCGAGGTCAGTGCAGCAAATTCCCGGTAGGAGCCCGGGGCATTGAAGCCCAGTGCGCGGATGCGCTCGGCCACATCGTCCAGTGCCGCCCACTGCTCGGTGTACTGCGTCTCGAACATGGTGTGCAGCGAGTTGAACATCGACCCGGTGACATTCCAATGGAAGTTGTGGGTCTTCAGGTAGAGCGTGAACGCATCGGCCTGGAACCGCGCCAAACCGTCGGCGATCTTCTTGCGGTCGCCCTGGGTGATCCCGATATCGATGTTGGGGGCCGACGGCGCGGAAGCCGCAAGCTTCTGCTTGCCGGTCTTGGGCTTGGTCGTGCTCTTGGTCTTCGCCATGGGGTTCCTCCTTGTGGAATCGTTGGCCTTCACAATAAATCAGTCTTGATGACTGGTCGCATTCAAAGTTTTAAACGAACCGATTGATGAACGCTATCGACAAAATGCCGCAGTCCCGCCAGCGCCAACAGCGTGCCGCCATCGACGGCGCCATGAGCCGCGACCGTGGACGATTGCTGGGAATGCTCTCGCGTTGCCAGGCCAAGCCACAGGATGCGGCACTGGCCGCCAGTTTCGAGCAGGCCTTGCAGGTTTCGGTGCAGCGCCGGCAGGCGCGGGCGCAACAACAGCCGGCTATTACTCTGGACCCTCAGCTGCCGATTGCGCGTGAAGCCGAGACCATCACCCAGCTGATCCGCGACCACCAGGTGGTGGTGATCGCCGGTGAAACCGGCTCGGGCAAGACCACGCAGCTGCCGAAACTGTGCCTGGCCGCCGGCCGTGGCCAGGCGGGCATGATCGGCTGCACTCAGCCGCGACGGATCGCCGCGCGTGCGGTGGCCAGTCGCGTCGCGCAGGAACTGCACAGCGAGCTGGGCCAGCTGGTGGGCTACCAGGTGCGCTTCAATGACAAGGTCGGCGAAGACACCCGCATCAAGTTCATGACCGACGGCATCCTGCTGGCGGAGATCGCCAGCGACCACTGGCTGTCGAACTACGACACGATCATCGTCGACGAAGCGCACGAACGCAGCCTCAACATCGACTTCCTGCTGGGCTATCTCAAGCAGCTGCTGCGCAAGCGCCCGGACCTGAAGCTGATCGTCACGTCGGCGACCATCGACACCGAGCGTTTCGCCCAGCATTTCGACAACGCGCCGGTGATCAGTGTCGAAGGCCGCACCTATCCGGTGGAGGTACGCTATCGCGCGCTGGAAGGCGAGGGCGAAGAGCAGGGCGAGCGCACGGTCAACGATGCCATCGTCTCGGCCATCGATGAAATCACCCGCCTGGATTCGCGCGGTGATGTGCTGATCTTCCTGCCGGGCGAGCGCGAGATCCGCGATGCGCACCAGTCGCTGGAACGGCGCAAATACCGCAACACCGAGGTGCTGCCGCTGTACGCGCGGCTGTCCAACCAGGACCAGGACCGGGTGTTCAACCCGGGTCCAAACCGGCGCATCGTGCTGGCCACCAACGTGGCCGAGACCTCGCTGACGGTGCCGCGCATCCGCTACGTGGTCGACCCCGGTTTCGCCCGCGTCAAGCGTTACAGCCCGCGCAACAAGCTTGACCGCCTGCATATCGAGCCGATCTCGCAGGCCAGCGCCAACCAGCGCAAGGGTCGCTGTGGCCGTGTGGCTGAAGGTATCTGTTACCGCCTGTATGCCGAGGCCGATTTCCAGGCACGACCAGAGTTCACCGATCCGGAAATCCGTCGCTCCAGCCTGGCCGGGGTGATCCTGCGCATGCTGCAGCTCGGCCTGGGCCGCATCGAGGACTTCCCGTTCCTTGAGGCGCCGGATGAGCGGGCCGTCGCTGACGGTTGGCAGCATCTGACCGAGCTGGGGGCGATCGACAGCGAGCGCCATCTGACCGCGATCGGCAAGCAGATGGCGCGCCTGCCGGTGGACGTGAAGCTGGCACGCATGCTGGTGGCCGCACAGGCGGCCGGTTGCCTGCGGCCGATGCTGGTGATCGCCTCGTTCCTGGGCATCCAGGACCCGCGCGAGCGCCCGCCCGAAGCGCGTGGCGCCGCTGATAACGCACATGCCCAGTTCGCTGACGGCCGCTCCGAGTTCGTCGGTGTGCTGCGCCTGTGGGACGCCTATCGCCAGTCCCATGAGGATCTGACCCAGTCCAAGCTGCGCGACTGGTGTGGCCGCCACTTCCTCGGTTTCCTGCGCATGCGTGAATGGCGCGAGCTGCATCGGCAGCTGCGCCTGTTGTGCGAGGAGCTGGGCTGGAAGGAAGAAGCCAACGAGACATCGATGGCGCCGCTGCTGGCTGGCAGCAGTGCCTCGCCAGTCGCACGCGATGACGCCACTGCAGTGAAGGCAACCCGTGGCCAGCTGCATCGTGCCGCGCGCCTGGCCCGCGAGGGCAAGGCCGAAGCAACGCCGGCACCGGTTGCTGCGCGCGCACAGAAAGATCAGGCTCCGGAGGGCGGCGGCTACAGCGAGCGCGCGCGCGCCAATGCCTACCAGACCCTGCATCGGGCGCTGGTGGCGGGCCTGCCCACGCAGATCGGCCATCGCAGCGAAAAGGGCGATTTCCAGGCGCCGCGCCAGCGCCGTTTCCTGCCGTTCCCCGGCTCGACGCTGTCCAAGCGGCCGCCGCCGTGGCTGCTGGCAGCCAACCTGCTGGATACGCAGAAGGTGTGGGGCATGACCCTGGCGGCAATCGAGCCGGACTGGGTGATTGCCGAACTACCGCACCTGCTGCTGCGCAAGCACTTCGATCCGCACTGGTCGCGTGCGCAGGGCCAGGTGCTGGCCTCCGAACAGATCAGTCTGTTCGGGCTGGTGCTGGCACCGAAGAAGCCGGTGCACTACGGCCGTATCAATGCCGGCGAAGCGCACGACATCTTCGTGCGCCAGGCGCTGGTGACCGGTGAAATCAACACCCGTGCCAGCTTCGTGGCCGACAACCAGAAGGTGCTGGAGCAGGCGCGCGAGGAAGAAGCCAAGCTGCGCCGCGCCGGCATCGTCGCCGACGAAGACTGGCAGGCACGCTGGTACCTGGACCGGGTGCCGCCGCAGATCCACTCCGCGTCTGGACTGGATGCGTGGTGGAAGGCGTTGCCGCCGGAACAGCGCAAGGGACTGCACTGGTCGCTGGTGGATCTGCTGCCGGGCGAAGGCAGCGAGCAGGAGCGCTACCCGAAGTACCTGGCGCTGGGCCAGGCACGGTTGCCGCTGCACTACCGCTTTGAACCGGGGGCCGAAGATGACGGCGTGACCCTGGACGTGCCGCTTCACCTGCTCAATGCGCTGGATGCGGTGCAGTTGGGATGGCTCGCGCCCGGTTTCGTTGCCGACAAGGCGGCGGCATTGATCCGCAGCCTGCCCAAGGCGATGCGGCGCAACTACGTGCCGGCGCCGGATTTCGCGCGTGCGTTCTACGAGGCCTTCCCGCAGCCCAGCGCCGATGCGATCACCGGCGAGCTGGCGCGCTTCCTGTCACGGGCAACCGGGGCAAGCGTGGCCGCGATCGATTTCGAGCCCGGTTCAATCGAGCCGCACCTGCACATGAACCTGCGCCTGCGCGACGAGCAGGGCAAGGTGCTGGCAACATCGCGCGACCTGGATGCGCTGCGTGCGAAGTTCGGCGGCCGTGCCGGCGATGCATTCGCCGCACGTGCCGGGCGCGAGATGGCGGCCGACGGCCTGCGCAACTTCCCGGCCACACCGATTCCGCTGCAGGTACCGGGTGAAGCCGGCGTGCCGGCCTATCCCGCGCTGAAGGATGAAGGGGACAGCGTCGCACTGCGTATCTACGCCGATCGCCAACAGGCCGAGGAATTACACCCGCTCGGCGTGCGTCGACTGCTGGAGATCGGCCTGGGCGAGAAGATCAAACAGGCACGCAAGCAGTTGCCGGTCGCGCCGAAAACCGGACTGTTGTACGCCTCGATCGAAACCCAGGAACGCCTGCGTGGCGATCTGGTCGACGCGGCGCTGAATGCCGTGCTGGCTGATGGTCTGGGCGATATCCGCGATGCGGCGGCATTCGAGCAGCGTCGCGAACATGCGGCAAAAGCGCTGTTCGGCGAGGCCATGCAGCGGTTGAAGCTGGCCGAGTCGATCCTTGCCCTGGTGGCCGAGTTGAAGCCGATGCTGGAGGCGCCGTTGATGGGCTGGGCGCGCGGCAATCTGGATGACATGGAAGCGCAGCTGGTTGGGCTGATCCATCCGGGTTTCCTGCGTGACACACCGGCCGATGCCCTGGCGCAGTACCCGCGCTACCTGAAAGCGATGATCCTGCGCACCGAACGTGCCAAGCGCGATCCGCCGCGTGACCAGGCGCGCATGCTGGAACTGCATCCATTCCTGGAGGCATTGCAGGTGGGCGAGCAGCAGGGCCTGCGCGAGCGGCCGCAATGGCAGGCATTGCGCTGGGACCTCGAAGAACTGAGGGTGTCGTTGTTCGCGCAGGAACTGGGCGCACGCACCGGCGTTTCGGCGAAGAAACTGGCGCAGCGGGTGACCGCACTGCGCCAGGCCTCGTAACGCCCGGCCTGACCCCGCCGGGTGCTCGCCGGTGGGGTCAATCGGAATGCCATCCACGTATGGCGTGGATCTACTGCGGGTCCCGGCGGTAGCGGCCGATGGCGCCGTTACTTGGTGCGACGCACCTTGGGCTGGGTGTTCACGCCTTCGACCTTCAGGTACCACACGCCCATCACCCCGGGGCTGATGCTGACCTTCGGCGATTGCTTGCGCACGCCGGACACCGAGGTGGTATCGGTCTGTTCCCACTGCTGGCCATTGTCCAGCACGTAGATCCGGCCCTTGCCGAAACCGCGGAACTCGCCCTGCAGCACACCGCTGATCGGCTCGTTGCTACCGAAGTCGAAGAAGCCGCGGTTCTTCACAATCACTTCCTGGCGGCCTTCCTCGCGCGCTTCCTCACGCACCGCAGCGACGGCTTCGGTGGTGGCGGCTTCAACCTTGCCCTGCAGCCAGCGGTTCAGCGTGGCCAGCTCCGCGGCATTGAGTTTGTCCAGGCCGGCGGCCTTGAATTCGGCCGCTGACATCTGCTGCTGCAGGTCACCCTGCACCACGCGCTGGGCCAGGGCGGGCGCCGACAGGGACAGCAGCAGTGCGGCACAGGCCAGCAGGCGCGGGCGGAAAGGCAGGGTGATCGAAGGCATGGCGGAACTCTCCGGTGGATGTCGGCGAGTGTAGCGGCATGTCCACATTCCCGGCGATGGTGGCCGCGGCGATTGTTCCTGAACGGCTGCGGCGCTAGTGTAGGGGCTTCTGTCTTGCCTGCTCGATGCTGTGAACCGCGCTTCCGTCCCCGGCCTGGATGCCTTGTTGAACCGTCCCTCGGCAGCCGTGCTGCCGGCTCCGCTGCGCCAGGCCCTGCGCGGGCATTGGGAATCGCCGGACTGCGACCCACAGATGCGTGCCAGCTGGTCGGTGCTGGGCGATACGCTGGATGCGCTGGCAATGCTCTCGGCAGACGAGGGCGCCGTGGTGGCAGCCCTGCTGTTCGATCTGCCGGGCCTGCGCGTCCACCTCGACGCACTGCCGCTGGGCAGCCACAAAGCGGCGGTGATCGGCCTGCTCGATGGCCAGGATGCGGCCGATCCGGTGTGGGCCCTGCACGCCGGACGCGAGGCGGGCCGCAACAGCGAAGGCCTGCGCCGGTTGCTGCTGGCCATCATCCGCGACCTGCGGGTGGTGCCGATCCTGCTGGCCCGGCAGCTGGCGCGCATGCGCGCGGCCGACAAGCTCGATGAGGAGCAGCGCCGCGCGCTGGCCCAGTTGACCCGCGACATCCATGCGCCGCTGGCCAACCGGCTGGGCATCTGGCAGTTGAAATGGGAACTGGAAGACCTGGCGTTCCGCCACCTGGAACCGGACACCTACCGGCGCATCGCGCGCGAGGTCGACGAAACGCGCATCGCCCGCGAGCGCTACGTCGAGAACGTGAAGAAGGTGCTGTCGCGCGAACTGGGCGTGCAGGGCATCCGTGCCGAGGTCAGCGGCCGGCCCAAGCACATCTACAGCATCTGGCGGAAGATGCAGAAGAAGCGCCTGGCCTTCGACCAGCTGTATGACATCCGTGCGGTACGGGTGATGGTCGATGACGTGGCCGCCTGCTATGCCGCGCTCGGCGTGGTGCATGCGCTGTGGGCGCCGGTGCCGAGCGAGTTCGACGATTACATCGCCCGCCCCAAGGCCAACGATTACCGCTCGCTGCACACGGCGGTGGTCGGCCCGGAAGGGCGCACCATCGAAGTGCAGATCCGCACCCACGACATGCACGCGCAGGCCGAGCTGGGCGTGGCCGCGCACTGGAAGTACAAGGAAGGCGGCAAGGGCGCGGAGAAATCGTTCGATCGCAAGATCACCTGGATGCGGCAGCTGCTGGAGCAGGCACAGGACGGGCAGGGCAATGAACTGGCCGGCGCGCTCGATGCCGAGCTGACCGAAGACCGGGTCTACGCGTTGACCCCGAAGGACGAGGTGCTGGACCTGCCGCAAGGTGCCACACCGCTGGATTTTGCCTACCAGGTGCACACCATGGTCGGGCACCGCTGCCGTGGGGCCAAGGTCAACGGCCGCATCGTGCCGTTGACCTATCGCCTACGCAGTGGGGACCGGGTCGAGATCCTGACCGGCAAGGAGGCCGACCCGCGCCGCGACTGGCTGATGCCGGCCAACGGCTTCCTGGCCAGCAACCGCTCGCGCGAGAAGGTACGCAGCTGGTTCCACAAGCTGGACCGTGCGCGCAACGTGCAGGCAGGGCGCGAACTGCTGGAGCGCGAACTGAAGCGGCTGGGCCTGCAGCATTCGGACCTGTCCGCGGCGGCGAAGAAGTTCCATGCCGACAGTGTCGACGACCTGTACATCCAGGTCGCGCTGGGCGATACCGGCCCCAACCAGGTCAGCCGTTCGCTGCTGGAAGCCGAGCGTGCGGCCAGCCAGCCGGCGCCGACGGCGGCATTGCCGCGGCCGACCGCGCGCCGCGAGAACCTGGGCAAGTCCAAGTTCACCGTACAGGGTGTGGGCAACCTGCTGGTGCAGCTGGCGCGCTGCTGCCAGCCGGTGGCCGGTGAACCGATTGTCGGCTACCTGACCCGTAGCCGGGGTGTCACGGTGCATCGTGCAGACTGCGTCGCACTGGCGCGGCTGGCTGCGACCAGCCCGCAGCGGATCCTGCCGGTGGAATGGGGCCAGGCCGGCGGCGGCTATGAAGTGGATGTGGTGGTCGAGGCAGTTGACCGCCGCTGGCTGCTGAAGGACATCACCAACCTGATCGCACAGGAAGACGCCTACGTGTTGGACATCCACAGCGACAACGTCCGCAACAGCGGCCGCGCGCATCTGCGCCTGCGGCTGAAGGTCAGCGACTACGGCCAGTTGTCTAATCTGCTGGGCAAGCTCGATGCGCTGCCGGGCGTCAGTGAGGCGCGTCGTCTGGGCTGAGCTTCACGCTGCCCCGGCTACCCTGCACGCATGGAACGCGAGCCCCCGCATCGCTCACACGGCGCCGCACATCCGGCGCTCGATCGCGTTCGCCGTGAAAGCCGCTGGTGGTGGCTGCAGGTGCGCCATGCACGCCGGGTATGGCGTTGGGCGCTGCTGGCGGCTGCAGCCGTGTTCGTGCTGCTGGTGCTGGTGCGCAAGCCGCTGGCCGACTGGTTCTGGGATGAGCCACAGATAGAGCAACTGCTGGCCGAGGGCGATCGCGCGCTGGCCGACGGGCGCCTGACTGCGGCCGACGGCAGCGGCGCGCGCGAACGCTACCAGGCGGTGCTGGCGTTGGATGGCGACCGCCCGCAGGCGCGGCAGGGACTGGCCCGCACCGGCGCGGCAGCGTTGCAGCAGTCGCGTGAGCGACTGCAGGCGGGCGACCTGGACGGTAGTGCGCAGGCGCTGGCGTTGGCGCGTGAGCTGCAGGTGCCGCGTGCCGAGGCAGACGCGGTGGCGCAGCAACTGCAGGCGCGTCGTCGTGCCGGCGCTGGCATCGGCGCGCTGCTTGCGCAGGCCCGCAATGCCTTTGCAGCCGGGCGGCTGGACGACGGCGACAGCAGCGCGCTGCCGTTGTTCCAGCGTGTGCTGGCGCTGCAGCCGGACAATCTGCCTGCGCTGGAAGGTCGCGAGGACGCATTGAGCGATCTGCTGCAGCAGGCGCGTGCACAGGCCGCGCGCGGCGAACTGGCCACGGCGGCTGCGATCCTGCAGCGCGCACGCCAGTTCGATGCAGGTCATTCCGAACTTCCTGCCAGCCAGGAAGCGCTGGCCCAGGCCGTCGACCAGCGGCTGCAGCAAGGTCAGCGTGCGCTCAAACGACAGCAGCTCGAGACGGCTGCCGACAGTTTCCAGGCCGTGCTGGCGGTCACCGCCGATGATCCCACTGCACTGCGTGGGCGCGAGCAGACCGTGCAGGCACTGCTGGCGCGCAGCCAGAAGCGGGCCGACGACTTCCAGTTCGAGGCGGCCGACAAGGACGCTGCGCTCGCGACGGGGCTGGGCGCCTCGCAGGCGGCACAGCAGCAGCTGGCACAGCGCCTGCAGCGTGCGCGACAGGCACGCCAGTCGTTGCAGCAGCCGGGCATCAGCGCTGTCCAGCGTGAGCGCCAGCTGCGTGATCGGTTGCGCCAGATCGATCGTGCCGAGCGTGCCGGGCAGTGGATCAGCCCCCCCGGTCACAGCGCCTTCGATGCGTTGCGCGAAGCGCAGGCACTGGCGCCGCGCGACAGCCGGGTCAAGGCGGCGGCAGCGCGTCTGCTGCCCGCCAGCAGGTCCTGCTTCGATGACAACCTGCGACAGAACCGGGTGCAGGCTGCGGGCGCTTGCCTGCAGGCCTGGCAGACGCTGGCGCCGACCGCCGCAGGATTGCCCGATGCGCGTTCCCGCCTGGCACAGCGCTGGCTGGCGATCGGCAGCGAACGGCTGGGCCGCGGGGATGTGGAATTTGCCGCCTCGGCCGTGGAGCAGGTGCGGCGGCTGCAGCCGGATCTGGCCGAACTTGCCGCGTTCGAGGACCGCCTGCGGCACGCTGGCGGCCACATCGACTAGTCGAAGAACACCCGCTGCACAGTCGCCGACGCGGCATCCAGCGAGAAATGCTCGGCCACGTTGGCCAGGCCAGCGGCGGCCAGCTGCTGCCAGAGCACAGGGTCCTGGTACAGGCGGACCACCGCCTCGGCAAAGCCCGCTGCATCGTCGGCCACCAGCACATCCTGGCCGGCACGCAGGTGCATGCCTTCCACCGCGCAGGTGGTGCCGACCACGGGCTGGCCATGGGCCATGCTCAGGTTGATCTTGCCCTTCACGCCGGCGCCGAAACGCAGCGGCGCGATGGCGATGCGGGCACCGTCCATGTACGGAACGATGTCTTCGACGAAGCCATGCATCACTACACCCGGCTGGGTAGCAGCCAGAGCAAGCAGCGTCTCCGGTGCGCCGGCACCGATGCAATGCAGGTGCACCTGCGGCAGCGCCGCGCGGATGTGCGGGAACACGTCGCCGATGAACCACTCCATCGCATCCAGGTTCGGCGGGTGGCGGAAGCCGCCGACGAACACCAGGTCGTGGCGCTGCGCGAACGGTGCGCCCGCGCCGGCAACTTCATGCAGGTTGGAGATCAGCTCCACCCGCACCTGGGGTGCATCGGCCTGCAGCTGTTCGCGCTCGGCAGCGCTGACCAGCACGGTGATGTCGCACTGGTCCATCACTGCCAGTTCGCTGGCGCGGGTGCGTTCGGCGTTGCGCAGCAGGCCAGCATCGCCCGCCACTTCCGCACCACGGCGCTCGCGCAGGTAGTGCAGGTCGACGGTGTCGAACACGGTGCGGGCCTGCGGCGCGTAGCGCTCAAGCAGCGGCAGGCATTCGTTGGCGACGTGGTGGCGCACCATCATCACCACGTTGAAGCGGGTGCCATGGCTGCGCAGCCAGCCTGCGACACCGTCCAGGAAGGGCGTGTACCAGACTTCCACGCCCATCCGCTGCAGGGCTTCGGTCGCCACGCCGCCGTGTTCGCGCCGGGTGGGCACGAACACCACGTGGGCGCCGCCCTGCAGCAGCAGGCGGATCAGGTTGACCTGCCGCAGCGAGCCGGAGTCGCGTTCCGGGCGCGGCACTTCCTCATCCAGGATCAGCACCTGGCGCCGGCCGCGCAGCAGCAGCGCAGGCGAGGGCACTTCACCCACCTTGGGATGAGAGGCCAGTTCAGCGGCCCATCGGGCTGCGAAAACACCTTGGTTGCGTACCTGGTAAGCCTTCACGCCGCTGCCGGTATCGGTGCCGTTGCTGGTGCCTTCATCGTGGATCACCCGGCTGGCCGGCTGCACCAGCACCCGCAGCCCCTGCGCACGCACGCGGAACGCCAGGTCGGTGTCTTCGTAGTAGGCCGGCTTGTAGCGGGTGTCGAAGCCGCCCAGCTGCTGCCACAGTGCACGGGGCAGCATCAGCGCGGCGCCGGAGCAGTAATCGACGTCACGCAGGCTGGCGAAGCGGGGGTCATCGGCCGCTTCGAAACGGCCGTAGCTCCAGCCACTGCCATCGCCGAAGATCACCCCGCCCGATTCCTGCAGGCGGCCGTCGGGATACAGCAGCTGGCTGCCGACCAGGCCGGCATCGGCGACGGTCGCAAAGGTGTCCAGCAATGCCTCCACCCAGCCCGGCTGCGGCACCGTATCGTTGTTGAGCAGCACCACGTAGCGGCCGCGCGTGCGCGACACGCCGTCGTTGCAGGCCTCGATGAAGCCACCGTTGCGCTCGCGCACTTCGTAACGCAGGCCGCTGATCTGCGGCATCCACTGCACCGTTGCGTCGCTGCTGCCGTCGTCCACCACCAGGATCTCGCAGGCCACCGACGGCGGGTGCGCGGCGAGGGCGCGCAGGCAGGCCAGGGTATGGTCGACGTGGTTGTAGACCGGAATGACGATGCTTACTTCCGGCGTATCGCTGGTGGGCACCGCGAAGGGAGCGAACGGCTGTGCCGGTGGCAGGTACAGCGGTTTGCGCGGTGCTGGAACGGCGCGCTGGGTGTGCACCCGGATCCGCTGCCAGGTGGCCCGCCAGCCGCGGGTACGCAGGCTGGCCAGGCTGCGGCGGGCCAGCCCGGTCAGGCGATTGATCAGGTAGCGGATTTCGGCCAGGGACATCGCCATCCGGTTGCAACTCCAGCTTAAGCAGGGGGGCCGGGAGAATTCGCCTGCCGCAGCGGCTGGGGTAGACTCGCCAGACCCTACATTGTCGCATTCCCGTGCCCCGACGCTACGATTCAGACGATATCGACGATTTCGACGACGACGACCAGCAGGACACCGGTCCGCTCTGGCGGCGCCGGCTGATCACCTGGAGCATGGCGGCGGTCGCGTTGGGATTGGGTTTCCTGATCCCCTATACGCTGTACCTGAACCAACAGGTGACGCAACGCTTCGGTGAACTGCGCTGGCAGATCCCGACGCGCGTCTATGCACGCCCGCTGGTGCTGTTGCCCGGCAAGGCGATGGATGCGGCGACCCTGAAGACCGAACTGGCCGCCTCGGCCTATCGCGATGATGGCCAGGGCAAGGAACCGGCAACCTATGCGGTGCAGGGCGGGCGCTTCGTCATCTCCAGCCGCGGCTACAACGACGTCGATGGCCAGGTCGCACCGCGTCGGGTCGAGCTGTCGCTGTCCGGCGGCAGCATCGCCTCGCTGCGCGACGCCGACAGCCGCAAGGCGCTGAAGGCGGCCCGCATGGATCCTGCACGCATCGCCACGCTGTATGGGCAGAAGCAGGAAGAACGCCGCCTGATCCGCATGAACGAGGCCCCGGACCTGCTGGTCACTGGCCTGCAGGCGGTCGAGGACAAGGACTTCAACCGCCATCACGGCATCGATCTGTCCGGCATCGCGCGCGCGGTCTGGGTGACGGTCCGCTCCGGTGGGCAGAGCCGGCAGGGCGCTTCCACCCTGACCCAGCAGCTGGCCCGCAGTGGTCTGCTCGGCATCGGCAAGGAACAGACCGTCACCCGCAAATTCAACGAAGTGCTGTACGCGTTGATCATGGAAGCGCGCTATGACAAGCGCACCATCTTCGAGGCGTACCTCAACCAGGTGTATCTGGGCCAGCGCGGCAGCCAGGCGATCCACGGCATGTCCTCCGGCGCCGAGTTCTGGTTCGGCCGTGATCTCTCCTCGCTGGAAACCGAGCAGATCGCGCTGTTGATCGGCCTGGTCAAGGGGCCGTCGTACTACGACCCGCGGCGCAATCCCGAGCGTGCGCTGGACCGTCGCAACTTCGTGCTGGGCAAACTGCACGAGGCGACCCTGATCGATGATGCCGAGTACCAGCGTGCGTTGAAGGCGCCGCTGGGCGTGCCCAAGACCCCGGGCCTGGTGGCAGCCAACCGCTTCCCGGCCTACGTCGACCTGGTGCGTCGCCAGCTTGGCCACGACTATCCGGAATCGGCTCTGCAGGGCGCCGGACTGAGCGTGATGAGCGGCATGTCGCCGTCCGCGCAGGCCTATGCCGAAGGCGCGGTCACGCGCACCATCAAGTCGCTGGAAAGCAAGCGTCGCCCCGAGCTGCAGGCCGGCCTGGTGATGACCGACGTGCACAACGGTGACGTGGTGGCGGTGATCGGCAGCCGCGAAGTGTCCGAGGTCGGCTTCAACCGCGCCATCGAGGCGCAGCGCCCGGTCGGCTCGCTGCTCAAGCCGTTCGTGTACCTGCTCGCACTCGCGCAGCCGGACCGATATTCGCTGGCCAGCTGGGTCGACGATTCTCCGGTGACCGTGCAGCTCAGCCGCGGCCGCAACTGGAATCCCGGCAATGCGGACAACCGCAGCCATGGCACCGTGCGCCTGATCGATGCGCTGGCTCATTCCTACAACCAGGCCACGGTACGCGTGGGCATGCAGGTCGGCCCGGAACGGGTGACCCAGCTGATCCACGTGCTGGCCGGCATCAAGGCCGAGGCAAATCCGGCGGTGATCCTCGGCTCGACCGACCAGAGCCCGTACGCGATGGCGCAGCTGTACCAGTTCCTGGCATCGGGCGGCGAAATCCAGCCGCTGCACGCGGTGCGTGGCGTCCTCGATCCGCAGGGCAAGCTGCTCAAGCGCTACGACAAGACGCCTGCACCGGCACAGGAGGGCGACTCCATTGCCGCCAACCTGATCAGCATCGGCCTGCAGCAGGTGGTGGCCAGCGGTACCGCGCAGCGCTTGAATGCCGATGGCCTGGGCCGCCTGCAGCCGGCCGGCAAGACCGGCACCACCAACGATGGCCGCGACAGCTGGTATGCCGGTTACACCGGCGACCACCTGGCGGTGATCTGGATGGGCAACGACCAGAACGAACAGGCCGGCCTGTATGGCGCCACCGGCGCGATGCGGGTGTGGTCGGGCATCTTCCAGCGTCTGCCGACGGCGCCGCTGAAGGTCAGCAACAAGGGCCTCGACTGGCAGCCGGTTGCGGCGACCGGTACCAACAGCACCGATGAAGGCTGCCCGGGCGCACGCCGCTTCCCGTTCGTGGTGGGCTATGCGCCTGCCTACGAGCCATGTGCACCGGCCGCCGTGCCGGACGCGCAGGGCGGTGCCGAAGGCGAGGGCGGCGGCTGGCGCAGCTGGTTCGGCCTTGACCGTAAACCGGAACCCGCCGCTGAACCCGCCGCAGCACCCGCTGCAGCGACTCCTCCTCCAAGCCGATGATGCCGATGACTATCCGTTTGCTGTTCCAGCCCCTGGTCCTGAGTGGCCTCAGCCTGGCCCTGGCGGCCTGCGTGAGCAGCGCGCCGCAGGTGGTCAAGCCGGTGGACATCACCACGCCCGCACAACGACTGGCAGCGGTGGAAGCTGCCGCTGGCCCGGATGACAAGGAACTGTCGGTGCAGCCGTTGCGCGATTCGCAGGTTGAGGATCTGCGGCAGACGGCGCTGACCCAGCGCCAGGCCAGTGATCTGGCCGGCGCGGCCGCCAGCCTGGACCAGGCGTTGCAGATCGTGGCCGGTGATCCGTCGGTATTGCAGGAACGCGCGGAACTGGCGCTGCTGCAGGGCCAGTGGGCGGAGGCGGAAACGTTCGCACGCAAGGCCGTGGACCTGGGGTCGAAGACGGGGCCGCTGTGCCGCCGGCACTGGGCGACGATCGAGCAGGCGCGCCTGGCACGGGGCGAGAAGGAGAATGCGGTGTCGGCGCATGCGCAGATTGAAGGTTGCACGGTGCCGGGGATCAAGCGGTACTGAGGTATTCCCCTCCATCGGGCGCTGCCCCCTCTGCGGCGGCGGGCTGATGGTCTGATGCGGGTTGGCCGGGTGGATGGACTGGGCAGGGGGCGCTGCAAGTACGTCCATGTAAGCTCGGTCGCCGCATCCATGCGGCTCACGCCCCTGCCCAGCCCATCCACCCGGCCACGGACAGTTTCCTGCGGCCGCCGCAGGCAAGAACAAAATCAACATCAAACGCGGGTCGCGCGCTACGCGCACTCGCTGAGGGGTCGGAACCGTTTTCCAAAGGAAAACGGCTCCGACCCCTTCTACTTTCCCCGTTACACCAACCGCTTCTGCTCTGCCTTTGAATTCCGTCACCGGGAAACTGTCCAGGGTGGGGCGGGCAGGGTAGGCAGGACCGTTGGCGCCATGGATGGCGCCATCGAGCCCCCAAGGACGGGTTTACGGCGTGTCCTGGCTGCCCTGCCCACCCCATCCACCGCAACAGCAACCCAGAGCCATGAACGCAAGCTGTTGCTGTTGTTGTTGCCTGTGCTCTGGCTTGAAACGGGTGCCGGGCAGCGCCCGGCCGGGTATCCTCTCTGCCTGATGTCCGACCTTGTCCATGCCAGCCGCGAAGCCCTCAGCGAAGGCGGCGCGCTCGCCTCCCATCTGGATGCATTCGTCCCGCGTCCCGCGCAGCTGCGCCTGACCGAGGCCATTGCCGCGTCCATGCAGCAACGCGACCTGCTGCTCGCCGAAGCCGGTACCGGCACCGGCAAGACCTTTGCCTATCTGGTGCCGGTGCTGCTGTCCGGAATGCGCACCATCATTTCCACCGGTACCCGCGCGCTGCAGGACCAGCTCTACCACCGTGACCTGCCGCGCGTGCGCCAGGCGCTGGGCGTCGGCCTGCGCAGCGCATTGCTGAAGGGACGCAGCAACTACCTGTGCCGTTATCGCCTGCAGCAGGCACGCGGTGAGCCGCGATTCTCCAGCCCCGAACAGGCGGCACAGTTCCAGCGCATCCTGGCCTGGTCCGGCCGCTCGGATTCGGGCGATATCGCTGAACTCGATGGCCTGGCCGATGACTCGCCGCTGCTGCCGATGGTCACCTCCACCGTCGACAACTGTCTGGGCAACGAGTGTCCCTTCTGGGATGACTGCTTCGTCGTGCGTGCCCGCCAGCGTGCTCAGGCCGCCGACCTGGTCGTGGTCAACCACCACCTGCTGCTCGCCGATCTGGCGCTGAAGCAGGAGGGCTTCGGCGAGCTGCTGCCCGGTGCGCAGGCCTTCGTCATCGACGAGGCCCATCAGTTGCCCGAGCTGGCCGCGCAGTTCTTCGGCGAGGGCTTCGGCATGCGCCCCTGGCAGGAGCTGGGCCGTGACTGTCTGGCTGAAGCGCGCGGCGTGGGTGGCGCGCAGTCGGCATTGCAGGAACCGGTCGATCATCTGCAGCAGGCGTTATCTGCGTTGCGTGCTGCGATGGAGGGCTTGCCCGCGCGCGGTACGCAGTGGCGGGCGTTGGCAATGCCGCAGGTGCGCGAGGGTTTCGATGCGGTGATGTCCAGCCTGGTGGTGCTGGAGCAGGCACTGCAACCGTTGCGCGAAGCCGCTGCTGGCCTGGATGCCTGCCATGCGCGTGCGCGTGAGGCGATCTCGCGGCTGGGCCGTTGGCTCGGCGATGAAGAGCCCGCACTCGACTTCGATGCCGATCCCAGCGAAACGACCGCCGCCGCCGGCGACGTGCTCTGGTACGAGCTGACCCCGCGCGGTTTCCGCTGCCAGCGCACGCCGATGGATGTGTCCGCGCCGCTGCGCGAACATCGCGAACGCAGTCACGCTGCATGGATTTTCACCTCGGCCACGCTGACCGTTGGCGGCGGCTTCGAGCACATCGCCACGCGCCTGGGCCTGGACGATCCGCAGACGCTGGTGCAGCCCAGCCCGTTCAACTGGCCCGAGCAGGCACTGTGCTATTTGCCTGAAGGCTTGCCCGATCCAGCCGCGCGCGGTTTCGGAACCGCACTGATCCAGGTGCTGCGCCCGGTGCTGCAGGCGTCGCAGGGCAGGGCGTTCCTGTTGTTCGCTTCGCATCGTGCGCTGCGCGAGGCGGCCGAGGCGTTGCGTGATGGCCCCTGGCCGCTGTTCGTGCAGGGCGAAGCGCCGCGCGCGACCCTGCTGCAGCGTTTCCGTGAATCCGGCAATGGCGTGCTGCTGGGCTCGGCCAGCTTCCGCGAGGGCGTGGATGTGGTCGGCGAGGCCTTGAGCGTGGTGGTGATCGACAAGCTGCCCTTCGCCACGCCCGACGATCCGGTGTATGAAGCGCGGCTGGAGGCAATCCGTACCCAGGGCGGCAATCCGTTCCGCGACGAGCAGTTGCCGCAGGCGGTCATTGCCCTGAAGCAGGGCGTTGGCCGGCTGATCCGCAGCGAAACCGACCGCGGGGTGCTGGTGCTGTGCGACCCGCGTCTGCTCAACCGTGGCTATGGCAAGGTCTTCCTGCAGTCGCTGCCGCCGTTCCGGCGAACCCGGGCACTGACCGATGTGCAGGCCTTCTTTGCGCCACAATGGGGCCCCGTGGCAGATGCCGCAGCCCCGACCGCCGCCGTGGCGGGCCCGGAGCCGGTTCCCGGTGCCACGTTCCCCCTGTTCTGACCCGATCCGATGAAACTGCTCGCCTTTGAAACCGCCACCGAAGCCTGTTCCGTAGCCCTGCATGTTGATGGGCAGGTACTGGAACGCTTCGAGATCGCCCCCCGCCGGCATGCCGAACTGAGTCTGCCGTGGGCGGAGGAGCTGCTGGCCGAGGCCGGCATCAGCCGCCGCCAGCTGGACGGCATCGCGCTCAGTCGCGGTCCCGGTGCGTTCACCGGTGTGCGCCTGGCGATCGCATTGGCACAGGGCATCGCGCTGGCGCTGGATCGCCCGCTGCTGCCGGTGTCGACGCTGCAGGTGCTGGCGCTGCGCGCGCCGATGGAAGAGAAGCAGATCCTGTCGGCGATCGATGCGCGGATGGGCGAGTTGTACGTGGCACGTTTCGAGCGCGTGGATGGACTGCCGGTGGCCCGTGACGCCGAGCGCGTGTGCGTGCCAACGGCGGTGTCGTTGCCGGAAGGCACGTCCATCTACGGTGTTGGCACCGGGTTTGCCGCGGCTGACGGCGCGCTGGTCGCGCAGCTGGGGGCAGGTCTGCGCCGCTTCGATGCGATGGCACTGCCGCATGCAGCAGATGTGCTGGCACTGGCGGTACCGGCGTTCGCACGCGGCGAAGGCATCGCAGCGGAGAAGGTCGAGCCGGCGTACCTGCGTGACAACGTGGCGCTGACGCTGGTCGAGCAGCAGGCCGCGCGGGACGCGAAGGCGAAAGCCAACGGCTGAGCCCCTCGTGGCTTGGTTGGTCGCGTAAATCAAAAGCCGTGGGTTGACCGGGCGGGTGGGCTGCGCAGGGGACGCCGTGAATACGTCCCTGTAGGCTCGGGCGCGCCATCCATGGCGCTTACGCCCCTGCGCAGCCCACCCGCCCGGCCACGGACAGTTTCCGTGCGCGTCCGCCACGGAAATTCAAAACAAAATCAAAGTCAAAAGCCGATCGCTTCGCTCACATCCACGCATGGCGTGGATCTACTGTGCAGGTGTGGCGTGGATGCCTCGTGTCGACCAAGGTCGACACCTACCAACAGCAAAGATGCGCCGCGATCTATCAGAGGTGGGGCGGTGTGGGCTTGCAGGACCGTTGGCGCCATGGATGGCGCCATCGAGCCCCCAGGGATGGGTTTACGGCGTGTCCTGCAAGCCCACACCGCCCCGCCAAACCAACAGCCCAACCGCCGCTCTTGATCTTGCAGTTGCAGTTGCTTCCAGCGGGTCCCGGGCCGCAGGCCCGGGCAGAAAACCTTACCGGTCGTCGCGCAGTTCGCCACCCGGCAGGAACACCCACGTGCGCGTGACCTGCAGGATGTCGATCTGATCATCAGTGTCGGGCAACGTCGGGAACGGCTGCGCCAGCTGGATCACCCGCAGCGCCGCCTCATCCAACAGCGGCGTGCCGCTGGAGCGCAGGATGCGGCTGCTTTCCACGCTGCCATCGCGGCGCACCCCCACGCTGATCACCACCTGCCCACCCAGCCGGCGCTGCCGCGCTTCGTCGGGGTAGTTCAGGTTGCCGACCTGCTCTGCGCGGTCCACCCATGCGCGAAGGTAATTGGCGTAGGCGTATTCGCGCGTACTGGCCGAAACGAATTTCCGGTTCGGGCGCTTGGCGTACTGCGCCGAACGCAGGTGTACTTCCGCTGCCAGCCGCGCCATCTCGGCATCGCGCTGTTCGCGTGCAGTCATCGGTGCATCCGGGGTGGGCTGCAACGGGGTAGGGCGCGACTGCGCCAGGGCCACCGTGTCCTGGCCATTGCGGCTGCTGACCACGCGCGCCTGCGGTGGCGGCACCGGTGCTGCCGACTGGTGCTGCTGCGGTACCGGGCTGATGCCGGACTGCGCCTGCGGCACGATGCCGGCCTGGTTGTCGCGTGGGCGCTGCGCACGATCATGCTCGCCACCGCCCTCCTGGCTGGCGGCGGCCAGGAAATCGGCCTGCTTCGGGGTCAACGCGGTGCGGGTCTGGCTGAAGATCACTTCCAGGGTCGGTACCAGCGGCGCGTCGCCTTTCACGGCAAAGCCGACCCCGAGGATCAGCAGGGCGTGCACCAGCACCGACAGGGCGATGGTGGCGCCCAGCCGCTGCGCTTCGCGCGGCGGCGGGGCGAGGACGGCAGGTGCGGCATCCATCAGCGCAGATCGGCCTCGATCGCGTCGAACAGGGTGCCGGCGATGTTCAGGCCGTACTGCGCGTCCAGTTCGCGCACGCAGGTCGGGCTGGTCACGTTGACCTCGGTCAGGTAGTCGCCGATGACGTCCAGGCCGACGAAACGCATGCCACGGCGCTTCATCTCCGGGCCGACCTGGGCGGCGATCCAGCGGTCGCGTTCGCTCAGCGGCCGGCCTTCGCCGCGGCCACCGGCGGCCAGGTTGCCGCGGAACTCATCGCCCTGCGGAATGCGCGCCAGGCAGTAATCGACCGGCTCGCCATCGACCAGCAGGATGCGCTTGTCGCCGGCAGTGATGTCGGGAATGAACTTCTGGGCCAGGGCCAGCTTGCGGCCGCCGTCGGTCAGCGTTTCCAGGATCACGTTCAGGTTGGGGTCGCCCTGGCCGCTGCGGAAGATCGAGCGGCCGCCCATGCCATCCAGCGGCTTCAGCACGGCCTGGCCGTGTTCCAGCGCGAAGGCCTTCAGTGCCTTGGCGTCGCGGCTGACCAGGGTCGGCGGGCAGCACTGCGGGAACAGCAGCGCGGCCAGCTTCTCGTTGTAGTCGCGCAGGCCCTGTGGGTTGTTGACCACGCAGGCACCGGCGGCGGCGGCGACATCCAGCACCTGGGTGTCGTAGACGTACTCGGCGTCGACCGGCGGGTCCTTGCGCATCAGCACGACCTGGCCGGGGCCGAATTCCGTCCGGCTGAATGCGCCCAGCTCGTACCAGCCGGCGGGGTCGTCGCGCACCTGCAGGGGGGCGGTCCAGGCCACGGCCACCCCGCCTTCCAGCGCCAGCCCGCCCGGGCGCACGTAGTGCAGGGCGTGGCCGCGGCGCTGGGCTTCCAGCAGCATGGCGAACGTGGTGTCCTTGGTGATCTTGATGTGGGCGATGGGATCCATCACCACGATGACGTTCAACGGCATGGGCGCACCTGTCAGGCAAGACGTTGATGGTAGCGGCAACGCCGGCCGTGCGCCTCCCCGGCGATGTGCAACGCAGCGTCCCTTGCCGGGCTGCGCAGTGATTGCCAATCCGGTCACGTTCAGCCCGGCGCCACGCCCCGCGCCACGGACCGCCCTTGAAGCGGGCGCGGGAAGTGCGATATAGATACGCTTTCGCAGCGGCTCCCGCCAAAGATTGGGCCGTGCGCTTGGGGAATGGCAATGACTGAAAACACGACTGCGGGCGGGGAGCTCGCAGGACTCCGGGTGATGGTCATCGATGACTCGAAGACCATCCGCAGGACTGCGGAAACACTACTGAAGCGCGAAGGCTGCGAAGTAGTGACCGCAACGGACGGTTTCGAGGCCTTGGCCAAGATCGCCGACCAGCAGCCGCAGATCATCTTCGTCGACATCATGATGCCGCGCCTGGATGGCTACCAGACCTGCGCACTGATCAAGGGCAACCAGCTGTTCAAGGCGACCCCGGTGATCATGCTGTCGTCCAAGGACGGCCTGTTCGACAAGGCGCGGGGGCGCATCGTCGGCTCGGAGCAGTACCTGACCAAGCCATTCACGCGCGAAGAACTGCTGGGTGCCATCCGCACGTACGTCAACGCCTGACCAGGGGGGAAAGGCACAATGGCTCGTATCGTCCTGATCGAGGATTCACCGACCGACCGCGCGGTGTTCACCCAATGGCTGCGCCGTGCCGGCCATGAGGTGCTGGAAGCGGACAATGCCGAAGATGGCCTGCAGCTGGTCCGCGACCAGGTGCCGCAGCTGGTCCTGATGGACGTGGTGCTGCCGGGCATGAGCGGTTTCCAGGCGACCCGGGCGATGGCCCGCGACGCCGCGATCAAGCACATCCCGGTCATCATCGTCAGCACCAAGGCGATGGAAACCGACAAGGCCTGGGGGCTGCGCCAAGGCGCCGCCGATTACATCGTCAAGCCGCCGCGCGAGGAAGAACTCATCGCGCGGATCAACGAGCTGGTGGCCTGATGCGCTCGCCCTTCGACATTCTTGAAGCCTACGAACGGCGCAGCCTGGCCCACGCGGTGCAGCTGCCCGGGCGGCAGTTCGCCCAGGACCTGTGGCGTGGCGTCGGTTTCCGTGTCGGCCAGCGCCGGCTGGTGTCCGATTTCCGCGAAGTGGTGGAGATCGTGCCGATGCCGCCGGTGACCCCGGTGCCCTGCGCGCAGCCGTGGCTGCTGGGCGTGGGCAACCTGCGCGGCAACCTGTTCCCGGTGGTCGACCTGAAATATTTCCTGGAAGGTGCGCGCACCGTCCAGCAGGAAGGCCAGCGCGTGCTGATCATGCGCCAGGCCGGTGGCGACGTCGCCCTGACCATCGACGAACTGTTCGGCCAGCGCAGTTTCGAGCTGACCCAGCAGATCGAGGCCGGTTCACTGGCCGAAGGACGCTACGGGCACTTCGTCGATCGCGCTTTCCATGCCGATGGCAACGACTGGGGCGTGTTTTCGCTCTCGCTGCTGTCGCGTACCCCTGAATTCCGGCAAGCCGCGGCCTGAGGCCGGGCATCGCCCCCTGCATTGAAAATCGAGGTTGAACGATGAGTACTGCTTCGGATGCCACCAAGTCCGGCAAGCTGCGGCTGGGCGGCAGCAACCTCTGGCTGGCGCTGCTGGCCCTGTCGATGATCCTGTTCGGTGTGAACACCGGTGTGTCCACCTGGCAGGGCAGCCGCCTGGCCGATGCCGGCTCCAAGGCCGCGGACCTGCAGGTGCTGTCGCAGCAGCTGGCCAACCAGGGCCGTGACGCGGTCGGCGGCAATGCGCAGGCCTTCACCGCCTTCAAGGCCACCCGCAACGCGATCGAGCAGAACGTATCGACCCTGCAGGGGCGCTACGGCAACGAGCCGGGCGTCTCCGGGGCGATCTCGACCCTGGCCGACACCTGGACGCCGCTGGGCAAGCAGGCCGGCCAGCTGGTCGCCAGCGAGCCGGCGGTGCTGGCCCTGGCCGGCAACGCCAACAACTTCTCCGGTGCGGTGCCGGGCCTGCAGGCCCAGTTGAACGAACTGGTGCGTGCGATGTCCGCCTCCGGCGCCCCGGCGTCGCAGGTCTACAGTGCCCTGCAGCAGGTGGTGGTGGCCGGTTCGATGGCCCGTCGCGTGACTGAAATCCGTGCCGGCGGCACGGCTGCGGCCGCTGCCGGCGACGCGCTGGCCCGCGACATCACCGTGTTCTCGCAGGTGCTCGATGCGCTGCGCAATGGCAACGAGGATCTGGGCATCACCGCCGTGCGCGGCGCTGCCGCCGTTGCGGCGCTGGAGCAGTCGCAGCAGAAGTGGGAGGCGATGAAGCAGGACGCCGACGCGATCCTGGCCAGCTCGCGCCAGCTGTTCGCCGCGCAGTCCGCTGCCGCCGCGCTGGGCCAGGGTTCGGCGAAGATGCTGACCGACAGCCGCAAGCTGTTCGAAGCGTTCTCCTCGTTCGGCTCGGTGTCCGACACCCGCCTGTTCCCGAATTTCTGGATCGGCGTGGTATCCGGTGCGCTGTCGCTGATCGCGATCATCGGCTTCGTCTCCACCAACGTGCGCAGCCGCTCGCGCGAACAGGAACTGCGCTACCAGACCCAGGTGGAGTTCAACAGCCGCAACCAGCAGGCGATCATGCGGCTGCTGGATGAAATCTCCTCGCTCGGTGAGGGCGACCTGACCGTGAAAGCCTCGGTGACCGAGGACATGACCGGCGCGATCGCAGACGCCATCAACTACGCGGTGGATGAACTGCGCCACCTGGTGACCACCATCAACGACACCTCGGCCAAGGTCGCGCTGTCGACCCAGGAAACGCAGGCAACGGCGATGCAGCTGGCCGAAGCGGCCGGCCACCAGGCCAACCAGATCACCTCGGCATCGGACCGGATCGGCGAAATCGCCGCCAGCATCGAGCAGGTATCGCGCAACTCGGCCGAGTCGGCCGACGTGGCACAGCGTTCGGTGGTGATCGCCGCCGAGGGTGCCGGCGTGGTCCGCGAGACCATCCAGGGCATGGACCAGATCCGCGACCAGATCCAGGAAACCTCCAAGCGCATCAAGCGCCTGGGCGAGTCCTCGCAGGAGATCGGCTCGATCGTGGAACTGATCAACGACATTTCCGAGCAGACCAACATCCTGGCGTTGAACGCGGCTGTGCAGGCGGCGTCGGCCGGTGAAGCCGGTCGCGGTTTCGCGGTCGTGGCCGACGAAGTGCAGCGCCTGGCAGAGCGCACCTCCGGTGCGACCCGACGCATCGAGAACCTGGTCCAGGCCATTCAGGCCGATACCAACGAAGCGGTCACCTCGATGGAACAGACCACCGCCGAAGTGGTGTCCGGTGCGCGCCTGGCCGAAGACGCCGGTACCGCACTGACCGAGATCGAGCGCGTGTCCAACGCACTCAACACCCTCATCAAGAACATCTCCATCGCCGCCCAGCAGCAGTCGTCGGCGGCGTCGGACATCACCCGCACGATGGGCGTGATCCGCCAGATCACCGGCCAGACCTCGCAGGGTGCCGGGCAGACCGCCGAGTCGATCGGCCACCTGGCGCAGCTGGCGGCCGACCTGCGTCGTTCGGTCGCCGACTTCAAGCTGCCGGCGTGACACGGGCAGGGCGGCGAGCAAGGAACCAGTCGATGAAGCATTTCCATTCCCCACGCCAGGATCCGCGCGACCGTCGCGCGGCGGCGACCGGAGCGCATCCATGAGCAGCCTGCGCGATGCGATGAGCCACGCGGCCCTGGGCTGGGTCAAGCCCGAGCTGGACGAGACCCTGCGCCTGGTGCGCAACGAGGTCGAGTACTTTGCCGAGGACCCGGGCGACAGCAGCCGCATGCGCATCTGCGCCGGCTACCTGCACCAGGTGCAGGGCACGCTGCGCATGGTTGAACTGTACGCCCCGGCGATGGTGGCCGAAGAGCTGGAACAGCTCGCCGTTGCCGTCGGCAAGGGCGAAGTGGCCGAGCGCGACGAGGCCTGCGCCACCCTGATGCGCGGCAGCGTGCTGCTGCCCGATTACCTGGAGCGCCTGCAGAACGGGCACCGTGACATTCCGATCGTGCTGCAGCCGCTGCTCAACGAGATCCGCGCCGCCCGTGGCGAAGCGCTGATCAACGACAGCGTGCTGTTCGCGTTCGCGCCCGATTCGGTGACCGCCACCGAAGCGGAACTGGACCACGCACGCGGCAGCCTCAGCGGCCGCAACCGCGAACTGCTGGACACCGTCGGCAATGCGGTCAAGGAAGAACTGCTGCAGGTCAAGGATGCCCTGGACCTGCACCTGCGTACCGACGGCGCGCCGCAACAGCTGCAGGAGCAGGTGACCAAGCTGGGCTCGGTGGCCGATACGCTGGGCATGCTCGGCCTGGGCGCCGCGCGCGGCGTGGTCGTGCAGCAGCGTGACGCGCTGCGCGGGGTTGTCGAAGGCCGCCAGCAGATCGACGAAGACATGCTGCTGGATATCGCCGGTGCGCTGCTTTATGTCGACGCGTCGCTGGACGACCAGGTCGCACACCTCGGCGCCAGCGGCAGTGGCCAGGATGATCCGAGCGCGGTGGAGAACCGGCGCACGGTGGAAGTGCTGGCACACGAGGCGATCGCCAATTTCGCCGCCGCCCGCGAGCATTTCGTCGCCTTCATTGAAACCAGCTGGAACCACGCCGAACTGCAGGATGTGCCGCGCCTGCTCGGCGATGTCTCCGGCGCATTGCGCATGCTCGACCTGGGCACCGCTGCCGACTACCTGCGCGGCGTGCAGCAGTACATCGAAGCCGAACTGATCGGCCGCCAGCGCGTGCCCAGTGGCCGCCAGCTGGACACCCTGGCCGATGCCATGGCCAGCCTGGAGTACTACCTGGAAGCCCTGCGTGACCGCCGTCCGGGTCGCGAGGACATCCTCGACATCACCCGCAGCAGCCTGGAAGCGCTGCGCTACTGGCCGCTGCCCGAGCGTGGCGTGGTCGCAGCCGAAGCCGATGCCGTGCAGCCGGTCGTACGCGAAGCCGTGGCCGTGCCGGCCGTGCCGCTGCAGATCGAACCGCTGGACGCCATCGTGCAGGCCGCCGCGCCGGCGCCGGGCGACATGCCCGTGCCGCTGCCCGATTTCACCTTCGATCCGCTGCCGGAGGCCCCGGCCGCCGACAACGGCCTGATGTTTGGATCGCTGGGTACGCCGGCTGTCCCTGCCGAACCGCGCGACACCCCGGCGCCCCTGTTGTTCGCGGCCTCCAGTGCACCTGCGCCGGAAGTGCCGCAGTGGGAGCTGGGTGGATTCGACGCGTCGGCGGATGCGGCTGCGGAACGCAGCGACGAGCGTGCGCCGACGTTCGACAGCTTTGATCCGGTCAGCTTCGATCCGGTGTCGGCCGAACAGTCCAACTCCGCTGCCTGGACGCTGTCCGGGATTCCGGAGCTGGAAGCGCGCGATACGCGTGTAGCCGCCATGGACGACAACGATGACGCCCTCCCGGCGACGTCGTTGCACGAAGCCTCGTTCGCTGCGCCGCTGGATGCGGTCGTTTCGCAGGCATTCGATCCGGTTGCCGCCGAGCAGGACGGCCAGCCGCCGCTGAACGACGATGTGGTGTTCCGTTTCGACAGCAACCTGTTGCACAACGCCGATGACGTGCTGTCGCTGGAGGCAATGGAAACGCTGTCGCTGGACGACGAACAGGAGTCGCCGGCGACACTGGAATTCATCGACGCAGTTGCGGCGCCGCAGGCCGACGATGGGCTGGCCGTTGCCGAACTGAGCGACGCCACCGCCGAGACCGAGGCTGAGGCTTACGTCGTACCTGCCGCTGATCTGCGCGCGACCGAAGACCTGCCTGCATCGACGGCTGCGCCGACCGTGGCGCTGGTCGATGTGGATACCATCGCGCCGATCGACTTCAGCGAGGCCGATGCGCAGTTCTTCGCAGAACTGAACGCCGCCGCCGCCGACTTCAATCCGCAGGCCACGCAGGCGACTGCCGGGTCGACCGGAACCGTGCCGGCGGCCGTGGCCGAAGGCGGGTTCGATGCGGGTTTCGACGATGATGCCGAGAATATCGACCAGGACATCCGCGAGGTGTTCCTGGAGGAATTCGACGACGAGCTCGGCAATCTCGGCACGCTGCTGCCGGCCTGGCGCATGCAGCCGGACAACATGGATCGGCTGCGGCCGATCCGGCGCATTTTCCACACACTGAAGGGCAGTGGCCGCCTGGTCGGCGCACGTACCCTGGGTGAGTTCGCGTGGAAGATCGAGGGCATGCTCAATCGCGTGCTCGATGGCACCCGTGCCGCCACGCCGGCGGTGCTGGCGATGGTCGATCACGCTTACACGGCACTGCCGCAGTTGAACGCGGCACTGCGCGATGGCCAGCGGGTCAGCGTCGACCTGCAGGCGATGCAGGCCATCGCCGATCGCGTGGCTGCAGGCGAAGAGACGTTCTACGTTGCGCTACCGGGCGCTGCTGTGCCGACGGTGGTGGCAGCGTCCGATGTTGTCGAGCCGCTGGGCAGCACCGAACCGGTTGTCGATGCACCGGCAGAGAGCGCCGTCGAAGTGGCGGGTACCCCGGCCAACATCGACAGCGTGCTGCGCGAGATCCTGGAGGCCGAGGTGGAACTCCACCAGGCCACCCTGCAGGGCTGGTTGCGCTCGGCGCAACAGGCACCGCAGCCGGTCAGCGATGCACTGCTGCGTGCGGTGCACACCATGAACGGCGCCTTCGCGATGACCGAAGTGCCGGAAATCACCGCCGTTACCGGCGGCGCCGAGTCGTACATCAAGCGCGCACTTGCCGCCGAGGTTGTGCCGGGTGATGACGCCGTGGCGGCCCTGGACGAGACCGCGCAGGCGATCAACGCGACCATGGACGCGCTGCAGGCCGAGCAGCCACGGATTGCGCCGCAGGCTGAACTGGCGCAGCGCCTGCAGGCGCTGGCCGGTGAACTGCCGGAAGCACGCTGGCCGATGGCCGGGCTGGACGTCGAGGATGAAGACGAAGACGACCAGCTGCTTTCGCTGGTCGCCGATGCCGATGCCGACGTGGTCGAGTCGCCCCATGGGCTTGAGATCGAGCCAGAAGCCGGACGTGATACCGACGTCGCCGACGCCGACGCGCTGGATGCAATGCAGGTCAGCGAGGACGCGTTGAGCGACGCGGGCCTCGAGTCCGCTGAGTTGACCGGCAGCGATGATCTGTCGCGCTACTTCGACGCAGGGTGGCCTTCGATGCCGGACGCCCCGGCGCCGGAATCGACGTTGGAAGTGGCTGCTTCCCCGCTCGTCGGCGCGGAGATCGATGCCGGCCCGGCAGTGCCAGCATCGGAAGACACCGCCCTGGAAGACACCGCGCTGACGGCGGTGGACGATCTGTCGCCGTATCTGGACGCCAGCGCGCTGCCGGTTGACGACCGCGACCTGGATGTCGCAAACGACCTGAATACGCCGCTGCCGTTCACACCTGAAACAGCGGTGGATGACGACGCTGCTGCAGTGCCACTCGACAGCGAGCTGTCCAGCCTGCAGGATGAAATGGCTGTGCCGGGCTTCGTAGACCCGGTCACGCTGGAAGCCGCGCTCGAGGCCGGCCTGCACGTGATCGACGAGGAGCAGGGCCAGGACGAAGACGGGCAATGGCCCGTGCTCGGCCTGCAGGCCAGCGAACTCGCGCCTGGCGAGGCGGAAGCCTTTGCCGAGGATGCGGACGTCGGCGGGGAGGCGGCGGTCGGTGAAGGAGAGAGCGCCGACCAGCCGTCCCCGGCGACGGTGGAAGACGTCGAGTCCACGGACTCGACGCAGGACGCCATTTCGCCCTCGCGTTTCTTCGAACTGGAAGATGCTCCGGACCAGGCCGCCGTAGCGGACAGCGGCATGATCGTGGTGCCGATCGTGGCTGAGGCTGAGGCTGCGGCGACCAATGCCGAACCTGTCGCCATCGACAGCGCCGATGCGGTGGTGCCGGCGGACACTGCTCTGCTCGACGCCCAGACCGAATCCGAGACCGAATCCGAATCCGAATCCGAATCCGAATCCGAGACCGAAGACAGCGCCGACCTGCTCGACTTCAGCGTCTATGACCGCGAGCTGGTCGACATCTTCGTCGAGGAAGGCAAGGACCTGCTGGATCATTGCGATGGACTGATCAGCGAACTGCGCGAAGCGCCGCAGGATCGCGAAGCCCTGGCCGGCCTGCAGCGCGATCTGCATACGCTGAAGGGCGGTGCGCGCATGGCGGGCATCAATGCCATCGGCGATCTCGGCCACAGCATCGAATCGTTGCTGGAGGCCGTCGCTGGCGGGCGCACCGAGATCGAACGTCGTGACGTGCAGTTGCTGGAACGCGGTTTTGACCGTCTGCACCAGCTGCTGACCCGCACTGGCGAACACCGCGTTGTCGAGCCGGCACAGGATCTGCTCGATGCCTTTGAAGCACGGACCACGACCGACATCGCCGCCGCTGCCAGCGCAGCTGCAGCCGCTGCTGCCACCGAGGCGGAGCAGACTCCGCAGGTCACTCCGGCCGTGGCCGTGGTCGATGCGCCGCTGTCGGCACCGTTGCCCGTGGAAGGCTCCACCGAAGAAGACCCGCTGGCCCGTCCGCAGCAGGAACAGGTGCGTGTGCGCGCCGACCTGCTTGACCGCCTGGTCAACCACGCCGGCGAAGTGGCGATCTACCGTTCGCGCCTGGAACAGCAGCTCGGTGCCTTCCGCGGCGCGATGGGCGAGCTGGAACGCACCAACGCGCGTCTGCGCGACCAGCTGCGTCGCCTGGACCTGGAAACCGAGGCGCAGATCGTTGCCCGCTACCAGCGCGAGCAGGACCAGGCCGACCACAAGTTCGATCCGCTGGAACTGGACCGTTTCTCCACCCTGCAGCAGCTCAGCCGCGCGCTGAACGAGTCCGCCGCCGATCTGGGTGGCCTGCAGGGCGTGCTGGACGATCTGTCGCGCCAGTACGATTCGCTCCTGCAGCAGCAGTCGCGTGTCAGTTCGGAACTGCAGGACGGCCTGATGCGCGCGCGCATGGTGCCGTTCGACGGCCTGGTGCCGCGCCTGCGCCGGGTGGTCCGCCAGGCCGGCATGGACACCGGCAAGCAGGTCCATCTGACCCTGGAAGGCACCCACGGCGAACTCGACCGCAACGTGCTCGATCGCATGGTCGCGCCGCTGGAGCACATGCTGCGCAACTCGGTTGCCCATGGCCTGGAAGCACCGGAACAACGTCGTGCCGCCGGCAAGCCGGAAGAAGGCGAAATCGCCATCCGCCTGCACCGTGAAGGCTCGGAAATCGTGCTGGACGTGGCCGACGACGGCGCGGGCCTGGATCGTGAGGCGATCCGCCGTCGCGCCATCGAACGCGGCCTGTTGCCTGCCGATGCGCAGCCGAGCGAGCAGGAGCTGGACAACCTGATCTTCGCGTCGGGCTTCTCCACCGCCGACCAGGTCAGCCAGCTGGCGGGCCGTGGCGTCGGCATGGACGTGGTCGGCAACGAAGTGCGCCAGCTCGGTGGCTCGGTCGACATCCAGTCGGTGCGTGGCCAGGGCGTGCGTTTCACCCTGCGCCTGCCGCAGACGCTGGCGGTCACCCAGGCAGTGTTCGTGCAGATCGGCGAAACCACCTTCGCAGTACCGGTGGCGTCGGTCAGTGGCATTGGACGGCTGTCGCACGAACGCTTCGAAGCGGCCGACAGCAGCTACCGCTACGGCGGCGAAGACTATCCGCTGTACGACCTCGGCAGTCTGGTCGGCCAGGCCCCGGCGCGCGCCGATGGCCAGGCCCAGGTGCCCTTGTTGCTGGTCCGCGCGGGCGACCTGCGCGCCGCCGTTGCGATCGATCAGGTGCTGGGCAACCGCGAAGTCGTGGTCAAGCCGGTGGGCCTGCAGATCGCCTCGGTACCGGGTATCTACGGTGCCACCATCACCGGCGATGGTCGCGTGGTGGTGATCCTGGACGTGGCCCCGCTGGTGCGCCGCTTCCTGGCCAACCCGACCCCGCCGGTGCTGGTCAATGCACCCCGCCAGGAACGGCAGGTGCCGTTGGTGATGGTGGTGGACGATTCGCTGACCATGCGCAAGGTCACCGGCCGCATCCTGGAGCGTCACAACTTCGAGGTGAGCGTCGCCCGCGATGGCGTCGAAGCTCTGGAGCAACTGGAAGAGCGCGTGCCGGACCTGATGCTGCTGGACATCGAAATGCCGCGGATGGACGGCTACGAGCTGGCTACCGCAATGCGTGCCGACCCGCGCTACAAGGACGTGCCGATCGTGATGATCACCTCGCGCAGCGGCGACAAGCACCGCCAGCGCGCCTTCGAAATCGGTGTGCAGCGCTACCTGGGCAAGCCTTACCAGGAGCTGGACCTGATGCGTAACGTGTACGACTTGCTGGGGATTGCCCGTGTCCGTGAGTGACCTCGATCCGGTTCCGGCCGTAGCCCTGCTGGCCCGTCCGGGTGCGGCGCGTGAGCGCCTGCGCGAGGCGTTGGCCCATGCCGACGTGCAGATCGTGCTGGAAGACGATCCCATCACGCTGGAACCGCAGGCGCTGCAGGATGCACGCCCGCAGTTCGTGGTGATCGCGCTGGAAGCGGCCATTGAAGATGCGCTGGAGCGCCTGGAACCGGCGCTGTCGGCACCCGGGTTGACGCTGGTGTTCGACGAGGCTGAACTGGCCGCGCGTCGCGATGGGTGGGAAGCGCAGCGCTGGGGCCGTCACCTGGCCGCCAAGCTGCACGGCCACCAGCAGGTGCTGCCGCCGGGTGCCGAGGACGAACCGGCATTGCAGCTTGAGCCGGGCCGGCCGTCGACGCCGCCGGTGCCGAAGGAAACCGCGCTGCAGCCGCACCTGGAGCAGGCCCGTTCGTGGGCCGACGACGTGCCGGCGGATGGCCTCTATTCGCCGCCAGCCCATCTGCATGAGCCGATCACGCTGGAGCAGGCACTGGCGGCGCTGCAGCCGGTGCTGGCGGAGGCGGCGACGCCCGTTGATGCAGCGCCTGCACCGCCGCCGGTGCCGGTCGCTCCCCCGACGGTATTCACCGATCACACCGCCTGGTCGCTGGTCGACGAGGCCAGCGACGCGCCGGCAGAGCCGCGTGCTGCTGCGACGGTCGCGGCGCCGGAACCGGCGTTCGACACCGAGCATCTGTCACTGGTCGACCTGGACGCCGCCGCACCCGCAGGCAGCCGCGCCGGTGCGCTGCTGGTACTGGCCGGTATCGGCGGTCCCGATGCGTTGCGCCGCCTGCTCGCGGCACTGCCCAGCGGGCTGGCCGTGCCGGTGCTGGTGCACATGCGCCTGGATGGCGGCCGCTATGGCAACCTGGTCAAGCAGATGGCGCGCGTATCGCCGCTGCCGGTGCAGTTGGCCGAAGCCGGCCAGCGCGCCACCGCGGGTGAAGTACACGTGCTGGCCGATGACATCGGCGTGCATGCCGCCGCCGATGGCCTGTATTTCCAGAGCGAAGCGCAGGGCATCTCGATTGCCACGCTGTCGGCCGAGCACAGCGCGCTGGTGCTGCTGAGTGGTGCCGATCTGGCCCATGTCGGCCCGGCGTTGGACCTCGCCGCCGCCGGCGCCTGGGTAGCCGGGCAGGTGGGCGAAGGCTGCTACGACCCGGCTGCGGCAACGGCCGTGGTCGCTGCCGGCATGGTGGCCGGTGAACCGCAGGAACTGGCGCAGGTGATCGCCGCGCGCTGGGGCCTGGATGACGACGGAGATGCCGCATGAGCTACGCCAGCAATGATGAGATCCGTGGCGTCCTGATCTCGGCCGGTGCCGAACGGGTCCTGCTGCCCAATGCCACCGTGGCCGAGATGATGTCGCGGGTGCCGGTGCAGGCAATCGCCGATGCTCCGCGCTGGCTGGTGGGTGAGATCGGCTGGCACGGCTGGCAGGTGCCCCTGGTGTCGTTCGCGCGACTCTCCGGGTTGGGCGAAGAGACGGTGGCCGGCCACAACAAGGTGGTGGTGCTCAAGACCCTCAGCGGCAACCCGGAGCGCCCGTATTACGCGCTGCTGACGCAGAGCTTCCCGCAGCTGATCTCGGTACCGCGCGATGGCCTGCTGGCCGACGCATCCGAGGAAACCCTGCCCGACATCGTGCACATGCGCGTGCTGCTGGGCGAACAGAGCGCCCTGTTGCCGAACCTCGACGCACTGGAAGCTGCGGTGGATTCGCTGACGGCCTGACCGGAATCCGCCGGGCATGGCCCGGCGCTACCGCAGGCGTTCCGGATATCGGGTAGCGCCGGGCCATGCCCGGCGAGCGCAGCGGCCACCGGACCGGAGCCTTACCCCAGATCGCCCAGCCGTGCCTGCAATGCCGCGATCGCGGCCAGGCCTGCGGTTTCCGTGCGCAGGATGCGTGGGCCCAACTGCAGGCCCTGGAAGCCTGCGGCCGCCAACTGCTCACGGTCACGCGGCGACCAGCCACCTTCCGGGCCGATCGCGATCACCACGCCGCCGGCTGGCGCCGCCTGCAGTGTCGACAGCCGGTGCGCTCCCAACGGGTCCAGGGTCAACCGCAACGTGTCGGCGGGCAGTGCCGCGCTGGCCTGTGCCAGCGACTGCGGCGGCCCTACCTGCGGAATGCGCGCACGTCCGGATTGCCCGCAGGCCGACTGCACCACGTTGTTCCAGTGCGCCACGCGTTTCTCCGCGCGTGCTGCATCCAGCTTCACCTCGGTACGTTCCGCGTTCACCGGCACGATGGCGCTCACCCCCAGCTCGGTGGCCTTCTGCAGGATCAGGTCCATCTTCTCGCCGCGAGCGATGCCCTGCAGCAGGGTGATCGTCAGCGGCGATTCGTTGCCGATCGGCTGCACCTGATCGATGCGCACCTGCACTTCGCGCTTGCCGGCCAGCGTCAGCGTCGCGGTGTAGTCGTGGCCATCGCCGTTGAACAGCACGCAGGTGTCACCCTCGCGCAGGCGCATCACCCGCACCAGGTGGTTGGCCGTCTCTTCCGGCAGGGTCACGGTCTGGCCGCTGTGCAGCGCCAGGTCGATGGGGCAGCGGGTCACGCGCATGCAATCGCCTCGTCGATGGCTGCCAGCGTCGTATGTGCCAGCAGCTCCAGTTGTTCGTCGTCCACGCAGTACGGTGGCATCCAGTACAGCACGTTGCCCAGCGGGCGCAGCACCACACCGCGTTTCAGCGCGGCCTTGTAGGCGTGCAGCCCCAGCTTCAGCGCCGGATCGAAGGGCGTGCGCTTGTCGCCGTTGCGGGTCAGTTCGAAGGCCACCACCATCCCGGCCTGGCGCACATCGGTCACGTGTGGATGGTCGGCGAACGGTGCGGCCAGGGTGCCCATCACCGAGGCGATGCCGCGGTTGCGGGCGATCACATCGTCGTCGCGGAAAATGTCCAGCGTGGCCAGCGCCGCCGCACAGGCCAGCGGGTTGCCGGTGTAGCTGTGCGAATGCAGGAAGGCGCGTTCCCGCGAATCATCAAGGAAGGCGTCGTACAGCGCCTGCGTGGCCAGCACCGCAGCCAAGGGCAGGAAACCGCCGGTCAGGCCCTTGGACAGGCACAGCAGATCAGGCATCACCCCGGCCTGCTCGCAGGCGAACATGGTGCCGGTGCGGCCGAAGCCGGTGGCGATCTCGTCGGCAATCAGGAAGGCGCCATGGGCATCGCACAGTTCACGCACGCGCTGCAGATAGGCCGGATCGTGCATGCGCATGCCACCGGCGCACTGCAGCCGTGGTTCCAGGATCACCGCGCAGATCTCGCCCGGATGCTGGTCGAACAGCGTGGCCAGGCCATCGGCGGCCTGGCGAGCGCGGTCGGCTGCACTCTGCCCGGGCTCGGCCAGGTAGGCGTCGGGCGAGGGCGCGAACAGGCCCTCGGCCAGCAATGGCGCATAGACGCGGCGATACAGCGGGATGTCGGCCAGTGCGAGGGCACCCAGCGTCTCGCCGTGGTAGCCGTTCTCCAGCGAGATGAAGCGCGTGCGCCGGTTCTCACCGCGGTTCTGGAAATACTGGAAGGCCATCTTCAGCGCCACTTCGACGCCGGCCGAGCCGTTGTCGGCGTAGAACACCTTGGCCAGCGGCGCGCGGCCGGGCTGGCGCGGCGCCAGGGCCAACAGGCGTTCAGCCAGGGTGATCGCCGGTTCATGGCCGAAGCCGGCCAGCATGACCTGTTCCAGCTGCCCGGCCTGGGCGGCGATGGCACCGCCGATGCGCGGCTCGGCATGGCCGAACAGGTTGGTCCACCAGCTGCTGACGGCGTCCAGGTAGCGGTTGCCGTCGTGATCGATCAGCCAGGCGCCTTCGCCGCGGGCGATCGGCACCAGCGGCAACGTGTGCGGATGCTCGCGCATCTGCGTGCACGGGTGCCATAGGACCTGGAGGTCGCGTTGCCGCCAGTGCTGGACCAGCGGAGAGGGGGTTGGGTCTGCTAGCATTTCGGGCTCATGAACATGTTGCTGCCTGCACATTCTATCGGCCTCGGCGCATGCGCCGGCTGCCACGGAGATTCCGCGTGAACGATGACCGCGCAAGGCGTCCTCTGCCGATCATCCATCGGATCACCGACGAGGAGAACGGGCCCTTCCAGCGCCAGCACCTGGACCTGGAGTTCTCCAATGGCGAACGCCGCCGCTTCGAGCGCCTGGTCAGCCGTGGCCATGGCGCAGTGGTGGTGGTGCCGATGCTCGATGATGAAACCGTGCTGCTGGTGCGTGAATACGCGGCCGGCATGCATCGCTACGAGCTTGGCCTGGTCAAGGGCCGGATCGATGCCGGCGAAACGCCGGAGCAGGCCGCCGACCGTGAGCTGAAGGAAGAGGCCGGTTATGGCGCACGGCGGGTCGACGTGCTGCGCGCGATGACCCTGGCGCCGACCTACATGAGCCATCAATCCTGGCTGGTGGTCGCACGCGACCTGTACCCGGAGAAGCTGGCCGGAGACGAGCCGGAGGAGCTGGAAGTGGTGCCGTGGAAGCTGGCCGATCTGGACCAGCTGATGCTGCGCGAGGACTTTTCCGAAGGGCGTTCGCTGGCGGCGCTGTTCATCGCCCGCCAGTGGCTGCAGGGAGCACGATGATCAAGCTGACCACGGAACTGCGCGAGACCGCGATCGCCATCGCCCAGGAAGCCGGGCAGGCCATCATGCAGGTCTACAGCAACGGTTTCGATGTGACACTCAAGGACGACGACAGCCCGGTCACCGCTGCCGATCTCGCTGCCGACCGGGTGATCCAGCAGGGGCTGCGCCAGCTGACCCCGGACCTGCCGATCCTGTCGGAGGAGTCGCCGCTGGTGCCGTGGGAACAGCGTCAGCACTGGGGCGCGTACTGGCTGGTCGATCCACTCGATGGCACCCGTGATTTCGTCAAGCGCAATGGCGAGTTCAGCGTCAACATCGCGCTGATCTACCAGGGCGCGCCGGCTTTCGGCGTGGTCCAGTCGCCGGTCACCGGCATTGTCTGGCACGCGATGCGCGGCGAGCTGGCGTATCGCCGGCAGGGCGTGCATGACACCGTGCTGCGTACCCGTACACCCGCGACTGCGCCGCTGCGGGTCGCCGCCAGCCGTTCGCATCGTTCAGCCGAGACGAATGCGTTGCTGGCCCGGATGGGCGACATCGAGACCGTGGTGCAGGGCTCTTCGCTGAAGTTCTGCCGGATCGCCGAAGGTGGCCTGGATGTCTATCCGCGGCTGGGCCCGACCTCCGAATGGGATACCGCTGCCGGCCAGTGCGTGCTGCACGCGGCCGGTGGTGCGGTGCTCTCGGTCGGCACCGGCAAGCCGTTCCGCTACAACCGCAGGCCGACGCTGTTGAACGGCGAGTTCATGGCGCTGGGCGATACCAGCCTGCCGTGGCGGGACTGGTTGTCCGATTGATCCTGGAGAAACGCATGAGCACGCACGACACCCCTGCCACCGGCGACGCCAGCGCGGAGCTGCAGCGCCTGCTGGCTATCATGGCGCGCCTGCGCGACCCACAGGGCGGTTGCCCCTGGGACCTGGAGCAGGACTTCGCCACCATCGCGCCCTATACGATCGAAGAAGCCTATGAAGTGGCCGATGCGATCGATCGAGGCGACCTCGACGACCTCTGCGATGAACTGGGTGACCTGCTGCTGCAGGTCGTGTTCCATGCGCGCATGGCCGAAGAGCAGGGCGCGTTCGCCTTCGCCGAGGTGGCGCGCGCGATCAGCGACAAGATGCAGCGGCGGCACCCGCATGTGTTCGCCGATGTCAGCGTCGATGATGCCGAGGGCGTCACGCGCAACTGGGACGCGATCAAGCGTGCCGAGCGTGCTGCCAAGGGCGAGCAGGACAGCTCGGCGCTGGCCGGGATCTCCCGCGGCTTGCCGGAATGGCAGCGGGCGGTGAAGCTGCAGTCGCGCGCGGCCAAGGTCGGCTTCGACTGGCCCGGTCCGCTGCCGGTGCTGGACAAGGCGGCCGAGGAGCTGCAGGAACTGCGCGAGGAGTTCGAGCGCGGCGATATCGCCGGCAACAAGGCGCGCCTGCAGGAGGAACTGGGTGACCTGCTGTTTGTCTGCGCCAACCTGGCGCGGCATGCGGACATCGATCTGGGTGCCGCGCTGCGTGGGGCCAACCACAAGTTCGAACGTCGCTTCCGTTCGATGGAGGCGCAGGCCGAGGCACAAGGCGATTCGCTGGCTGCACTCGATCTGGATGCACAGGAAGCGCTCTGGCAGCACGCCAAGGCTACGGAAAAGGCGTGAAAACGCTGGGTCTGTTCCTGCTGACCGCGCTGGCCGAGATTGTCGGCTGTTACCTGCCCTGGCTGTGGCTGCGCAAGGGCGGCAGCATCTGGCTGCTGCTGCCGGCGGCGGCCAGCCTGGCGTTGTTCGCCTGGCTGCTGACCCTGCACCCGACCGCCAGCGGCCGCGTTTACGCCGCGTATGGTGGCGTGTACATCGGCACGGCGCTGTTCTGGTTGTGGCTGGTCGACGGCATCCGTCCCAGCCGCTGGGACCTGCTGGGTGCTGCGCTCTGCCTGGCCGGCATGGCCGTGATCATGTTCGGGCCGCGGCAGCCGGTCTAATGGCCGCGTCTCCTTTCCTGTAGAGCCGAGCCATGCTCGGCTGCTCTTGTCCGGCGTGGCCGAGTAGGCTCGACTCCACGCAGCAAAGGCGCATGATGGAGCCGGTCATCGCCCCGGAGCATGAGCATGTCCCGCTTCGCCAGTTTCCGCGAGTTCTACCCGTTCTATCTCAGCGAGCACCGCAACACGATATCGCGACGCCTGCATTTCATCGGCAGCTGCGGCGTGCTGCTGCTGGTCGCCAGCGCCGTGCTGCGTGGGCAGCCGCCGCTGCTGTTGGCAGCACTGGCCTGCGGCTACGGCTTTGCCTGGGTCGGCCACTTCTTCTTCGAGAAGAACCGCCCTGCAACCTTCCGCCATCCGCTGTATTCCTTCATCGGTGACTGGTTGATGTTCGCCGACATCCTGCGGGGCAGGGTGAAATGGTGATGTCACCCGGAGAGCCGGCCTGCACCGGACGACTCAACGCGCGTTGCAGCCCAGCATCGCCAGGTCGATCGAGTCGGCCATGCGCCGGTAGCCCTCGTCGTTCGGGTGCAGATGATCGCGGGTGATGTCCGCCGGCAATGACTCCGGCTGTTTCGGATCACGCAGCGCCGCATCGAAATCCACCACGCCATCGAAGCCGGTGTCCTTGCCACGCGCCCACTGGTTGATCGCGGTGCGGGTGGCGGCCGATGCCGGTTCGTAGCGCTCCGAATCGCCGAAGGGCGTCAGTGTGCCGAGATGGGCGCGGATGCCATGCGCGTGCAGCCGTGCTGCCACCTGGCGGTAGCCCAGCAGCATGTCCGCCGCGCTGCGCCCCGGCAGCGGCTGTGCACCGCCACCGTGGCGGATGTCATTGATGCCTTCGAACAGGATCACCTGGTCGGCGTCGGCCACCGCGATCACGTCGCGATCCAGCCGCGACAGCGCGCTGTGGCTGCGGCCATGGTCCAGCAGCTTGTTGCCGCTGATGCCCTGGTTGAGCACCACGAAGCGGTCCGGGCAGGCCTGCTGCAGACGCTGGCCCAACCGCTCGGGCCATTGGTTGAACGAGCCACGCGAGGCCGTCGCGCCCTCGGTGATGGAATCACCCAGGGCCACGATCACCTGCGGCCGATCCGCGCGCTGCACCAGCACGGCCGAGAACACATTCTGCTGGTAACCCATGCGCACGCTGTCGGCCACCGCATCCGGCTTGCCGTCGGCCACCCGCACCACGGTGCGGCGCACCGCAGGGCGGGTGGGCTGCGGGAAGTACGCGGTCACGCTGATCTCCTGCAGGGCGGCGACCTGCAATGGCAACGCATCACTCAGCAGCGCGGCACCCACTGGTACGTCGATGGACGCGCGTCCATCGACGGTGACCGGCAGCGCTGTCGCCCTGCCATCCTTCAGGCGTACCCGCACCGCTTCCACATGCAGCGGCGTGGTGCCCAGCTCGTTGCTGATGCGCAGCCGCAGCGCATCGCCCTTGCTGCCCAGGCGCATGTCCTGGCGCACGGTCTGCGCGGCGAACTGTACCGGCGCATCGGCGCTGCCATCCTTGCGGTCAGGTGCGGGCGAAGCGGTCCAGGCGGTGACCCAGACCGGTGCGGCCAGCGCCACGGGGGCGGCCACGGCGCTGCCGATGGCCAGGGAAAGCACGGTGATCCAGCGCTGCATGGGCTTCGGTCCGGTCAGGAGAAGTAGGTGCCGCCGTTGACGTCCAGATTGACGCCGGTGACGAATGCTGCCGCGTCCGACGCCAGGTACACCGCCGCATCGGCCGCTTCGTCCGGCTGGCCCTGGCGACGCAGCGGCGTCGCGCCGGCCACCGCCGTGCGCACTTCCGGCTTGGTGAATTCATCATGGAAGCGCGTGGCGATCATGCCGCAGCACAGCGCATTCACGCGGATGCCCTTCGGCCCCAGCTCCTTGGCCATGGCCCGGGTGAAGGTCATCACGCCGGCCTTTGCGGTGGCGTAGATTGCCGCGCCAGGGCCACCGCCATCGCGACCGGCCTGCGAGGCGAAGTTGACGATCGCCGCACCTTCGCCCATGTGCGGTACCACGGCGTGGGTGGTCAGGTAGGTGGAGGTCAGGTTGAGGTCGATGACCTTGTGGAAGAACGCCGGATCGATGTCGGCCAGCGGACGACGTTCGACCATGCCGCCGGCCACGTTCACCAGTACGTCGATGCGCTGGCCGAATGCCGCCTGGGTTGCTGCGACCAGGCCGGCCACCGCGGCCGGATCGGTGACGTCGGCGCGGTGGGCGATGGCCTGGCCGCCAGCAGCCTTGATCAGCGCCAGCGTTTCCTGCGCGCTGGCTTCGTCGTTGGCGTAGTTGAGGCAGACGCGTGCGCCGGCCGCAGCCAGCTTGATCGAGACGGCACGGCCGATATCACGGCCACCACCGGTGACGATGGCCACCTTGTCCTGGAACGACATGCGGAAAACTCCTTGGTTTGCGGGGGAATGCGAGGGAAAGGGGGCTCAACCGTCGTTGCGGTCGAGCTTGTGGATCGGTCCGGTCCACCACCACAGCGCCACCAGCGACAGCGGTACCAGTGCGGCGACGAGGATGAAGATCGGTGCATAGGAATGGCGGGTCAGCACCGGCACCAGCCAGGTGGTGATCAATGTGCCGGCCACGGCGGCCAGGCCGCCGAGACCAGCCAGCGTGCCCACCGAGCGGCCGTCGAACAGATCGCCGGGCAGGGTCTGGATGTTGCCGATGGCAATCTGGAAACCGAACAGCACCGCAGCGATTGCCAGCACCGCAAACAGCGGCTGGTTGGCCAGTACCGCACCGAGCAGAGCCGGTGCCATGATCACGCAGCCCAGCGAAATCGACAGCTTGCGTGCGCGGTCCACGCCATGGCCGGCGTTGATCAGCCGCCCCGACAGCCAGCCACCGCTGAGGCTGCCCAGCATGGCGCCGACGAAGGGCACCCAGGCGAACAGGCCGATCTGCTTGATGTCGAAGCCGAAGGTCTCGGCCAGATAGATCGGCAGCCACGATACGAACAGCCACCAGATCGGGTCCAGCAGGAAACGGCAGGCGAGCATGCCCCAACTCTGCCGGTGGGCCAGCAGCGATCGCACGCTGACCTTGGGCGCATCCGCGCGCTGCTGGCCGGCCTGGTCTTCCATGATCAGGCGTCGCTCGGCGTCACTCACCCACGGGTGCTTGTCCGGGCCGGCGCGATAGACGAACAGCCACGGCAGCAGCCACAGGAAGCCAAGCGCACCGACCAGCACGAAGGTGCCGCGCCAGCCCAGCCACAGGTACAGGCCGGCGATGGCCGGTGCCGAAACGATGGCGCCGATGGACGCACCTGCGTTGAAGATGCCCTGTGCGAGGGCGCGCTCACGCGCAGGAAACCATTCGGCGTTGGCTTTCACCGCGCCGGGCCAGGCACCGGCTTCGCTGATGCCCAGCATCGCCCGCACCACGCTGAAGGACAGCATGGAGTGGGTGACCGAATGCAGCGCGATCGAGATCGACCAGACACTGATCGACAACGCGAACCCCAGCCGCGTCCCGATCATGTCGAACAGGCGCCCGAACAGGAATTGGCCGGCGGCGTAGAACAGCATGAACACGGTCACCAGCAGCGCGTAGTCGTCCTTGGTCGCGCCGACCTCCTTGGCGATCTCCGGCCACATCACCGCCAGCGCATTGCGGTCGATGTAGTTGATCACCGTGGCCACCGCGATCAGGCCGACGATCAGCCAGCGCACGGCCGAGCGTACCGGCACCTTGCGCAGCGTGGCCACGGCCGAGGGGCCGTTCATCGTGCGTCACCCTTGCTGCGGTCCATGCGCGCATGGCTGCCACTCCAGCGGTAGGCATGGCCATCCACCGTCACGCTGTGTTCGCCCTTCGCATCGCTGTCGTCGGCCACGCCCAGTGCGATGCGTGCGCCGCTGGCCAGGCGCAGTTCGAGCACCTCGGCATCATTGCCGCGCGTGCGGACGATCTGCTTGATGCGGCTGTCGGCGCCGTGCACGTACTCGGCGGTGCCGTTGTACTCGCCATGCGGCTCCAGCACGCTGAAGAAGGTCACGTCCTTCTGTCCTTCCACGCGCTGCAGCAGTGCGGGTTCGCGGCGCAGGTTGAATTCGGGATCGTTGGCACCGCTTTCCACCAGCAACGCCTGCGATGGTGCGCTGCTGCCGAAGCGGTAGGTGTAGAAGCGTCCGTCGAGCAGCCATGCCAGCGTGCGCGGCTCACTGCCGGCCTTGCTGCGTGCGTCCAGCCACAGGTGCTGGTAGCCGTTGTCGCCGCCGAGCACCGGGCGCTGGGTGGGGAAATGCTCGGCCTCGAAACCGGTGGTGACGATATGGCCGTTGAAGTGCAGCGGCAGGTCGTAACGCGCGGCCTTGTCGCCGTGCACCTGCAGCAGGTCCAGCACCACCGGCAGGCCCAGTTCGGGGTGGCGCAGCAATGCCTGGGTGCGGGTGAAAACCACGCCCGGGTAAGCATCGCGCATCGTCGCCGAAGCGATCTGGGTGTCCGCGTCGGCCTGGAAGAAGCGCACCGTTGGCGCATGTTCCTCGCCGCGCTTCCAGTCGCCCTTGAAGTGGCTCTGCTCGTTCACCACCAGGGTGTTGTGGGCCACGGTCTGCTTGGCCCAGCTGCGGTTCTCGGCCAGGTAGATGCCACCACGCTTGGCTTCCACGTTGAGGAAGCGTGCTGCGCCGTAGTCGGTCACCACGGCATTGCCGTTGTCGTAGAACAACCAGTTGAGCTTGTCGAAGTGGCCGTGGCCCATGCCCTGCATGGTGTCCTTCTGCACCAGCGCCTGGCCGCGTTCGCCGCCCATGCGCAGGATCGCCAGACCGCCGCGTTCACCGTCCGGGCCATCGCGCAGCAGCATCGGCCGGTAGTCGAACGGTTTGGCCTTGTTGGCGGCCAATGCCTGCGCCACCTGCAGCCCTTCCGGCGACAGCAGCAGGCGTTTCTGCTGCTGCGCGACCGACAGCAGGCGATCATCGCCGGCCTGCGCATAGGCGATGCCGATGCCCGCCACCAGCTCTTCGGTGTCGATACCCTTGTCCAGGATCGCATCGTTGATCGGGAAGAACAGGCCGTCGTAGCTGGTCTGCACCAGCACGTCCACCGCCTTCAGCAGCACGCCGTCGCGGCGCGCGAAGATCTTCCGCTGCGGCTCGTTGCGCTCGATCGCGTTGGCGAACAGCAGGAACGGCGCCAGCGCATAGCGCTGGTAGTACGGGCCTTCCTCGTAATAACCATCGGGCGAGAACAGCAGGTCGATCTGCCGCAGGAAACCGAACTGGTCATCCTTGCGGCTGCCGCGCAGCGATTTCTCCACCAGCTCCGGATCGCGCAGCACGTAGCCGGTCATGCCGGTGGCGGCCACCGCCCAGGTCGCGTGGTTGTGGATCTGGTCGTAGTTCTTCGGCTCGCTGGCCAGGAACTCGGCCATCGGCCGGAACACCTGCGATTCGATGGTCTGCCGATCCTGCGGCGACAGCGCATCGCGGATCGCGTCGTAGCCCTGGATGGCGTTGACCAGCCAGACCGAATCGTTGAGCACCTGCCAGAACACCCGGCCGGGAATCTGCCCGCGTCCTTCCGGGTGCGGGCCGAGGGTCGGGTAGAGCTTGGCGTACTGCAGCAGCATGTCGCGCGAATAGGTGACATAGGCCTTGTCGCCGGTCAGCCGGTACAGCGTGCCGGCGGCCAGCAGCGCCTGGTAGTTGCGCTTGTGCTGCTCATGGGTGCGACCGCCACCCTTGTCCTTCGGCACCGGCACGTCGATGCCGGCCTTCATCATCTTCTGCAGCGATTTCTGCGTACGCGCCTGCTCCTTGGCGAACCACGGGTAGCGGCTGCCCTCGCTGGCCATCTGTTGCCACTGCGCAGCGGTCACCAGGACCGGCGCGGTATCGCCTTGTCGCGCGGCTGCAGCAGGTGCCGCGTGCAGCGGCGCCGTCGGCATCAGGGCGAAGGGAGCGGCCAGGGCAAGGGCGAGCGCCAAGCGGTGGGAACACAGGGACAGCGGCTGCAACCTCATCGATCAACTCCGGTGCTGGTGCGTGACAGGGCAACCTCGCCCACCTTGGGATACCAGTCCACCCCCGTCTGTTCGCGCGGGGTCATCGCCAGCGCCGGATCGGCGCCGATGGTAGGCAGGGGCGTTGCCGGCACCCACAGACCGCTGGCGGCCTGCTGCAGGGCGATGCTGGCGCTGTTCACCCCGCCCGGAAATACGCTGCTGGCCTGTGGCGACTGCACGTTGTTGCTGAAGGCGATGCCCGCCAGTGAGCTGGCCGCATTCGGTGGATTCTTGCTGGTGCGGTTGACGATCAGGTTGCCGTTGAAGTGGCTGTTGCTGGCCGCGACCACGATCCCCTTTGCTTCGTCATGGCCCACGCCGAAGCTGATCTTCGCCACGTCGACAAACGTGTTGCGGCTGATGGTTGCGTTGACCACCGGCGCATAGCCGGACAGTGGCGGATTGGCCTGTGCATCCATCACCGCCAGCGCCGAACGGTTGCTGGAGCCGGCCAGCCGTTCGAAGTAGTTGTTGCTGACGGTCTGGTCGGCATTGATGATGCGCACGCCACCGGTACCGGCCTTGTCGTCGCCGAGGAAGAGGTTGTCGATCACCCGGTTGCCGGTGCCATGGCGCAGGGTCAGCGCGCCGGCCGAACGATAGAACACGTTGCCGCGGAAGGTGTTGCCGCCGGACTTGTTGGAGACGATCTCGGTCTCGCCATCGCAGCCCTCGAACCAGTTGTTCTCCACCGTGCTGTTGGAATCGCTCAGCGAGGTGTCGCTGGTGCCGACGCGGATCGTTTCGCCGCCATTGACGCCCAGCGCCGGGCGCGGGCCGAACCAGTTGTGGTCGATGCGGTGCTGGTTGTCCAGGCCTTGGGTGGCGTCGCGCACCACCACCACCGTCGGACCGGCGTTGGTCTTGCCGCGCAGCTGGCTGTGGTCGAGGCGGTTGTTGCTGCCGTACAGCGACACCCAGTAGTCCTGGTCGCTGCCATCGGGGTTGCTGTAGTCGTCGATGACCAGCCCGGTGACGCGACTGTGGCTGGCCACCGCCTTGCTCGACTCGCGGAAGGCCACCACTGCGTCGCCCGGGGTGTAGCCGTTGCGGAACACCAGGTTGGAGACCTGCAGGTAGCTGCCGGCCAGGCGCAGGTCCGACGCCCCGCTGAGGATCACCTTGCCCGGCGTCTGCGCGCGCAGCACGATCGGCGCGGCGGCCGTGCCCTGGCCCTTCAGCAGCAGGCGCGCGTCGGTCCAGGTGCCATCGGCCAGCACGATCTCATCACCAGGCTGCAGCGCGGCAGCGGCGGTGGCGAACGCGCCGACGTCGTGTACCAGCCAGCTTGCAGCCATTGCCGGCGAATTGGTCAGGCATGTTGCCAGTCCAATTGCCAGGCAATATCCAAGTGCAGGTTTCGAAAGGCGGTGCGAAGTCGATTGAATGCGCATGAAGTCCTTCCAGAGACGGCAATGCCGCGGTTTCAGAGTGGGTGTGCATACCACTTGTTGGGTGTGTTGTAAGCCACGTTGCGCGCAAAGTCATGCTGCATCAGCACATGAAATGGCGGGCAACCGGTCTGAATCAAAGGTATTACGAAAAATCCAGTCCAGTTGGTTGACATTTGTGTGTCGGCGTGTCGAAGCTGCGTCCCACGCCTACCGTCCGGGCGATCCTTTGGGAGGAGGAAAACCATGCGGCAACCTGCCGGAGCTGTACGTCGTACACCGTTGTCACCCACACCGCTGATCGTGGCACTGCTCGCTGCGCTGGCCGCTTCGCCGGCCGTACAGGCGCAGTCTGCCGCTACCGGTTCGGGGCAGGACGCCACCACCCTGGACCAGGTCCAGGTCACCGGCATCCGCGAGTCGATGCAGAGTTCGATCAACAAGAAACGCGACGACACGGTGATCGCCGATGTGTTGTCGGCCGATGACATCGGCGACCTGCCCGCGCCGTCGCTGGCCGATGCGATCGAAACGCTGACCGGTGCCGCCTCCACCCGCGACAAGACCGGCGCGTCGGAAATCTCGATCCGTGGCCTTGGCGCCTTCCTCAGCAGTACCAACTTCAATGGCCGCGAGATCACCAACGGCAGCGGCGACCGCTCGGTGAACTTCAACATGTTCCCGGCCGAGCTGATCAACACGGTGGCGATCTACAAGACCCAGCGCGCCGACATCATCGAAGGTGGTGTCGCCGGCACCATCGGGCTGGAAACGGTCAAGCCGCTGGAGTACGGCAAGCGCTCGGCGCAGATCGACCTGCGTGGCAGCTGGGCCGAGTATGACAAGAAGTACCGCGACGACGATGGCATCGGCTATCGCGGTACCGCCAGCTACATCGACCAGTTCGAATTCGGCAACGGCCAGAAGCTCGGTATCTCGCTGGGCATCCAGCGGCTGGAGGGCACCGATCCGGAGGAGAGCATTACCAGCGGCTCCACCTGGTATGCCTGCGACGGCAGGCAGAATGTGGCCAATGCCAACTGCAGTGAAGTCAGCGCCCAGGCCATCGCCAACGGTGCCCCGTATTACCTGGTGCCCAGCAGCCGCATCTATCGCATGAAGCAGGAACGCAATGATCGCCAGAGCGAGTTCGCGGCGCTCCAGTGGCGGCCCAACGACGTGGTCGAGGTCAACCTCGATTTCGAGCATACCGAGCGCAACTGGGACGAGAACCGCAGCGACCTGAGCCTGTCCAACGCGCGTCGCGGCATCACCCAGCGTGACGTGGACGAGGACGGCATCGTCCGCCACCTGCATGGCAGCACCTCCATCGATTCGACCTCCAACCGCTATTGGCGTGGCGAGGAGTACACCGGTGGCGGCCTCAACCTGATCCTGCGCCCGAGCCCGGCCTGGGAGCTGTCCACCGATCTTTCCTATTCGCATACCAACCGCCTGGACAGCGAGCGCATGACCCGGCTGCGCGCCAACCAGCGCGACGTCAACAACGCCATCGTGCCGGGCATCAGCAGCGGCGCCACCGGCTATGTCGACTACGACTGGGACTGGCATGGCGAGGTGCCGAGCGTCGCGCTGGCGCCGAACTTCGATCCCAACAACTGGGATGCCTACACCGGCGCAGCGCGGGTCACCTCCAGCGCTACCGAGAACGACCACAAGATCAAGGCTGGCCGCTTCGATGCCAGCTTCATGCCCGAGTCCGGTTTCTTCACCCGCGTCAAGGGTGGCGTGCGCGCCAGCCAAGCCGACTATCGCCTGCGCGACAACACCCTGGTGACCGACTACGACCAGCGCGTTGCGGCAGACAAGGCGAAGATCATTGCCGCCAACCGTGCCTGCCGTGCACCGTTCCCGCAGGATGACTTCATGGATGCGGCCAGCGGCAACACGATCTCCTCGTGGGCGTACTTCGATCCGAGCTGCCTCTACGAGTCCTTCCGCGGCACCAGCGACAGCGGCCTGGACCCGGATTTCCAGGATCCGAACAACGTCGATGTGACCGAGAAAACCCGCGCGCTGTACCTGATGGGCGAGTTCAGCAGCACGCTGTTCGGGCTGCCGGTCACCGGCAATGTCGGCCTGCGCTGGGTCAAGACCGATGTGCGCTCGGAAGGTGTGCGCACCGACCTGGCGATCATCGACAACGGCGACGGCACGATCCGCCTGCAGCCCACGGGTGATTTCACCACCCAGGTGTTCAAGTCGGGCAACGACAAGCTGCTGCCAAGCGTGAATGCCGCCTTCGAGCTGAAGCCGGACCTGCTGCTGCGGGTGGGCGCGTATCGTGCGATGTCACGCCCGGATATCGCCGCACTCGGTGCCGGCCGCACCATCAATGTCAGCAGCGATGCCACCTATACCGGCCTGGCCGACGCGCTGGACGACATCAGTGCCAGCGGCAATCCGGCCGCACAGCCGTTGATGTCCTGGAACGGTGATGTCTCGCTGGAGTGGTATGCGAACCCGGACACGCTGCTGGCCGGTGCGGTGTACTGGAAGCAGTTCAACGGCGGCACCGCCACCGCGCTGGTGCCGGAAACCTACACCATCAACGGACAGACGGTGACCGTGCCGGTGCGCCAGCAGGTGACCACCGATGAGGACAGCACCCTGACCGGTATCGAGCTGAGTGCCACGCACCGGTTCTCGTACCTGCCCAAGCCGTTCGATGGCCTCGGCTTCAAGGTCAGCTACAACTATGCCGACGCCGACTACCAGACCCAGGATTCGCGGTTGGGCGAGCAGTTGGCCGCCGACGGATCGATCATCCCGGCCATCGTGCCGCCGGCCGGCCTGAGCGGATTCTCGCGGCACGTGCTGTCCGGTTCGATCTATTGGGACGTGGGCCGCTTCAACATCCAGGCCATCGGCAAGTTCCGTTCGCACTATTACCAGGACTTCACCGGCAACACGGCGCAGCAGAACCGCTATTACGATGACAACACCAGCGTCGACCTGCGCCTGCGCTACCGGGTGAACAAGCAGCTGTCGCTGTCGCTGGAACTGATGAACCTGACCAACGAGCCACGCGTGGCATACCAGCCGCTTTACGGGAATTTCCGCGAGGTGGTGAGCTACGGGCGGCGTGCGTATTTCGGTGTACGATACAAGTTCTGAACAGGGCGGCGCGGCCAATGGTCGCGCCGTCGCTCCAACCGGACCCGCACCGTGCCCGGTGGCCGGGGACGGGCCCGGAGGGAACCGCCAAGGGTCAGCCGCATGTCCGCCAACCGTCTTTACCAGACCATCGCCGCCAAGCTCCGCAAGCTGATCGAAGATGGCGAATATCCGTCGGGTTCGCGCCTGCCGGGAGAACGTGAACTTGCCGAACGCTTCGGCGTCAGCCGGGTCACCATCCGCGAGGCGGAAATCGCCCTGGAAGCGCAGGGCTGGATCGCGATCCGTATCGGCTCGGGCGTCTATGTGAAGCCGCGCCCGGCCCAGGCTGCCGGCGGGCTGCCCGATATCAGCGCCTTCGACCTGACCGCGGCGCGTGCCGTGTTCGAGGCAGAAGCCGCCGCGCTGGCGGCAAGCAACATCGATGAGGCCGGCATCGCCGAGCTGCAGGTGCTGGCCGAAGCGTTGTGCCGGCGTGACCTCAGCGATGAAGAGGCCGGCGATTACGACCGCCGCTTCCATCTGACCATCGCCCGCCTGTCGGGCAATCCGGTGGTCGAGTATTTCGTGCAGCAGATCTGGCGCATGCGCAGCGAGCTGCCGCGGGTGACCGAGGTCTATGCCCGGGTGTGCCATGACGATGGTGCCAGCCGCGCCGACGAGCACATGGCGATCTTTGAAGGTCTGCGTGCGCGCGATCCGGTCGCCGCACGCAACGCGATGCGGCATCACTTCCAGCGCCTGTTCGAGGCGATGCTGGAGGCGACCGAAAGCCAGGCGCTGGCCGAGATCCGCCGGCAGACCCAGCAGGACCGCGAGCGCTTCCTGGCCACGACCCGGATCTGACCGGGTTCATCCGGTAAAGCCGGGCCACGCTCGGCTGCTTTGCGCTGGAACGTCCCGCACCCGCATCGCCTGCATCCACGCGCTATGCTGGGCTCCGGACGTCTCCCATAAGGAAAGCGCGATGTTCCCGACCATGTTCTTCAGCGCGGTACTGGCCTTCGTGGCCGTGGTCATCCTGTTCAAGGCGGTACGGATGGTGCCGCAGGGGTATGAATGGACCGTCGAACGGTTCGGCCGCTACACCCACACGATGTCGCCCGGCCTGCACTTCCTGATCCCGATCGTCTACGGGGTGGGGCGCAAGGTGAACATGATGGAACAGGTGCTGGATGTGCCCGGCCAGGAAGTGATCACCAAGGACAACGCTGCGGTGCGCGTCGACGGCGTGGTGTTCTTCCAGGTACTGGACGCGGCCAAGGCCGCCTACGAGGTGTCGGTGCTGGAAGTGGCGATGATCGCCCTGGTGCAGACCAACATCCGTACCGTGATCGGCTCGATGGACCTGGATGAATCACTCAGCCAGCGCGAGGTGATCAACGCCAAGCTGCTCAGCGTGGTCGACCATGCAACCAATCCGTGGGGCGTGAAGGTCAACCGCATCGAGATCCGCGACATCCAGCCGCCGCGCGACCTGCTCGATGCGATGGCACGGCAGATGAAAGCCGAGCGCGAGAAGCGCGCACAGATCCTCGAGGCGGAAGGTTCGCGCCAGTCCGAGATCCTGCGTGCCGAAGGCGAGAAGCAGGCCACGGTGCTGGAAGCGGAGGGGCGGCGCGAGGCCGCGTTCCGCGACGCCGAAGCCCGCGAGCGCTTGGCCGAAGCCGAAGCCAAGGCGACCCAGGTGGTGTCGGCGGCGATCGCCGACGGCGACGTCCAGGCCATCAACTACTTCATCGCACAGAAGTATGTGGAAGCGTTCAAGGAACTGGCCACGTCGCCGAACCAGAAGCTGGTGCTGATGCCGATGGAGGCCAGCGGCGTGATCGGGTCGATCGCCGGCGTGGCCGAGCTCGCCAAGCAGGCCCTGTCCAACCAGGAAACCCGGCCGCCGGCGAAGCGGCCGCCGCCGATTGGAGGCTGACATGCGCTGGGAAGTCGTTGCCTGGGGTGCGTTGGCGTTGCTGCTGTTCGCCGCCGAAGCGCTGGCGCCCGGCGCGTTCATGCTGTGGATCGGCATCGGTGCGGCGGCGGTGTTCGCGCTGGTAGCGGTTTTCGCCGATATTCCGGTGCTGTGGCAGGTGGTCGCCTTCGTGGTGCTGAGCGTGCTGTCGATCCAGTGCTACCGGCACTGGGGCAAGCCGCGCGCGCGTCAGAGCGACGCGCCGCTGCTCAATCGCCGCGCTGAACAACTGGTCGGGCGGGTGGTGCCATTGCAGCAGGCCATCGTCGGCGGGCAGGGCAGGGTCAGCATCGACGACGCGTCGTGGCAGGTGAGTGGGCCGGAGCTGCCGGCCGGCACGCTGGTGCGGGTAGTGGCGGTGCAGGGCAGTGCGCTGGTGGTCGAAGCGGCCGGCTGAGTTTTCCAGCCAACGGCGCAGCCCCTCGTGGATGGTCGCTGAAAGCAGATGCTGGGTTGGGTCGGGCGGGTGGGCTGTGCAGGGGACGCCGCAAGTACGTCCTTGTAGGCTTGGCCGCGCCATCCATGGCGCGGACACCCCTGCCCAGCCCACCCGCCCGACCTCTGACAGTTTCCGGTGGCGTCCACCCACGGAAAAGAAAAAGAAGAGCAGAAGCAAAAGCCGGTCGCTGCGCTCGCGGGTCATGGGAGGGGTGGGATTTCTTTTCCGCAGGAAAAGAAATCCCACCCCTCTCCTTATATGTATCGACATCCACAACCGCTCTTGCCTTCCGTCCCGTCACCGGGAACCTGTCGGGGTGGGGCGGTGTGGGGTGGAGGGACCGCAGGCGCCATGGATGGCGCCTACGAGCCTACAGGGACGTACTTGCGGCGTGTCCCGCAACCCTACATCGCCCCACCACCCCACAGACGTCGCCGAGCCGATGCGCTTTGGCCGTTGCCGTTGCCTGGCTTGTAGAAAGCGCTGCCGGCCGCCGGCCGGCCAACATCCCCCCGCTGCGCTGCGGCGCGACCTGCGGCCGACCGATCTGGGATAATGCGCGTTCTTGTTTCCTCTGCTGCCGGACCCGGTCATGACCCAGAAGACGCTGCTCAACGATACCCACCGCGCCCTTGGCGCCAAGATGGTCGATTTCGGGGGTTGGGACATGCCCATCCACTACGGCTCGCAGCTGGACGAGCACCACCTGGTGCGTCGTGAGTCGGGCGTGTTCGACGTCAGCCACATGACCGTGGTCGACCTGCGCGGCGACCAGGTCAAGCCGTTCCTGCGCCGCCTGCTGGCCAACTCGGTCGACAAGCTCAAGGCCACCGGCAAGGCGCTGTACTCGTGCATGTTGAATCCGCAGGGCGGCGTCATCGACGACCTGATCGTCTATTACCTGGGCGAAGACTTCTTCCGCATGGTGGTCAATGCCTCCACCCGCGAGAAGGATCTGGCGTGGCTGCGCGAGCAGGCGGCGCCGTTCAACGTCTCCGTCGAGCAGCGTCCGGACCTGGCGATCCTCGCCGTGCAGGGGCCGCAGGCGCGCGACATCGTCATCGGCCTGGCCCGCGAAGCCGACCGTGAGTCGCTGGGCAAGCTCGGCCGCTTCGCCGCGCTGCAGGTGCAGTCCGACGACGGCGTTGAACTGTTCGTCGCCCGCACCGGCTACACCGGCGAAGACGGTTTCGAGATCCTGCTGCCGCAGGATGCCGTGGTCGCGTTCTGGAACCGCCTGCTTGCCGCTGGCGTGAAGCCGGCCGGTCTCGGCGCGCGCGACACCCTGCGCCTGGAAGCCGGCATGAATCTGTACGGCCAGGACATGGATGAAGCGATCAGCCCCTACGAAGCGGCGCTGGCCTGGACGGTGTCGCTGGACGAAGGCCGCGACTTCATCGGCCGCGATGTGCTGGAGGCGCAGAAGGCCGCTGGCAACGCACGCCAGATGATCGGCCTGGTGATGGATGAGAAGGGCGTGCTGCGCCATGGCCAGGCGGTCACCACGGCCGGAGGCCAGGGCGAGATCCTGTCCGGCACCTTCTCGCCGACCCTGGCCAAGGGCATCGCATTCGCGCGCGTGCCGGCCGGTGAACTCGGTCAGGTCACCGTCGACATCCGCGGCCGTCAGGTGCCGGTGCGGGTGGTCAAGTTCCCGTTCGTGCGCGAAGGCCAGGCCCAGCCCGGCGTGCTGGCCGACGCGTGATCCAAACGTGCCGGTCGTCACTGCCAGCAGTGGCGGCCGGTTGGTTACACTAGCCCCGTTTTTTCCACCCCCTGCATATCTCTGGAGCAGTCCCATGAGCGAGATCCCCGGCGACCTCAAGTTCCTCAAGTCCCATGAGTGGGCCCGTGTCGAAGGCAATGGCCGCGTTACCGTCGGTATTTCCGACCACGCTCAGGGCCTGCTGGGTGACCTGGTCTACGTCGAGCTGCCGGAAGTCGGCACGACCGCCAAGGCCAACGAGCAGATCGCGGTCGTCGAGTCGGTGAAGGCCGCCTCCGACGTCTACAGCCCGGTCAGCGGCACCATCGTCGAGGTCAACTCGGCGCTGGCCGACAAGCCGGAAACCATCAACGAAGACGCCTACGGCGACGGCTGGATGTTCGTGGTCGAAGTGTCCAACAGCGAAGAACTCAACGAGCTGCTGGACCCGGACGCGTACGCCGAAGGCCTGGAAGACGAAGACCACTGAGTCGTCGTTTCCCTGGTACGAAAGCGGCCACCCACGGGTGGCCGTTTTCGTTTTGGAGGACGCGTCGAACTTATGCCGACCGGTTCGCCGCACGCCATCGCCATGGCATCAGCCGGTGTTGAGCGCGGCCAAAAGGCGTGCGCAGTTTTGCGCAAATCCGCGTTTCCACCCCCGCAGCGGCGCGTCCGGATGTGAAAAGTTTTTGGCCTTGTTGCAGGTCCGTTGTGCTGGCGTTGGCGAGTGCATCGCCGTGCACGACCATCTCGCCGTGCGGCCTTCTGCTTCAGCCCTCTACATGACGCAGAGTGCTTATTTCAAGTGTTTTTTCTTCGCTGTTCGTGCGCAGTTGATGGCGGCGAGGATGTGCGATGCCGTGTTTGCCGGCGCTCGCGGAGGAACATCTGCAGGTGCGGGAAGGGCTCCCGGGACGCGGCGGATGTGAAAATTTTTCGCGGGGGTTGTTGACAGTAAAAAAAACCGTGATTAGGTTTCGCCTCAGCAGACCTTGCCTGCCAAACCGAGTGCGCAGAATCAATCGTCCGATGCGAAGCAGCCCCTCGAAGACCACCGCGATCCTCAAGACGGTGGACATGGCCCCGCTTCCCCCGGAGAAATGCAAGGCGACCCCTGTTCCGATGCCTGCTCCGCCGATCGTGGCGGGCATCACCGCATCCGTAACGGCGCGCCTGACGCGCCGGCGGTCCCCGCACGCAGCATGGGCGGGTTTGATCCACCTGGGCGTTTCAACTCCCTATCACTGACGAGGAGCCATCACCATGGCAACCAAGAAAGCTGCGAAGAAAAAGCCCGCCGCCAAGAAAGCGGTGAAGAAAGTCGCCAAGAAGGCCGCTGCCAAGAAGGCAGTGAAGAAGGTCGCGAAGAAGGCGACCGCCAAGAAGGCAGTGAAGAAGGCTGCCAAGAAGGTCGCCAAGAAGGCCACGGCGAAGAAGACAGTGAAGAAGGCTGCGAAGAAGGTAGCCAAGAAGTCCGCTGCCAAGAAGGCCGTCAAGAAGACCGCGAAGAAGGCCGTCAAGAAGGTAGCCAAGAAGGCCACCAAGAAGACTGCCAAGAAAGCCGCCAAGAAGACCACCGCCCGCAAGCCGGCCAAGAAGGTCGCCAAGAAGGCAGTGAAGAAGGCGACAAAGAAGACCGCCAAGAAGGCAGTGAAGAAGACTGCGAAGAAGGCGACCAAGAAGGCTGCCCCGAAGAAGGCTGCCAAGAAGGTTGCCAAGCGCAAGCCGGCCGCCCGCAAGAAGAAGGCCGCTCCGGTGGCCCTTCCGGCAACGCCGGCACCGCTGATCTAAGTACTTCCCGATAGCCGTACCCTGAGACCCCTTCCCCGACTGCCCAGCGGGGAGGGGGTTTTTTTATGGGCTGTCTGCGCCTGGCCAGCTGCGTTCACCCGCTGCGTCGCAGGGAAACCGCTCGATCAGGAAATCCACGAAGCTGCGCAGGCGGGTCGAGTGATAACGGTCGTGCGGATAGACCAGGTGCATGGGCCGTCCGCGGCGGCCATGCTCCGGCAGCAACGGGACCAGACGACCCGCATCGATGTCCGCTGCCAGCAGCAGGCTCGACTGCAGGATGATGCCCTGGCCCTGCAGCGCGGCCAGCCGCAACGCTTCGCCGTTGTTGATCTGCAGGCGTCCTGAAGGTGGCTGCGTCGCTGACGTTGCCTCGTTGCCCAGCCAGTGCGACAGCGCCGCCGGATCCAGCGACAGGCATTGATGCTGCTGCAGCGCCTGCACGCTGTGCGGCGTGCCATGCCGTGCGAGGTAGGCCGGTGATGCACACAGGGTCAGTCGATAGGGGCTGAGCGGACGCGCCACCAGATGCGTGGTGTCGGCCAGCATGCCGATGCGGATGGCGGCCTCGAATCCCTCATCGGCCAGTTCGACCACGCGATCGGTCAGTACCAGTTCGACACTGACCTCGGGGTAGCGGTCCATATAGGTCGACAGTGCCGGCACCAGCGCATGCGTGCCGAAGATCACCGGCGCACTGATCCGCAGCTTGCCCGCCGGTGCCAGATGGTGATGCTGGGCCTGTGCATCGGTTTCCTCCACCAGGCGCAGGATCTCCTTGCAGCGGCCGTAGTAGGCCTCACCGAACGCGGTCATGTGCTGCCGTCGGGTGGTGCGGCTCAACAGCTGCATGCCCAGCCGTTTTTCCAGGGCGCGCAGGTGCTTGCCGGCCATCGTCGCGGAGATGTCCAGTGCCGACGCCGCGGCACTCAGGCTGCCCTTTTCCACGGCCAGCACATAGACCTGCATGCTCTCCAACAGGTTCATCTGACACCCCGGGTTCTGAATGTTGAAACCTCGTCGAAGTTTATCAATCGAGGGTATTCAAAGAGCATGTCCGCACGGCCAGATGGGCCGGTAGAACCTGGCAGGGCAACACATGAAACTGGATCTTGAAGGACGTACCGCTGGTCACCGGCGCAGGTAGCGGCATCGGCGCTGGTGTCGCGCGGGTGTTGGCGACGCTGGGTGTGCGCATGGCGATCACTGCGCGGCGGCAGGCGCCGTTGCAGTCGGTGGCGGCCGCGATCGAGGCGGCGGGTGGGCCAGCACCGGTCGTGCTGCTGGGCGATCTGACCGACGCCGACGATGTGCAGCGCATTGCCAGCGCGTCGCTGCAGGCGCTGCAGCGCGTGGATATCCTGGTCAATGCGGCCGGTGGTGCACGGCTGGCCGGCGTGGCTGCAGCAGATGAGGTGTGGGACGAGGCGATGGCGCTGAACTTCTCGGCGGCACGACGGCTGACGCAGGCGTTGCTGCCGTCGATGCGGGCCAATGGCTGGGGGCGTGTCATCAACCTCAGTGGGTCGATGGAGCCGCGCGCGGTGAATGCCGCGAGCCCGGCGAAAGCGGCGCTGCATCTGTGGAGCAAGGGACTGTCCTGCGACGTGGCGGGCGAGGGCATCACCATCAACGCGATTGCACCAGGACGTATCAACAGCGCGCAGATCCTGGATCGTCTGCATCCCACCGAAGAGAGCCGACGTGAGTTCATCGCCCGCAACATCCCGATGGGGCGTTTCGGCGAACCAGAGGAGGTGGCGCACCTGGTTGCATTCCTGGCCTCCCCGTTGGCGGGGTACATCACTGGGGCGGTGATTCCGGTGGATGGCGGAATGCACTACTTCGCCCACTAGCCCTGCGGAACGGTGGAGCCGAACCATGCTCGGCTGCTTGAATCAGCCGAGCATGGGCTCGCCTCTACAACAACAAAAAAAGGGCGACCCGTGGGCCGCCCTTCTGCTCACGGTCGAGTTCGCCAGCTCAGCGCGGCGAGGCCACCGCGCGGTTGCCCGAGGCGCCCTTGCCCTTGCGCTTGTCCTGCTGCGCCGGGGCGGCGCCCTCGGCCATCAGGTTGTCGCTGCCGAAGTCGGTATCCACATCCAGCCAGCGCTGCGACGGCAGGCCGAGGGCGGCGTCGAGCACGGTCGGCAGCAGGCCGCTGGGCAGGCCGCTTTCACCGTTCCACATGATGGCGATGCCGAGGTCGCGCTCCGGTACCAATGCCACCAGGCCGCGGTAACCCTGCACGGCGCCGGCATGGAACACGACATCGTGACCGGCGTAGTCGAAGGTGCGCCAGCCCAGCGCGTAGCCGGCCGAGTGCAGGCGTTCACGGCGCCAGCCCGAACGCATCTCGCCCGGGGTGTTGATCAGGCTGGAGTGCAGGGTGGCCAGCAGCGGCGCCGGCAGCACGTCCGGGCGGTGGCCGGTATGGGCCAGCAGCCACTGCGCCATGTCACTGGCGCTGGCGTTGACGCCGGCAGCAGGGGCAACGCGGTAATAGGTCGGCTTCGGCGTCAGCGATACCCAGCCGTTGCGGCTGCGCACGTGCGGGCGCGCCCAGCGCGAACTGGCCTGGATGCCGGCCAGGCCAAGGCTGGCATCGTTCATGCCGAGCGGCTTGAAGATGCGGCGTTCGACCGACTGCTCGTAGAAACTGCCGGAAGCGGCGTAGACGACGTCGCCGATCAGGCTGAAGGCCACGTTCTGGTAGGCGTAGCAGTCGCCCGGCAGGCACTTCAGGCTGGTGTTGGCCAGCTTCTGGGTCAGCGCGTAGTACTCGGCATTGCCTTCGATGTCGCGGTCGTAGGCGTTGTACGGCAGGCCGACGCGGTGGCTGAGCACATCGGCCACGGTCAGGCGGTCGGTGGCTTCCGGCGAGTTCAGGCGGAAGCCCGGCACGTAGTCGGTGACCTTGCTGTCCCAGCGCAGCGTGCCGTCATTGACCAGCAGGCCGGCCATGGTGCCGGCGAAGGCCTTGGACAGCGACGCCAGGCGGAACACGGTGTGGGCATCGACCGGCAGCGGGTTGTTGACGTCGGTGACGCCGTAGCCGCGCGCACTGAGCACACGACCGCCCTGCACGATGGCCACCGCCATGCCCGGAACGCGCTCGCCATAGGTGAGCTGCTGCGCCATCGATTCGATGTTGGCGACGTTGAAACCGGCGGCCGGCAACTGCACCTGCGGCACCAGGCCGGTGCGGTAGGCCGCTGGCTGGGTGTGGGCGATGGCGCCACCGGCAGCGGTCTCGATGTTGGTCGGCATCGGCGGCAAGGCCGGCGGGGTCTGCGCGGTGGTGGACAAGGCAAGGGGCATCAACATGCCCAGCAAACCGGTGGCCGCCGAACGGATCGGACGACGCAGGCTGTTCTTTTTCATCGGTTGGAACCCGTGCGCGACTGCTGGGGATGATTCTAGCGCCGCTTTTCGCCTGTGCACAAACAAAGCGAAGATGAATGCGCATCTTGTTGAAAAAGTTGGAGTTTTGAGGCCAGAAAAGCGTGTATCACAAGGTGTCCGTCGGCCCGGTCCGTGACACTGCGTTGCAGCCATCAGCGCCGCCTGCGCTGGCGATGTTGCAGTGCATTGGATAACGTACGCGCTTCACTGCCCCCGGAGCCTGCCATGCCGCTGTCCAACCGCCGTTCGCTGGCGAGGGGAGCCGCGTGAGCGCGGCCACTGCGGGCGGTCCGTTGAAGAAGCTGGTCGCAGCGCTGCGCGAGTCGCCGGCGCTGTGGTGGTCGTTCCTGTACTTCTTCTGCCTGCTCAGCGGCTACTACGTGCTGCGCCCGGTGCGCGAAGCGATGGCCGCCTCGGCCGACCTGGAGACGGTGTTCCCACCGATGCTGATCGCCTGGTTCGCCAGCCACGGCATCGCGCTGAAGGACTTCGTCCTGCAGTTCCTGTTCTCCTGCGTGTTCGTGATCATGCTGGTGCTGCAGCCGGTCTATGGCTGGCTGGTCAGCCGCTTCCCGCGGCGGGTGTTCCTGCCGGCGGTGTACGGCTTCTTCATCGCCACCCTGCTGGGCTTCTATGCGCTGTTCGACAGCCAAGTGCCGGGACGGGGCATGGCCTTCTTCCTCTGGGTGATGGTGTTCAACCTGTTCGCAGTGGCCGTGTTCTGGAGCTTCATGGCCGACGTGTTCTCCAATGCGCAGGCGCGGGCGTACTACGGTTATATCGGTGCGGCCGGCACGGTCGGCGCCTTCCTCGGCCCGATCATCACCAGTGCGCTGGTGCAGCGGGTGGGCATTGCCAATCTCATGCTGGTTTCGGCCGGCTTCCTGGCCGTCTGCCTGCTGTGCATCTGGCGCCTGCGGCACTGGGCGGTGCTGCGCGAGCGTGAGCAGCAGCTGGTGTCCGGTGAGCAGCCGATGGGCGGCAGTGTGCTTGATGGCCTGAAGCTGATCGTGCGCGAGCCCCTGCTGCGCTGGCTGGCGATCATGGTGGTGTTCGGCGTGGGCGTCGGCACCCTGCTGTACAACCAGCAGGCCGCCATCGTGCGTGCCTCGTTCACCGATGCGGCTGCCAGTACCGCGTTCTTCTCGCGCATCGACCTGGCGGTGAATGCGCTGGCATTGCTGATGCAGCTTGGGCTCACCCGCTGGCTGCTGTCGCGCCATGGCATCGCACCGGCGTTGCTGATTCCGGGCTTTGCGATCCTGATCGGCTTCTCGGTGCTGGCCGCCTCGCCGATGCCGCTGATGGTGGCGGTGGTGCAGGTGATGACCCGCGCCAGCGAGTTCGCCCTGGCCAAGCCCGCCCGCGAAACCATCTACACCCGCGTAGACCGCCAGTGGCGCTACAAGGCCGGCGCAGCGATCGACACGGTGGTCTATCGTGGTGCTGACCTGAGCTTCGCCTGGCTGCACAAGGGGCTGTCGCTGTTCGGCTCGCACGTGGTATTCGTCGGTGGCGTGGTGGTGGCTGCCTGCATGACCGCTGCTGCGTTCGGCGTGCTGCGCGAAGAGAAGAAACTGCCGCGCGACCGTTGATTTTCCGGGGTCAGATCCCTTTCCCTGCGGGAAAGGGATCTGACCCCATTCTCCATCCCTGTTCAAGGAACCGCCCATGTACTGGATCGCGCTCGCCCTGACCCTGCTGGTCGCACTGCTGCACGTTTATTTCCTGGTGCTGGAAATGTTCCTGTGGACCCGCCCGCTGGGCCTGAAGACGTTCCGCAATACGCCGGAGAAGTCGCAGACCACGCGCGTGCTGGCGGCCAACCAGGGCCTGTACAACGGCTTCCTGGCGGCAGGCATCGTGGTGGGGCTGGTGTTGGCGCAACCAGTGCTGGTGACGTTCTCGCTGGCGTGCGTGGTGGTGGCGGGCTGCTATGGCGCGTACAGCGTGAGCCGGCGCATTTTCATGATCCAGGCGGTGCCGGCGATCCTGGCGTTGATCCTTCGCGCGGTGGCGTGAGTTTCCTGCCAACGGCGGAGCCCCTCGTGGGTTGGTCGCGTAGAGCGGGTCATGTGGTTGGGTCGGGCGGGTTGGGTTCGCGGGGGACGCCGCAAGTACGTCCCTGTAGGCTTGGCCGCGGCATCCATGCCGCGGACACCCCCGCGAACCCAACCCGCCCGACCCCTGACAGTTTCCGTGTGCGGCCAGCCCACGGAGAAGAAAAAGAAGATCAAGAGCAACAGCGGGTCGCTGCGCTCGTGGGTTCTGCGCGCATGAAAAAAGCGGCCACCGGGCCGCTTTTGTTTTTGCTTTTGCTCATCTTTTTTCTCTTGCGTGGGTGGACGCCGCAGAGAACTGTCAGAGGCCGGAGGGCTGGGGCCGGGCGGGGTATCCGCGCCATGGATGGCGCGGCCAAGCCTACAGGGACGTACTTGCGGCGTCCCCGCCTGGCCCCAGCCCTCCGGCCCAACCCATGACCCGCTTCCAGCGTCCCACCCACGAGGGGCTGCGCCGTTCGCGGGAACATCACTTCGCCGGCGACACCCACATGTCGATCACCGCGCTGAACACTTCCGTGCCCGCGCGGTCGCGCACGCTCACCGTCACCGGCAACGCGTAGCCTTCCGCCGCCACCACGATCGGCTGCGCCGGCAACGCCACCGCCTGCAGCGTGCCGCGGGCCTTGGCCAGGTACTGCACCTGCATCCCCTTCGGAATCCAGCGCATGCCCTTCGGCAGCGACGCATCGACCATCAGCCCGGCGGTCAGCTCGGCCAGATTGCACATCGCGATCGCGTGCACCGTACCGATGTGGTTGCGCACCTTGCGGCGGTCGGCCAGCGTGCCCTCGCAGCGGCCGTTCTCGAGGAGAGTGATGCGCGGGGCGATGCTGGCGAAGTAGGGCGCCTTGAAGCACACCGCGCGCGAGAACAACCAGTTGCCGGCAGGCCAGCGCTGCAGGCGGTGGTAAAGCGTAAGCAGTGGAGCAGACATCGGGTGTCTCCCTAAAGAAACGGCGGACCGAAGTCCGCCGTTGTCGTTTACATGGTGGTTGCGATCACGCGGCCTGCGACTGCGCGCCCTTCTGTTCGCGCTTGTAGTAGCCCGCCGAGCGCAGCTCTTCCGGATCGAAGTCGTCCACGGTGATGGTTTCCAGGGTGAGCGTGCGCAGCTCCTCGAGCAGGGTGCGTTCGTCCTGGGTGATCACGCCTTCGGCCACGGCCTCGTCCAACTGGGTGACGAAATCCAGCGCTTCGATGCCCTTGGTCTTGAGCGCCTTGATGAACTTGCGCTCCACCGGCTCGGCCATGATCGCCTTGCTCAGGTAGCTGTTGATGCGGCCGCCCGGGTTGTTCTCGCACGGGGTCAGGAACACGCCGCTGGCGAGGCGGTCGCGGGCTTCGTTCGGTGCCATCAGCAGGGCAGCCACGCGACGGCTCAGGCGGTCGCCGGGGGCCTCGGCACGACGGCCCAGCGGGAAGATCAGTGCCCACATCAACCAGCCGATCGGACGGATCGGGAAGTTGCGCAGGGCAGCCGACAGCGATTCCTCGATCTTGTGCACGCTGTCATGGAAGGCCCAGGCCAGCAGCGGCTGGTCGGCCTGCGGTGCGCCTTCGTCGTGATAGCGCTTGAGCATGGCGCTGGTCATGTAGACGTGGCTCAGCACGTCGCCCAGACGGCCAGACAGCGATTCCTTGAACTTCAGCTTGCCGCCCAGCGTCATCATCGAGATGTCGGCCATCAGCGCCAGGTTGGCCGAGTAGCGATCCAGCTTGCGGAAGTAACGGCGGGTGTAGGCGTCACCCGGGGCGGCACCGAAGCGCGCGCCGGTCAGGCCGAACCAGAACGAACGCACGGCATTCGAAATGCCGTAGCGGATGTGGCCGAACAGGCTGCGGTCGAAGTCCTGCAGGCCGGCACGGGTGTCCGGATCCTGCGCCGCCTTCATTTCCTTCAGCACCCACGGGTGGCAGAGGATCGCACCCTGGCCGAAGATCAGCAGGCTGCGGGTCATGATGTTGGCCCCTTCCACGGTGATCGCGATCGGTGCGGCCTGCCAGCTGCGGCCGGCGAAGTTGCGCGGCCCCAGGATGATGCCCTTGCCGCCGATCACGTCCATCACGTCCGAGATCACTTCACGGCTCATGTTGGTGCAGTGGTACTTGGCGATCGCCGACGGCACCGACGGCACGTCACCGCGGTCCACAGCGGCAGCGGTGGCCTGCGACAGCGCGCTGATCTTGTACGCCTTGCCACCAATGCGGGCCAGCGCTTCTTCCACGCCTTCGAAGCGGCCGACCGACAGGCCGAACTGCTTGCGGATACGCGCGTAGGCACCGGTCACCACCGCGCCGGCCTTGGCACCGCCACTGGCGGTGGAGGGCAGGGTGATCGAGCGGCCGACGGCCAGGCACTCGTTGAGCATGTTCCAGCCCTTGCCGGCCTTCTCGGCGCCGCCGATCAGCTGGGTCAGCGGGATGAAGACATCCTTGCCACGGATCGGGCCGTTCTGGAAGGTCGAGTTGAGCGGGAAATGGCGACGGCCGATTTCCACACCGGCGGTGTCACGCGGCAACAGGGCCAAGGTGATGCCGATATCGCGGGTGGTGCCGATCAGGCCATCCGGGTCGTACATGCGGAAGGCCAGGCCGATCAGCGTGGCCACCGGGGCCAGCGTGATGTAGCGCTTGTCGAAGGTGAGCTTGACGCCGAGGACCTGCTCGCCGTTCCACTCGCCCTTGCAGACGATGCCGTAATCGGGGATCGAGGTGGCGTCCGAGCCGGCGAACGGACCGGTCAGGCCGAAGCAGGGCACTTCGCGGCCATCGGCCAGGCGCGGGAGGTACTGGTCCTTCTGTTCCTGGGTGCCGTAATGGTTGAGCAGCTCACCCGGGCCCAGCGAGTTCGGTACGCCAACGGTGGAGCTGACCACCGAAGACACCGAGGCCAGCTTCTGGATCACCTTGTGGTGGGCCAGCGCGCTGAAGCCCAGGCCGCCGTATTCCTTCGGAATGATCATGCCGAAGAACTTGTTCTTCTTGATGAAGCTCCACAGTTCCGGCGGCAGGTCGGCATGGACGTGGGTGATCTCCCAGTCGTTGACCATCTTGCACAGCTCTTCGACCGGGCCATCGAGGAAGGCCTGTTCTTCAGCACTCAGCTGCGGCTTGGGGTAGTTCAGCAGGATGTTCCAGTCCGGGTCACCGGTGAACAGCTCGCCTTCGAAGCCGACCGAGCCGGTTTCCAGGGCGATGCGCTCGGTCTGCGACAGCGGCGGCAGCACCTTGCGGAACACCTTCATCATCGGGCCGGTCAGCAGCGGCTTGCGGATGAACGGCAGCAGCAGCGGCACGACGATCACGGCCAGTACGGCGGCAGCGACGATCGTGGCGGTCTGGTTGACGTAGGGAATGAACCAGCAGGCGACCAGCAGGGCCACGCTGATCAGCGTCCAGGTCAGCAGGCGCATGCGGTGGTAGGCAACGAACGCGCCTGCCAGCAGCAGGGCGAGGAAGGGAATGACGAGGCTCATGAGCGTGCTCCGGTGACGTGCTCGTTTATGGCGGACGAAGCTGCAGCATCCGCTGCGGGCAACACGTCCAGATAGTCCAACACAGTAGCGGTAAAGGCGTCGTTGTCATCACCGGCGACCATGTGCGTGGCCTGCGGCAACTGTACGTGGCGCGCGTGCGGCGCCAATGCCAGGAATTCGGCCACCGTCTGCGGGGTGACCAGATCGCTGCGGCCACCGCTGACCAGCAGCAGGGGGCACTTCACCTGGCGCGCGGCCTCGGCCAGTGCGTCCTGGTGCTGCTCGCTGTCGCGGGCCAGTTCGGCCACCAGGCGCGGGTCCCAATGCCAGCGCCAACGGCCGTGGCCATCGTCGCGCAGCAGGGCGCGCAGTGAATCCTCGGATTTGCGCGGGCGGTGCGGCACATAGGCCGAAATCACATCGGCAGCCTGCGACAGCGAGGCGAATCCATCCGGATGGGCGGTCATGAAGGCGAGGATGCGTTCGACGCCAGCGGTGTCCCAGCGCGGGGTGATATCCACCAGCACCATCGCCGAGAACAGCCCGGGCCAGCGTGATTCGGCCAGCAGGCCGAACAGGCCACCCATGGACGCGGCCACCAGCACCGGCGGTCGCGGCTGCTCGCCGGCCAGCACGATCAGGTCATCGGCGAACTGCTCGCCGTGATAGGCCAGATCGGCCGCGTTCCAGTCGGAATCGCCATGACCGCGGGCGTCGTAGGCCAGGGTCTGCAGGCCCGCGGCCGACAGTGCTTTGGCCGTGGTCGTCCAGGCATGGCGGGTCTGGCCAAAGCCGTGTGCGAACAGTACGCGTCCGCGACGGCCGGAGGTGCTGGCAGTTGCAGCCAGAGAGGTGCCGTGGGCGGCCTCCAGGCGCAGGTCATGGAATGCAGCGGGAGTAGGGGACATAACCATACTCGCTAGTATGGATTGCTTCTGCAGGAAGTCAATACTGCACGGTATGGTGCGCCGCAGGAATCCCTTCTGGCCCCGCTGCCGACGGTTTCGGCCGCAACCGCGTACTGCAACGAACCCCGGCGTATGGTTAAATCAGCAAATGAATCAACCTGACGCTTCCGCCGGCGAACCGCGTGCCGGCCGCAACAGCCGCCTGAGTGCCGAAGACTGGGCCCAGGCGGCCCTCGATCTGATTGCCGAGCAAGGTGTCAGCGCCGTCGCGGTGGAGCCGCTGGCGCGCCGCCTTGGCGTGACCAAGGGCAGTTTCTACTGGCACTTCCCCTCGCGTGATGCGCTGCTGCAGGCCGCGCTGGAACGCTGGGAACTGTTCGAGCAGGAACAGGTGTTCGGCAGCCTGGAAGACGTGCCGGATCCGCGCGTGCGCCTGCGCCAGTTGTTCCAGATGGTGGCGCACGAAGTGCAGCCGCACATCATCTACAGCGAGTTGCTGAAGGCGCTGGACCATCCGATGGTGCGGCCGGTGATCGACCGCGTGTCGCAGCGACGACTCGATTACCTGATCGCCTCGTTCCGCCAGGCGGGCCTGAGCTCGACCGATGCACGCCACCGCGCACGCCTGGCCTATGCAGCGTATGTGGGCTTCCTGCAGTTGTCGTTGCAGTTGCAACAGCCCAAGCAGGCGCGCGAGGATTTCGAAGCGTATGTCGAACACCTCATCGACACGCTGATTCCGAACGGCTGAGCGTTCTTCATCGCTGGATGCAGAAAGGCCGCGGCACTGCCGCGGCCTTTTTCGTTGGTGTTGACGCCAGCAACGAAGGTACAAAAAACAACGGCCCCTTTCGGGGCCGTTGCTGCATCAGCTGATCAGTGGATCGATCAGAACTTCTGCTTGTACTGCATGTACATGTAACGGCCCGGCAGATCGTACTGCGGGTCGAACATGTTGGCGCGCACCGAATAGGACACCGGCGGCTGCTTGTCCCATGCGTTGTTCAGACCCAGCATGATCGTGCCCTTCCACGGGGTGTTGTAACGCACCTGGATGTCGTGGTAGGTGGTGGCACCGATGTGGTTCTCGCCATTCGCGCCGTCGGAGCAGAATGCAAAGGTCTCCGGCTCTTCGATCGGGTCGAACGGGCATTCCTCACGCATGCCGGACTTGTAACGCAGACCGTAGTTCACGCCGAAGTCGCCGTAGGTCCAATCGACATACAGGTTGGAACGGATACGCCAGTACGGATCCTGATCGCGGTACCGACCCTGACGACCCTCGACAGGCGCATCCTGGGTCGACTTGGTGTCCCACTTCGCCAGATAGGTGCTGTCCCAGCTGATGGTGAACTGGCCGAACGAGGTTTCCGGCAGGCGGTACATCAGGCCCAGATCCCAACCTTCCACCTTGTACGATGCCAGGTTCTGCAGCGGCATGTTGACGTTGGTGATGGTGTAGCGCTGATTGACCGTGCCGTAGTTCGGATCACGGGTGATCAGACCACAGTAGGCCGCCTGCTGCTGCGGAGTGCCACCGTAGCAGTAGCTCATGATGTCCTGGATGGCCGGACGGGTGATGGCATCTTCAACCTTGATCTGCCACCAGTCCAAAGTCACATTCAAGCCGGTCACGAAGCTCGGGCTCCACACCAGGCCCAGCGTCTTGCTGGTCGAGGTTTCCGGCTTCAGGTTCGGGTTGGCCTGCCAGGTGAACGGCACAACGGTCTGCTTTCTGCCACTGCCTGCGCCCGGCTGGACGAAGTTGGCCGGCACGCCTGCAGCTGCACACTGGGCTGCCACCGCACCAGTGCGAAGACCTGCATTGGAGGAGCACGGATCGATGTAGGTTTCGAACGAATCCGTATCACCGCGATACAGATTATTGATGCTCGGCGCGCGGAAGCCCTCGGAGTAGTTACCGCGGATCATCAGGTCGTCGATTGGCTTCCAGCGGAAACCAAACTTGTTGTTGGTGGTGTTGCCGAAGTTGCTGTAGTCCGAGTAGCGCGAGGCCACGCTGAAGTCCAGCAGCTTGGCACCCGGCAGGTCAGCCAACACCGGGATCGACAGTTCCACGAAGAACTCGTTCAGATCGTACGCGCCCTTGGTCGGTGCGGCGCCGTTACCAGTGCTCAGGCCGGATGCGATGAAGGCATCCGGATCGAACTGGCCAGTTTCCTTGCGATACTCGTAGCCCGCCGCGAAGCCAAGTGCGCCTGCCGGGAGCTGCACGATTTCGCCAGAGATGTTGGCGTAGTAGCCCTTCGACACCAGGCTGGCAGAGTCATGTGCGGTGAAGGAAACGTAATCGAGAGCTTCCTGCGAAACCGAGCCCAGCCCGCCGAGCGGATTGATCGGAACGCAACCAGCGATGACCGCACCAGCTGCATTCAGGCACACCGCCTGACCGCCTCGGACGGCCGACGGCCCATAGGCTTCGGCCAGACGCTGACGGTTGAACAAGCCGTAGGTCAGGTCGTTCTGGTCGGTCTTGTCGTAACGGTAGCCGACGTCCCAATCGAAGTTGCGGTCAGCGAACTCGAAGAAGCCCTCGAAGCCGCCGTAGAAGTGCCAGTTCTTGACATTCTGGTTGAACGAACGGCCGCCGGACTCATTGAAGCGACGGTTCACACCGGTCAGGTCAACGCCGTAAGGGTTGTAGATGCTGCCAGCGCTCAGTCGCTGGCCAGTTACCGGCATGGCGGCCAGCAGCTGCTCGGACTTGCGTTCGTTGTACATCGCCTCGGTACGGAAGGTGATGTTGTCGGTGATGTTGTATGAGCCCAGCACGAACAGCGAGGTGCGCTCGTTCGGGGTCAGCAGGTAGTTGTCCGGCGCGGTGTTGTAGCCGTGCACGTTCGGGTCGAACGCGGTTTCCACCCCGTTGAGGATCAGGTACTGATTGCCGCCACGGATGTAGTTGCCCGGAATACCGGTCGAGCTCTGGCCGCTGAAGAACGGCGGACCACCAGCAGAGATCTTGCGATCGCCAGCCATGACCGACTTCTCGTTGACGTAGGACGCGCCTACCGTCAGCGATGCACGGTCAGTGGTGGTGCCGAGGGTGAAGTCATAGGCTTCCCGCTCGCCGTCGCCTGCGCTGTACTGGCCCTTGTAGAAGTTTGCTTCGGCGCCGTCGAAGTTCTGCTTCGTGATGATGTTCACCACGCCGGCGATGGCATCCGAGCCATAGATGGTCGAAGCACCGTCCTTCAGGATGTCGATGCGCTCGATCATCGCGGTCGGAATGGTGTTCAGGTCGACGCTGCCGTCCAGACCGGTGGTCCAGCGACGGCCGTTGACCAGCACCAGGGTGCGTTCGGCACCGAGGTTGCGCAGGCTGACGCCGGCCGAGCCATCACCGCCATTGTTGAAGGTGCGGTTCAGAGCAGCGCCGTTGGCTGCAACGCGCTGCAGGATGTCGGCGACCGAGGTCACGCCCTGCTTTTCGATATCAGCACGGGTCAGGCTCAGGACCGGCTGCGAGGTTTCGATGTCGGTGCTCTTGATGCGCGAACCGGTCACCGAGATGCGATCCAGGTTGGTCGCTTCCTGCGCCTGGGCCGTTACGGACGTCGCCGCACCGGCGATCAGCGCGACGACGACGGCGTCACGCAGCTTGTTGGACTGGAAATTCATTGGCTCTCTCTCTCCAAGAAATCTTGGCTGGGGTAGTGCCTGCGCGGCGGAGTCCAAAAGAGGGCTCCAAAATCGCGAGGCTGAATCGATAGTAACGGCCCTCTGCCAAAAATTAAAGCTGTGTTAATTCACGCTGTGGTTACACATGAATGCGCTTCGATTTCTTTTCTTTCAAAGAGTTATCCTGGTGCGCGGGAGGGCGCCACTGCGTCTCCCCCCCTCTGAAGCACAAAAAAGTTTCAGTTGATGCATGTCGTGATGTATCTGTTTGTAACAGATGAGTGCTTTTCGCACTTGACAGAAGTGTCCGGAAACAATTCGGGCGCCCCAGGGCGCCCGATGTTGAACACTGCTTGTTACCAGTCGATAGGGGACTACAGATCCTGCTCGTAGCGGACGTACGGCACGGTGCCGTCATCGTTGCTTTCGTTGCGCGGGGAGAATGGGTTCTTGCCGCGGCTGATGACGTTCTCGGCGCCGACGGTGAGCTGGCCGGACCACGGGGTGCGCCAGGTCAGGCCGATGCCCAGGCCTTCCCACTTGCCGGGCTTGCCCGGAACGTCAACCACGCGGCCGATGATGCTGCCGCTGAAATTGCCGTAGCCAGCGCCCAGGCTCAGGCTCTTGCTGTCCCAGCGGTCGACGATGGCCGGCGAGGCGTCAGCCAGGGGGACCAGGCGCGCCTTGGCATAGGTGCCGGCGATGGAGACAAAGCCTTCGCGACCGATGTTCTTCTGTGCGAACACGGTCAGGTCATTCTGTTCGGCGCGCAGCGACGGGGTCTTGCTGGGCGTCGCCAGCCAGGCGGGCAGGGTCTCGCGGCCGGTGCCGGCAGTGATTCCCAGGCGGCCGGTGCCCCGGTTGAGCGCGGCGGTGCCGGTCAGGCGCCGGTTGGAGCCGATGGCGTCATCGTCGTCGCCCAGGCTGGCCAGCATGCAATGGCTGGCCAGTCCGCTGATGCTGGAGCCGCTGCTGCTGTTGCACAGCAGACCCAGCGAGTCGCCCGAAGACAGGCCGAACGCAGCGTCGAGCGAATTGCGGCCGAAATGCCAGCGTGCGCCAACGGCCTGTTCACCGGTCGGCTCCAGGTACAGCAGGGCCTCGACCTTGCCGCTGCCCTTGTTCCACACCGGAATCACGGTGCGGGTGTCCTTGCTCTGCGCATGCACGCCCGTGATCGCGCCAAGGGCGATCAGCAGGGCCAGCGGTAGACGCAGGAAGGTACGCATCGGACCAGTTCAGACAGTGACGGACAGTGAAAGTTCCCGCTGGGGCGGGAACTCGATCCTAGGGTGTTTATGATTTCTTAACAAGCCTTGCTCCTCCCCAGATACAAGACTCGTTCGTTTTCACTGAAGACGTTCAGGTGCCGGTACAGCCCCTTGGGCACCGTGGAACAGTATGCCGAACTCCGTCAACGGAAAGTGATACTCCTGTCCGCAGAATTCGCACCGTACGTCCACCGCGCCGGTGTCTTCGGCAGCGGCACGGGCCTCTTCCTCGCCCAGCGAGAACAGCATCGAGGCGACCCGTTCACGCGAGCAGGAGCAGGCGAAGGACAGCGCCTTGTCACCCACCAGCTCCGCCTTCTCCTCGTGGAACAACCGGTGCAGCAGTTCCTCGGCCGGGGTGGCCAGCAGCTCGGCCTTGCCCAGCGTGTCGAACAGCGCGCTGGCGCGGGCCCAGCCGTCGTCGTCGCCCTCGTCGCCCGGCAGCTTCTGCAGCAGCAGGCCGGCAGCGCCGTCGCGGTCGGCGGCCAGCAGCAGCCGCGTCGGCAACTGCTCGGACTGGCGGAAGTAGTCCTCGAACGCTTCATCCAGTTCCGGGGCGGTCAGCGCGACCAGGCTCTGGTAGCGCTGCGGTTCGCGCGGATCCAGGCCTGGATTCTCGATGGTGATGGCGAGCAGGGCGTCCTGGCCCAGTTCGGTCAGGTCGCGGGGGGCGTCACCCCCTTCGGCCAGCTGGACGATACCGCGCAGGGTGCCGGCGGCGGTGCATTCGGCGAACAGGGTGCGCAGCGCGGTATTGCTGCGCAGCTGGATCGACAGGCGGCCGTCCACCTTGGTGTGGCCGGTGAACAGCGCCGAGGCTACGCAGGCGTCGCCGAGCAGTTCGGTGGCACTGTCCGGGTATTCGCCGTGGGACTGGATGTCCTGCCAGGTGGCCTGCAGGCGCACGTGGACGCCACGGACACCGGCGTCGGGGAGCAGGAAACGGATAAGGGAATCGGATTGGGCGGTCATCGGCTCACATCGCGCGTAAACGGGGATGGTTGCCGGATAATGCGCCGACAACCAAGCATAAGAAGGATGCACCAGTAATGGGGGCAGCGGGAGAGCAGGACAAGGTAGTGGCCGCCGCCGACACGGCGCCACGTCGGCGCTGGCGCTGGAAGCGGCTGCTGTGGCTGCCGGTGCTGTTCATGGCCTTCAGCTGCCTGCAGGTGCTGGTGCTGCGTTTCATCGATCCGCCGTTGTCCACGGTGATGGTCTGGCGTTTCGGCGAGGCACTGGGTGAAGGCGACTGGTCCTACCGGCTGCACTACCAGTGGCGGGACCTTGACCAGATGGCGCCGAGCCTGCCCATTTCGCTGGTGGCCGCGGAGGACCAGCGCTTCCCTGACCATAGTGGGTTCGACCTGCAGGCCATTGAAAAGGCGCGCGACCACAACGCGCGCGGTGGGCGCCTGCGCGGGGCCAGCACGATCAGCCAGCAGGTGGCCAAGAACCTGTTCCTGTGGCAGGGCCGCAGCTGGATCCGCAAGGGCCTGGAGGTCTGGTACACGGTGCTGATCGAAGCCTTCTGGCCAAAGCAGCGGATCCTGGAGATGTACGCCAACATCGCCGAGTTCGGCGACGGCGTGTATGGCGCACAGGCGGCGGCACAGACATTCTGGGGCAAGGACGCCGCACGGCTGAGCCCTGCGGAGAGCGCGCGTCTGGCGGCAGTGCTGCCGGCGCCGCGTCGCTACAACGCGGCCAAGCCCGGCCCGTACGTGCAGCGGCGTGCGGCGTGGATCCAGCGGCAGGCACGGCAGCTGGGTGGAGCGGGGTATCTGGCGGAGGACTGAGGGGCACGACACCAGCGGTGTCCGTGGTGCCTTCCAATGCGGGAAGCGGGTGTTTCGAACGGTGGACTGACGGGCTGCGTCCCCTTCAACGACGTACAATCCGGCGATGACCCGTGAGCGTCTTACCTTCGTCATCGCCGCACACAACGAAGAGCTGGTGCTGCCCCAGCTGCATCCGCGATTGTGCGCGGTGTTGGACGGCCTGGCCGGAATCGATGGACACATCCTGTACGTGGATGACGGCAGCAGTGACGCGACCTGGTCGTTGATCGCCTCGCTGGCCCAGGCCGACCCGCGGGTATCGGCGCTGAAGCTGTCGCGCAACTTCGGCAAGGAGGCGGCGCTGACCGCCGGCCTGGACCATGTGCGCGAAGGGGCGGCGATGATCCTCGACGCCGATGGCCAGGACCCGCCGGAACTGGTGCCGCAGTTTGTTGAACGCTGGCGCGAGGGTTACGACAACATTTATGGCACCCGCCTGGTGCGTGACGGTGAGAGTTGGAGCAAGCGTGCTGCCGCATCGGTGTTCTACCGGGTGATCGGCCGCCTCTCGCGCACGCCCATTCCGGCCGATACCGGCGATTTCCGCTTGCTGTCGCCGCGCGCGCTGAGCGCACTGCGGGAGATGCGCGAGCGCCACCGGTTCATGAAAGGGCTCTTCAGCTGGGTCGGTTTCCGCCGCGTGGCGGTGCCGTATCACCGGCATGCCCGCTTGGCCGGCAGCAGCAAGTTCAGCCTGTGGCGGCTGTGGAACTTCGCGCTGGAAGGCATCACCGGCTTCTCGACGGTCCCGCTGCGGGCGGCCACCTACATGGGGTTGGCCACCGCGGGCGTGGCGTTCGTGTTTGCCATCTGGGTGATCGCCAAGGCGGCGATCTATGGCGACCGGGTGGCCGGCTGGCCGACGATGATGGCGGTGATCCTGTTCCTGGGCGGCGTGCAGTTGATCGCGCTGGGGCTGATCGGCGAGTACCTGGGACGCCTGTACGAGGAGTCCAAGCAACGGCCGTTGTACCTGGTTGACGCATGGTTGGCCCCTTCCGTGGCAGACTCGGAGCTGCAACCCACCCTGGGAGGGCAGGCAGATGACGTCGGTACGGCAACTGTTGGACGGCAAGTCCCCTGAAGTGCATGCGGTCGCGCCTGGCGCGGCGGTGATCGATGCGATCCGGCTGATGGCGCAGAAGGGCATTGGCGCGGTACTGGTGATGGATGGACCGCGACTGGTCGGGATCCTGTCCGAGCGCGACTACGCACGCAAGATCGTGCTGCACGATCGTTCGTCGCGCGATACCGCTGTGTCGGAGATCATGACCGCCAAAGTAGTGACAGTGAGTCCCGGTGAGCAGGTGGAACACTGCCTGCAGCTGGTGACCGATTACCGCATCCGCCATCTGCCGGTGGTCGAAGCCGGGCAGGTACTGGGGGTCATTTCCATCGGTGACCTGGTGAAGTCGGTGATCGATGCGCAGCGGCGCGAGCTGGATCAGCTGCAGCAGTACATCGTGGCGGGGTGAGTTTGTCGCTGGCGGGCCTGCGGCCCGCCGGCCCGCTTTTTTCAAGCAACTGCCAAAGCCAAAGCTAAAACAGCGCCTTCCTGATGTGCGGGGAGGCGCAGGGCATGGCCGTGCAGGACACGCCGTAAACCCGTCCCTGGGGGCTCGATGGCGCCTTGCTCGTGTGCGCTGTCCTGCGCACACGGCAAGACCGGGTTGGGGGTCCTGCCCAACCCGCCCGGCGCATGCGCCGGGCCCATGGCGCCAACGGTCCTGCACGGCCATGCCCTCCGCCTCAGGACACGTTCCTGCGAGCGCGGCTGGCTTCAGCCCCGACTATCTGCCGTTGGTAGATGCCAACCTTGGTTGGCACTGCTTTTGATTCCGCTTTTTTTCTTTTGACTTTGAATTCCTGCTCTCGTTACACGGCTGCAGGAAACTGTCCGAAGCCGGAGCAAGGCGGCAGGCAGGACCGTGAGGCGCATGGATGCGCCGACCGAGCCCCCATGGACGGGTTTACGGCGTGTCCTGCCTGTCGCCTTGCTTCGGCTCTCCGCACGGAAAACAAAGGCGCCGCGAACGCCCGCTCTATTTCGCGTAGTGCCCACCGCAGTCGGCGTCCTTGCCCGGGCCCAGTTCGATGGTGGCCAGCAGTGCCGCCGGCGGCGCGATGCTGCCCAGTGTCAGCGCCACCGCGCCACGGATACCCAGCGCCTTGAAGTCGGGGCGGAATGACGGGTCCTTGAAGGTGCCGCCAATGCGCAGCGGCGAGCGCAGCACCAGGATGCTCCTGTCCTTGGGGCGTGGCTTCAGCAGCAGGTCCAGGGTTTCATCGCGCAGGCTGACATCGCCCTCGCCAAGGATGATCGTATCGGTGGTGTCCACCGCCATCGAGCGGGTATGCATCAGGCCCTCGCGCACGCCGAAATCGGCGAAGGCGCATCGCAGCGGAATCTGTTTGTCGCCGGTGAACAGGAATTTCAGCGATTCGGTGATGTCCAGCCCCGCCACTTCCATCAGCAGGTTGCCGACATGGCCGCGGCCCATGCCCAACGCCACGTTGCCGCTGCTGCTGCCGAGCATCGCCGCGATCGAGTTGCCGTTGCCGGTCAGGTCGATACTGCCGCTGATACCTCCCTTGGCCTGCTCGGCCAGCTTGGCATCGGGGAACAACTGGCCCAGCTGCACGCCGCGCACGCTGGCCTTGAAGGTGGTTGCGATCTGTGGCCGACGTGCATCCATGCGGATCGTGCTGCGGATGTCGCCGCCGGCAACACCGAAGTTCAGCGGGTCCAGCCGCAGCACACCATCGTCCAGCAGCAGGTGTGCATCCATGTCATCCAGCGGCAGCTTCGGTGCATTGATGCGCTGGGCCTTCCAGCGCACGTCGGCATCCATCGCACGCAGCTTGCCGAGGTTGTACGGGGTGGCCGGCAACACCTTCGCGCTGGCAGCCACGCGCGCCGCCTCGGCCCTCTGTTCTGCATTGGCCGTCTCACCGCCGCCGGTCTTCGGTGGTGCGCCGACGAAGCCGGCAAGGTCATCGAAATCGAGACGACGCGACACCAGGTTGGCGGTCATCCGCGGACGGTCCCGGGAGACGTCGAACTGCACATCGCCCTCCAGATCACTGTCGCCGACTTTGCCGGTGAAGCGCTCGTAGCGCCACACCTGGTGATCGCGCTTCAGGCGGCCATCCAGGGCATACGGCGGGGAGGGCGGAATGGCGATGCCCAGCAATGGATACAGATCGGCCAGGTCGCCGCCGCTCAGCGCGAACTGCAGGTCGAACACCTGCAGCTGGAACGGGTTGGTCAAGGTGCCGCTGGCAACGGCATGGGTCGCGCCAGCGCGGCCATCGAGGTGGATGCGGAAGGGATGGGCGCTGTCGGTCAGTTCCAGCGGCGATTCGGTGCCACCGCTCAGGACGAAGGGATTGCCCCGCCAGCGGCCTTTGCCGGCCACCAGCAACGGTGGTGCGGCGTCGGCCTGTTTCGGTTCGCCACTGCGCACGTTCACCAGGATGTCGGTGCGGCCTGGGGCGTCAAGGAACTGCAGGCGACCATCGTCGATGCGCAGGCGCTTGAGCTGCGGCGTGGTGCCGCCCTTGCTGTCGCCGAGGAAGTTCCAGTTGCCCGGGTCACCTTTGCGCGGTGCCGTCTCCAGCAGTACGTCAGGGCGGGTCAGGCGGATTTCGGGAAGCTGCACGTTACCGCGCAGCAACGGCCAGACCCGTATGTCGATCTCGACCCGGTCGGCGCTGGCCATGTTCGGCTGTTTCGCCCAGGGGGCGTTGGCGAAGGTGAGGGTATCGGCGCGTACGGTGGTGGTGCGGCCGAGGTCGACATCCAGGTTGCCGATGTGCAGGGCGCGCCCGGTACGGGCCTGCACCGCACGTTCCACCGGACCCTTGAACCAGTTCCAGTCCCACAGGGCGATGAGGATCAGGATCGCCGCGAACAGGAATACCAGCACGGCCAGCCAGCGCTGCCCGCGTGGACCGGGACGGCGCAGGCGCCAGCGCGACGCCTTGGGAGCAGCAGGAGCAGAGGCAGCATTCACGCTGCCATGGTTGCCCCGTCGCGGTGGACGGGGCGCGAAGCGTTCATGTGCATGGCGTGCACAGTGGACGCCTGCTTGCCGGGCAGGGCCCGGCGCTACCGCAGATCAGCGGTCACAGCACCTGTCGGGTCACTGCGACGAAGTGGCAGACGCTGCCGCCGATCACGAACAGATGCCAGATCGCATGCGAATAGGGGATCGATTCGCGGTGATAGAAGTAGGTGCCCAGCGTGTAGGACAGGCCGCCGCCGAACAGCCAGGCCAGGGTGCCGCCATCGATCGAGGCCCACATCGGCTTGATCGCCACCACCACCAGCCAGCCCATGGCGATGTAGATCACCGTGGACAGCAGCTTGAAGCGGCCGGTGTAGAACAGCTTGAACACCACGCCGCCGAGCGCCAGCGCCCAGATCGCGGTGAACATGCCCCAGCCCCAGGGGCCGCGCAGGCCGATCAGGGTGAACGGGGTATAGGTGCCGGCGATCAGCACATAGATCGCGCAATGGTCGAACACCTTCAGGCGGCCCTTGGCCTGCGGGTGCTGGATGGCGTGGTACAGCGTGGAGGCGGTGTACAGCAGCAGCAGGGCGATGCCGAACACGATCGCGCTGGCCAGCTGCCAGCCATCGCCGTAGATCGCGGCCAGGGTGATCAGTACCGCGCTGGCGGCCAGGGCAAGCACCGCACCCAGCCCGTGGGTCAGGGCGCTGGCAATTTCTTCACGGATCGAAGCAACAGAAGTCGTGGACATGGCATGGGCATCGTCTGCAGGGAGGGGGACCCGCACCCCCCTATCATCGCCGCGATGGCGGGCGCGTGCACCCCCGCCACCGTATGGTTGCTGCAATCAGTTGCCGGTGACCGTATGCGCGGCTTCACGGGTTGCCGAGAAACGCACATCCGGCGCGCGTTCCTGCGCCAGCTGCAGGTTGACCCGGGTCGGCGCCAGGTAGACCAGGTGGCCGGCGGCGTCGAGGGCCAGGTTCAGCGCGTTCTTCTCGCGGAACTCCTCCAGCTTCTTCTCGTTGCTGCAGTGGACCCAGCGCGCCGTGGTCACGCTGACCTGCTCGAAGGTGGCTTCCACGCCGTACTCGTCCTTCAGGCGGTAGGCGGCCACATCGAACTGCAGCACACCGACCGCGCCCAGGATCAGGTCGTTGCTGGTCAGCGGACGGAAGAACTGGGTCGCGCCTTCCTCGGACAACTGTGCCAGGCCCTTCTGCAGCTGCTTGAGCTTGAGCGGATCGCGCAGGCGGGCGCGACGGAACAGTTCCGGGGCGAAGTTGGGGATGCCGGTGAAGGTGATCGCTTCGCCTTCGGTGAAGGTGTCACCGATGGAAATGGTGCCGTGGTTGTGGATGCCGATGACATCGCCCGGCCACGCCTCGGCGGCGATTTCGCGGTCGCTGGCCATGAAGGTCAGCGCATTGGCCAGCTTCATGTCCTTGCCGGTGCGCACGTGCAGGGTCTTCATGCCAGCAGTGAACCGGCCCGAGCAGACGCGCATGAAGGCCACGCGGTCACGGTGCTGCGGATCCATGTTGGCCTGGATCTTGAACACGAAGCCGGTCAGCTTCGGCTCCTGCGGGGCGACGTCGCGGCCGGTGGTGGAGCGTGCCTGCGGCGACGGCGCGTGCTCGACGAAGAAGTCCAGCAGCGGCTGCACGCCGAAGTTGTTCACACCCGAACCGAAGAACACCGGGGTCTGCTTGCCGGCCCGGTAGGCCTGCAGGTCGAACGGGTGGCTGGCGCCCTGCACCAGTTCCAGCTCGTCGCGCAGATCGGCCAGCATGCGCTCGCCGATCTTCTCTGCCAGCCCGGGCGAATCGATCGAGGGGAAGATGGTCGAATCCTGGCGGGTGAAGTTGCGGCCCTGTTCGTACAGGTGCACTTCGCCGGTGATCAGGTGGACCACGCCCTTCAGGCGCTGGCCCATGCCGATCGGCCAGGTGACCGGTGCGCACTGGATGCCGAGCACGCTTTCAACCTCATCCAGCAGGTCGATCGGCTCCTTGCCCTCGCGATCGAGCTTGTTGATGAAGGTCATGATCGGGGTGTCGCGCAGGCGGCACACTTCCATCAGCTTGATGGTGCGCTCTTCCACGCCCTTGGCCACGTCGATCACCATCAGCGCCGAGTCCACCGCGGTCAGCACGCGGTAGGTGTCCTCGCCGAAGTCGGCGTGGCCCGGGGTGTCGAGCAGGTTGATGATCTTGCCTTCGTACGGGAACTGCATCACCGAGGAGGTGACGGAGATGCCGCGCTCCTTTTCCAGCGCCATCCAGTCCGAGGTGGCGTGGCGGGCAGCCTTGCGGCCCTTCACCGAGCCGGCCATCTGGATCGCGCCGCCGAACAGCAGCAGCTTCTCGGTCAGCGTGGTCTTGCCGGCGTCAGGGTGGGAAATGATGGCGAACGTGCGGCGACGCGACGCTTCGGTGGCGACTTCGGACATGGCAGTGGCGCCCGCACGGGGCGCTTTTCAAAGAGATAAGCGCCCGATTATACCGGCCTGCCGGCGTCGGCGGGTCAGCGCCCGGCGCTGGCGTCGCCGCTGCCCTCGCGGGCGAAGTGCAATTCGCCCTGCGGGGCGAGGATGCGCACCGGCACCGAACGCAGGCCCATGCCCCGGTTGAGCTGCACCACGAAGTGCAGGTGCGGGGCGGTGCTGTAGCCACTGTTGCCGGACAGGCCGATCGGTTGGCCAGCCTGCACGGCCTGGCCGGGACGGACCCGCATGCCGCCGGCCTTCAGGTGGGCGTACATCGCCATGCTGCCGTCGCTGTGCAGGATGCGAACGAAGTTGGCGCGTCCGGCATCGCGCTCACGGTCCAGGCCATTGCCGCGGAAACCATCCTGTACCTGCATCACCGTGCCCTCGCGGGCGGCCAGGACCTGCGTTGCTTCGGGCAGGGCAAAGTCGATGGCGTCGCGGTTCTCCTCGTCATCGTGGCTGAACCGGCCCTGCGGGGCCTGGTCCACACGCAGCTGGACAGCCTCGAACGGCAGGCGGTAGGCGACGTCCTCGGCGCGCGCGGCCGGATTGCCCGGCACCGACTGCAGGCGGAGGTCCAGCGCCCTGCCGCTGGAGGGGGAGGGCAGGTGGCCCACCACCAGACTGCCGGTGGCCTGCACCAGCGACTGCAGCGGCAGGCCGTCCACCTGCGTGCCGGGGGCCGCGCGCAGCTCGATCTGCACCGGGCCGGACAGCGGATTGTCGATCCGCGCCTGCCACTGGTCGCCCAGCGGCTGCAGCCGCAGGCGTGCCATCGACGCAGCTTGCGGCGCCGTCTCGGCACTGCGCGCGGCTGCAGTCTTCGGCACCAGTCCCCAGCCCTGGCGCCAGTCGGCGGCGTTCGCGGAGGCGCTCGCCAACAGGGGCAGCAGCAGGCAGGACAGGGGCAGGCGGCGCATCGAAGGCTCCAGCGACATGGACCGCCGGGACTCTACGCAAGCTGCCGGGAAGGGGGAAGGGTCGGGGTCTCCGCATTCATTCATCGCTTTATCCGCATGAAGGGATTGACATGCCCGGAAAGCGCTGGCATCGTGGCTCCACCATCGAGACCGGCAGAGGGACAGGCCCTTTGAAGCCGGGGCAGCCCGCAGACGCGAAAGCGCCTGCGTAGGTGCCAAATCCTGCGGGGACCGTGGCGTCCACCGAAAGATGGTTCGAACCTGCACACCACGTGCATTTCGAACGCGAGCCCCGCGAAGGCTCGATGGCCGATTTCCCTACCGGAACCCGCCATGAGCTTCGCCACCAGCACCGTGCTTCGCCCCGAACCCTTTGTCCCCGTCAGCGTGCCGGTCGATGACCGCGTGCACGCCGAGCGCGGCGAGTTCGCCGCTGTGTTGTCGATGCGTCATGCCGGTCCGTGCCCGGTGCGCCTGCGCTACGAGTGGGTCGGTCCGGTCAACGCACCGGTGGTGGTGCTGGCCGGCGGCATTTCCGCGCATCGCCATGTGGCCTCCAATGCGCAGTTCACCGAGAAGGGCTGGGCCGAAGGCCTGGTCGGCAGTGGTCGCGCACTCGATCCGCAGCAGCTGCGTGTGCTCGCGTTCGATTTCATCGGTGCCGACGGTGCCTTGGATGTGCCGATCGATACCGCCGACCAGGCCGATGCGTTGGCCCTGCTGCTGGACCACCTCGGCATCCGCGCGCTGAAGGCCTTCGTCGGCTATTCCTACGGCGCGCTGGTCGGCCAGCAGTTCGCGATCCGCCATCGCGCGCGGGTACGCCAGTTGGTGCTGGTCAGCGGCGCGCACCGTCCGCATCCGTATGCCGCCGCCTGGCGTGCGCTGCAGCGCCGTGCCGTTGCACTGGGCCAGCTGCAGTGTGGCGAAGACCATGGCCTGGCGCTGGCCCGCCAGTTCGCGATGCTCAGCTATCGCACGCCGGAAGAATTCGGCGAGCGCTTCGACGCAGCACCGGAAGTGGTCAATGGCCGCGTCCGGGTCGCCGCCGAAGATTATCTCGACGCGGCAGGCGCGCAGTACGTGGCGCGCACGCCGGTCAATGCCTACCTGCGCCTGTCCGAGTCGATCGACCTGCACCGCGTGGACCCGGCCGCGATCCTGCCGCCGACCGTGGTGGTCGCCGTTGAAGGCGACCGCCTGGTGCCGCTGGCCGACCTGGTCGGTCTGGTCGAGGGACTGGGCCCGCGCGGCAGCCTGCGCGTGCTGCGCTCGCCCTACGGTCACGACGCCTTCCTGAAAGAAACCGATCGCATCGACGCGATCCTCGCCACCGCCTTCCGCACTTCTGGAGAGTCCGCATGAGCCTGCACGCCGCTGAACCGTCCTGTTGTCGCACCACTGCCGCCGTCCGCGCCGGCATTGATCGGGATACCGCCCATGGCGCGGTCACGCCGCCGATCGTGCTGTCGTCGAACTTCAGCTTTGAAGGCTTCGGCAACAAGCGCCAGTACGACTACACCCGCAGTGGCAACCCCACCCGCGACCTGCTGGGTGAAGCGCTGGCCGAACTGGAAGGCGGCGCCGGCGGCGTGGTCACGGCCACCGGCATGGGCGCGATCAACCTGGTGCTGAACGCACTGCTGCAGCCGGGCGATACCCTGGTGGTGCCACATGATGCGTACGGCGGCAGCTGGCGCCTGTTCAACGCGCTGGCGAAGAAGGGCCATTTCGAACTGGTCACCGCCGACCTGACCGACCCACGCGCGCTGGCCCAGGCGCTGGCCACGCAGCCGAAGCTGGTGCTGGTGGAAACGCCGTCCAACCCGCTGCTGCGCATCACCGACCTGCGCTTCGTGATCGATGCCGCGCACAAGGCCGGTGCGCTGGTGGTGGTCGACAACACGTTCCTGTCGCCGGCATTGCAGCAACCGCTGTCGTTCGGTGCGGACGTGGTACTGCACTCCACCACCAAGTACATCAACGGCCACAGCGACGTGGTCGGTGGTGCGGTGATTGCCCGCGATCCCACCGTGCACGAACAGCTGGTGTGGTGGGGCAATGCACTGGGTCTCACCGGTTCGCCGTTCGATGCGTTCCTGACCCTGCGCGGCCTGCGCACGCTGGATGCACGCCTGCGCGCGCATCAGGAAAACACCGCCGCGATCGTGGCACTGCTTGATGCGCATCCGGCGGTGGCCAAGGTCTACTACCCGGGCCTGGCCGATCATCCGGGCCACGCCGTTGCCGCCCGCCAGCAGAGTGGTTTCGGCGCAATGCTGTCCTTCGAACTCGCCAGCTGTGCCGGCGATGATCCGCATGCCGCTGTGCGCGCGTTTGTCGATGGCCTGCGCTACTTCACGCTGGCCGAGTCGCTGGGTGGGGTGGAGAGCCTGATCGCACACCCTGCAACCATGACCCACGCGGCGATGACGGCCGAAGCGCGCACTGCTGCGGGCATCAGCGAAGGCCTGCTGCGGCTGTCGGTCGGTATCGAGGGCGAGCGCGACCTGCTGGCGGATCTGGACGCCGCACTGGCACGTTCCGAAGCGGTGATCGACGCGGTGGCACGCGGCAAACAGGTGGCAGACGCATGAGCGCTTTGCCTGTCGAGATTCCGCTGCTGGGTACCGGCCGCCTTGCGCTGCTCGGAACCGGCACCGTCGGTTCGGCCTTCGTACAGCGCTACCAGGCGCTGCAGGCACGTGGGCTGGAGTTGCCCGGCGTGCAGTGGCTGGCCAATTCGCGCACGGCGCTGGCGATCGACCGTGATCTGGCATTACCGCTGGAACTGGCACGCCGTGCACCGCGCGATGGGCAGAGTTCGCCACCCTGGGCCAGCGCCGAAGGGCTGGAGCGTGGCGACGTGGTGGTCGATGCCACCGCCAGCGAAGACGTGGCAGCGCGCCATGTGCAGTGGTTGGCGCGCGGCGTGCACGTGGTGACCGCCAACAAGCTCGGCCGTGGCGCGCAGCTGTCGCGCGCGCAGGCCATCGCCGACCGTTGCGCCGACAGCGGTGCACGCTACGGCGACAGTGCCACCGTCGGCGCGGGTCTGCCGTTGCTCAGCAGCCTGCGTGCGCTGGTGGCCGGTGGCGACCACATCCATGCCATCGAGGGCGTGCTTTCCGGCTCGCTGGCGTGGCTGTTCAATCGGTATGACGGCCAGTCGCCGTTCTCGGCAGCGGTGCGTGAAGCGCTGGCGGCTGGTTACACCGAGCCGGACCCGCGACTGGATCTGTCCGGCGAGGATGTGCGCCGCAAATTGTTGATCCTCGCCCGCAGCAGCGGATTGGCACTGGACGCCTCACAGGTGCAGGTCGATTCACTGGTGCCGGATACGCTGGCGGCGTTGCCGCTGGACGATGCAGTGAATGCGCTGGAGCAGCTGGACGCACCGCTGCAGGCGCGTTGGCAGCAGGCGCGCGACAACGGTCGGGTGCTGCGTTTTGTCGGGCGCGTCGACGGTGAGGGGGCGCAGGTAGGCCTGCGTGAGCTGGCGGCCGACCATCCGCTGGCGCAAGGCGCGGGCACCGACAACCGCGTGGCCATTCACAGTGATCGCTATCGCGTGCAGCCGCTGTTGATCCAGGGGCCGGGCGCGGGTGCGGAAGTGACCGCAGCGGCGCTGCTGGATGACGTGCTGCGGATCGTGGGCTGACCCCAGCGGCCGCTGCGCTCGCCGGGCATGGCCCGGCGCCACCGACACCGATCCTGGTAGCGCCGGGCCATGCCCGGCGGTCATGTAACCTCAACGCGCGTTGAGTGCCTTCAACAGCGCCGCATTGAACTGCTTCGGGTCCTGCACCTGCGGCGAATGGCCCAGCGCCGCGAACTCGACCAGGGTCGAGCCGGGTATCGCTGCGGCGGCCGCCTTGCCCAGTACCGGGTAATTGCCCAGCGTCGCCTTCAGTTCGGGCGATGCCTGGTCACGGCCGATCGCTGTGCGGTCCTTCTGGCCGATGAACAACGTGGTCGGTACCTGCAGATTCTTCAGTTCATGGACGACGGGTTGGTTGAACACCATGTCCGAGGTCAGTGCTTGGCTCCAGGCGACCTGCTGCTTGCCCGGGCCTTCGTACATGCCCGACTGCATGCGCGCCCACGGTTCGTACGCCGGCTTCCACTTGCCGTCGTAGTACACGTCCAGCTGGTAGCGGCGGATGCTGTCATAGCTGATGTTCATTTCGCCGGCATACCACGCGTCCACGCTGCGCCAGGGCACGCCCAGCGCCTTCCAGTCTTCCAGCCCGATCGGATTGACCAGCGACAGACTGCGCAGCTGCTGCGGATACATCAGCGCATAGCGGATGGCCAGCATGCCGCCCATCGAATGACCGACCACATGCACCGGCACGTCACCCAGCTGCAGCTGCTGCAGCAGCGCATGGGTATTGTCGGCCAGCTGCCCGAACGAATACTGGTAGCGCTCGGGCTTGCTGGATTTGCAGAACCCCACCTGGTCCGGCGCGATCACCCGGTAGCCTGCCGCCACCAGCGGCTTGATCGTCTCCCTCCAGGTCGCTGCGCAGAAGTTCTTGCCATGCAGCAGCACCACCACGCCGATCGGCGACTTCTTCGGCGCGACATCCAGATAGGCCATCTCCAACGGCTGGCGCTGCGATTCCAGCGCAAAGGTCTTCACCGGATAGCCGTAATCGAATCCCTCCAGCCGCGGCCCATAGGTGGGCGCAGCGAGAGCGGACAACGGAAGGCAGGCAAGCAGGGCTGCAGCGATCACGCGCATGGGACATTCCGGGGCAGGGGAGCCTTGAGCCTAACCGCAAAGCGGTGACGACGCCGTCCGGTGTAGAGCCGAGCCCATGCTCGGCTCCCTCATCAGCCGAGCATGGGCTCGGCTCTACAACTCAGCACTCGATGACGTTCACCGCCAGCCCGCCGCGGCTGGTTTCCTTGTACTTGTCCTGCATGTCGCGGCCGGTGTCGCGCATGGTCTTGATGACCTTGTCCAGCGACACCTTGTGCTTGCCGTCGCCGCGCATGGCCATGCGCGAGGCGTTGATCGCCTTCACCGCACCCATCGCATTGCGCTCGATGCACGGAATCTGCACCAGGCCGCCGATCGGATCGCAGGTCAGGCCCAGATTGTGCTCCATGCCGATTTCCGCCGCGTTCTCGATCTGGCTCGGGTTGCCGCCCAGCGCGGCGACCAGGCCACCGGCGGCCATCGAACAGGCCACACCGACCTCGCCCTGGCAGCCCACTTCGGCGCCGGAGATCGATGCGTTTTCCTTGTACAGGATGCCGATCGCCGCCGAGGTCAGCAGGAAGTCGAACACCCGCTGTTCGTTCGCGCCGGGGCAGAAGCGGTCGAAGTAGTGCAGCACCGCCGGCAGTACGCCCGCCGCGCCATTGGTGGGCGCGGTGACCACACGGCCACCGGCGGCGTTCTCTTCATTCACGGCCAGCGCGTACAGGTTGACCCAGTCCAGCGTGGTCAGCGGATCGCGCATTGCTGCTTCCGGCTTCGACGACAGTTCGCGGTACAGCGCCGGTGCGCGGCGGCCCACTTTCAGGCCACCGGGCAGCACGCCTTCCTCACGGATGCCACGCGCCACGCAGGCCTGCATCGCGCTCCAGATTTCGCGCAGGTTGTCGCGGATCTCGTCTTCCGTGCGCCAGCACTTCTCGTTCTCGAACATCAACTGGGCGATGCTCAGGCCACTGCGTGCGGTCTGCGCCAGCAGCTCGTCGCCGCTCTTGAACGGGTAGGGCAACGGCGTTTCATCAGGCACGATGCGGTCATCGGCCGCGTCGTCCTGGTTGACCACGAAGCCGCCGCCGACCGAGTAGTAATCGCGGGTGGCCAGCACTTCGTCATCGGCGTTGTACGCGGTGAAGCGCATGCCGTTGGTGTGGTAGGGCAGCTTCTGCCGCTTGTTCAGGCCGAGGTCGCGCTTTTCGTCGAAGGCGATCTCGTGCTGGCCCATCAGCATGATGCGCTTGCTGCTGCGGATGCGCTCCAGCGTGGACGGGATGATGTCCGGGTCGATCAGGTTCGGACGCTGCCCTTCCAGGCCAAGCAGGATCGCCTTGTCGGTGCCGTGGCCGCGACCGGTCAGCGCCAGCGAGCCGTACACATCGGCACGGATGCGCGCGACCTCCCCCAGCTTGCCCGGGTCGAGCAGCCAGCGATGGATGAAGCGCTCGGCGGCCCTCATCGGCCCGACGGTGTGCGAGGAGCTCGGGCCAATGCCGATCTTGAAAACGTCGAACGTGCTGACAGCCATGGTTGCCGTACTGCGGGTACCGGGAGAGACCGCTATTCTAGCGGTTCACGCCGCACTTCCATGACTGCGGCGCAGCATTTCCGCCAAGGGAGCAAACCCCGGTGTTGACCCTGTTCCAGCGTGACGACTGCCATCTGTGTGACATGGCCCTGGCCGAACTGGCCAAGGCGCGGGCGCCCGAGTTCGAATCGGTGTTCCTCGATGACCAGCCGGCGCTGGAGGCGCGTTATGGGGCGCGGCTGCCGGTGCTGCGTGATGAGACCGGCGGGCGGGAGCTGGACTGGCCGTTCGATGCGGCTGCGGTGCAGGCCTGGTTGGCCGCCGGCAGGTAGCGCCGGGCCATGCCCGGCGAGCGCGAAGCGCGGCCATCGGGGAAGCCGCCGGGCATGGCCCGGCGCTACCGCGGACGCCAGGGCGTCTTATTTCGCGTCGAACTTCACGATCGTGCTGATCGCGGTTTCGTCCGGGATGGTCTTGGTATCGGCCCAGTCGCCACCGCCGACACCGAAGTCCAGGCGCTTGACCGTGGCCTTGCCGGTCAGCACCGGCTGTGCGCCGGGCTTCCAGGTGAAGGTGAAGGTGACCGGCTTGCTGACGCCACGCAGTTCCAGCGTGCCATCGGCGGCGAACTGGTCGTTGCCAAGCGCGCGGAAGCCCTTGGCGGTGTAGCGTGCAGTAGCGAACTTGCCGACGTTGAAGAAGTCCGCGCCCTGCAGGGTGGAGTCGCGATCGCTGTTGCCGCTCTTGGCGCCGGCCAGCGGAATCACCACGTCCAGCGAACCGGCAGCCGGGTTGGCGGGGTCGAAGCTGAGCTTGGTGGCAAAGCCCGGGAAGCTGCCGGTGAACACTTCACCGTCGTACTTGGTGGCAAAGGCCAGGAACGAACCGGCACCTGGGGCCTGCGCGTAATCGGCGGCAAGCACCGGTGCGGTGGCCAGCATGCCGGCGAGGGCGGCGGCCACGGCGGCCGGGGTGGTCAGTTTCAGGTTCATCGGTCAATCCTTCTGGGGAGAGGCGAGCCAGCCACGCGGCAACATCCGGGACAGGGTGGCATCGCGCTGGAACAGGTGGTGGTAGAAGGCAGCACCGGCATGGGCCAGTACCACCGCGATCAACAGCCAGAAGCCGTATTCGTGCAGCGCGTGGGAAACCGCCACGACCTGCGGGTCCGGTCCGCTCAGCTTGGGCACCTCGACCAGGCCGAACCAGCGGAACGGGCGCAGGCCGCTGGCCGAGTCGTACAGCCAGCCCGACAACGGGATGGCGAACATCAGCACATACAGCAGCACATGGGTGGCGCTGGCGATGCGCTCCTGCCAGCCCGGCACGCCGGGTACCGGCTTGGGGGCACCCGCATACAGGCGCCAGCCCAGGCGCAGCACCACCAGTGCCAGCACGGTGATGCCGATCGACTTGTGCGCGGTATAGACCCAGAAATACTTGGGCGTCTTCGGCAGTTCGCCCATGGTCAGGCCGACGATGCCCAGGGCGAGAATCAGCAATGCGATCAGCCAGTGCAGGGTCTGGCTGACACTCCCCCAGGCGGCGGGGGTGTTCTTGGCGGTCATGAAGGGTCCTTGGTGGCCGTCTGGCTGTCGGAGTGGGGATGGGACGCGGGAGTTCCCGCAGAATCGCTGCGGTCGAGCGTGGCTTCAGCCTCGATCCGCACCTGCACCGCATCACCGATCACGCCCGGCCAGGCGGTGATGCCGAAGGCGCGGCGGCTCAGTGTCGTGGTGGCGGAGAATCCTGCAGTACGCCGGAACGGCGGCAGCGGATAGCGTTTGACCTGGTTCAAGGTCACCTCCAGCGTGACCTCCTGGCTGACCCCGCGCAGGGTCAATGTCCCGGTCACGTGGGCACGTTTCGCGTCGATCGGTTCGACATGGTGGGAGACGAAGCGGGCGGTGGGAAAGCGTTCGCCATCGAGCAGGCTGCGCGCCAGCGTGGCCTGGTTCCACTTGGCATCACCCAGGTCCAGTCGTGCTACCGGAATCTCGACATCCAGCGTCGCATCCCGCCAGTTGTCGCTATCGAACTGCAGCTGGCCCTGGCTTCCGGAGATCGTACCCAGCGCCTGCGAGTATCCGGCATGGTCGATCGCGAACAGCACCCGGGTGTGCACCGGATCGATGCGGTAGGCATCGTTGCCCGCCCAGGCGGGGGCGACGGCAAGCAGCATCGGCAACAGGGCCAGGCGGAGGCGCATCGGCGGTGGGCTCAGGGAAAAAGACCGCTCGATCATACCCATAGCCCTTGCGCAACGCTGTGTGCACGGCTGCAACAGTTCGTGGTGCCGATGTGGCCGGAAACAGGCTGTTGCAGCGATGGCTGCAGCCCTGTGTGACAATCGGCACAGGACAGGGGGTTCAGGATGACGAGCGGCTGGCGCCGGTGGTGCCAAGGCATTGCAGGAGCAGGTCTGGTGCTGTTGGCGCTTTGCGCTGCAGGCGCGACCTTGGACATGGCCGGGGAAACACCGCGCCTGCGCCGTTTCGGTGCCGCCGAGGGGTTGCCCTCGCGCATGGTGGTCGCGCTTGCCGAAGACCGTCAGGGCCGTGTGTGGGCCGCTACCGATGGCGGCCTGGCGCGCTATGACGGCGGTGAACTGCGGGTGTGGCAGCACGACCCGGCACAATCGGATTCGCTGCCCGGCAACGAGATCGAAACCCTGCTGGTCGACCCGCTCGACCGGATATGGGTCGGCATCAACGGCAAGGGGCTGGCCCGCCTGGATGCCGACCGCGAGCGCTTCAAGACCTTCGATTCCGTCACCGAAGGCTGCCAGGGGCAGTTCTGGACCTTGGCCTACGCCGAGCACGCGCTGTGGATCGGCAGCAGCAGCCATGGGGTCTGCCGTTTCGGCGAAGACGGCTCTTTGCGACATTTCCAGCATGATCCGGCGCAGCCCGGCGGACTGCCCAGCAACACCGTCTTCAGCAGTCTGGTCGATGCGCAGGGACGGCTGTGGGTGGGAACCGAAACCGGCGTGGCGCGCTGGAACGGCCAGGCCTTCGAAGCCGTGGCGCCGCGCGAACTGGCGGCGGTCAGCGTGCTGCGGCTGAGCCGCGATGCCGATGGCGCAATCTGGGTCGGCACACAGAACGACGGCCTGTACCGCATCGATGCGCAGGATCGGGTAACGCGACCGGCCTGGGCCGACAGCGCCGGCCTGCGCTCGGCACTGGTATTGCCCGACAGCCGCGGAGGCTACTGGGCGGGCACCTCCGATGGCCTGCTGCGCGGTGACGGCCAGGTGCTGCGCAAACTGGAGGGCGACCGTGGCAGTGGCTTCCTGACCGGCCATAGCGGCGTGCTCGACCTGCTGCAGGATCATGAGGGAGGGCTATGGGTCGCGCTGTTGACCCAGGGCCTGGCCTACCTTCCGCCAGACTGGCGGCGTTTTTCGACCTGGTACCAGTTCGATGGCAAGCCGCTGGACAGCCAGTACCTGCTGAGTGCCGCCAGCGATGGTCGCAGCTACTACGTTGGTTCTGCGCACGGTGTCTACCAGATCGATGCACAGGGGACGTTGAGCCTGCTGGCCAGCGACCGCGAGCTGGGCGGCGGCGCGGTGTGGTCGGTGCTGCCACGTCCCGATGGGCGGCTGTGGCTGGGCCGCGCCGGACGCATCAGCGTCTATGACCCGGCCACCCGCGCGCTGCGCGACTGGCGCATTGGCGGCGGCTCCGACCTGCGACAGCGGATCGATCTGATGCGGCAGGCGCCTGATGGCACGGTCTGGGTGTCGGTGATGAATCTGGGCCTGCAGCAGCGCAGTGCCGAGGGTCGCCTGTTGCGCAGTTTCGATGGCGCCATGCTGCGTGGTGATACCGATGCACCGGTCGAACAGATCCGCTTCGATGCCACGGGGCGGGCCTGGGTGATGGGGGAAACGGGGATCCTGCGCGAGCAGGGGGACCGCTTTGAAGCGGTGCCAGGCGTTTCCCGGGGCCCGATCTACGATCTGGTGTGGATCGATCCCCGGCAGATGTGGATCGCGCGCCAAGGGGCGTTCGAACGCTACCAGTGGGATGGCCTCAGCCTGCGCCTGATCCAGCGCGTCGATGCCGGCGCCGGCGTGCCGCCGGTCAGCATGGGAGGGCTGGCCCTGGCCGCGAACGGACAGCTGTGGGCGACGACACCGCGAGGCCTGCTGCGCTGGGATCCGAAACAGCGTCGCCTGCAGATCTTCAATGAGCGCGACGGCCTGCTCGATGCCGAGTTCACCGGACGCCCGCCGGCAATCGATGCCGATGGCCGGGTGTTGGCCGTTACCCAGACCGGCATGGTGGGTTTCGATCCGAACGCTGCGGATGTCGAACTGCCGCCGTCGCAGCTGGTGATCGCGCAGGTGCGCGTGCGTCGCGACGATGCGCGCGGCTGGCAGCCCCTGCCAACCTCCGGCCTGCTGTTGCTGGGGCCCGATGACCGTGACCTGCAGATCGATGCGCGGCTGCTGTCCTACGCCAACCCGCAGGGCAACCGCTACCGGTTCCGTGTGGAGGGATACGACCAGAACTGGGTGGAACAGGGCGGGGATGGCCAACGTACGCTGTCGCGGCTGCCGCCCGGGGCCTATGCGATCGAGGTACAGGCCGCATCGGCCAGTGGCCCGTGGACGCCCTCGCAGCAGCTGCACATCAAGGTATTGCCACCCTGGTGGCGCAGCAGCATGGCGATCTTCGGCTATGTGATGCTGGGCTCGCTGTTGCTTCTGGCACTGCTGTGGTTGATCCGCAGGCGGCTGCGGCGGCGCCAGCAGTGGCAGTTGACGGTGCACAAGCAGCAGATCGCCGAGCAGGCATCGCAGGCCAAGAGCCGCTTCCTGGCGACCCTGGGCCACGAGGTGCGTACGCCGATGACCGGCGTCCTGGGCATGAGCGAACTGCTGCTGGCCACCGAACTGGACCCGGTGCAGCGCAGCTATGCCGGCTCGATCCAGCAGGCCGGCAGCCATCTGCTGCGCCTGGTCAACGATGCGCTGGACCTGGCACGGATCGAGGCTGGCCGACTGGAACTGGACATCCGGCCGTTCGACCTGGGCGGACTGCTGGACCAGGTGCAGGCGCTGATGCAGCCGATGGCACAGCAGCGCAGGCTGGCCTTCCGGCGTGAGGGGGACCTGCCAGGCCCGATCTGCATCAGTGGCGATGAGATGCGCGTCCGTCAGATCCTGCTGAACCTGCTGGGCAATGCGATCAAATTCACCGAGCGCGGCCATGTCGGACTGGCGGCGCGCCTGGACGAGAACGGCGGCGTGGTGACCTTCGAGGTCAGCGACAGCGGGCCGGGCATCAACGCCGAGCAGCAGCAGCGCCTGTTCCACCGCTTCGAACAGGCCGATGGCCCGCGGACCGCGTCGCGCTATGGCGGCAGCGGGCTGGGCCTGGCGATCTGCCAGGAACTGGCGGTGGCAATGGGGGGCCGCATCGATGTCGACAGCCAGCCGGGGCGTGGCGCACGTTTCGCCGTGCGGCTGCCGCTGCCCTGGAGCCGGCAGCAGGCCTCCAGCGATGGCGAGGCAACGTTGCCGACGCTGCCAGCCTTGCGCATCCTGCTGGTCGAGGATGATGCAACCGTTGCCGAGGTCATTGCCGGCCTGCTGCGCAGCCGTGGCCATGAGGTGGTGCATGTGCTGCATGGCCTGGGCGCGCTGTCGGAGATTTCCACCGAGGGGTTCGATGTCGGTCTGCTTGACCTCGACCTGCCTGCACTCGACGGCACCGCCATCGCCCGCCAGCTGCGCGCGATGGGCTACGAGCTGCCGTTGGTGGCCGTTACCGCGCGCTCGGATGCCTACGCCGAGACGCAGGTGCTCGCGGCCGGATTCGATGGTTTCCTGCGCAAGCCGGTGACCGGCGATCTGCTGGTGGCGGCGATTGCCCAAGCACGCAGTAAACGCCAGATCATCAGCTGAGTACGGCATCCTGCGGCGTGAATCGCGCAACTTTCGGTTTACCATGCCGACGCCCACGGCGTGGGCATCATCAACAGCAGCGTGAGGAGGCCATCGGTGGTGTATCTGCGGGCAGTGACGCTGCTGATGCTGCTGCTATGCTGCCTGGCGCCCGCTGCCGCGCAGCCGGTGCCACCTTCGCCGCGGCAGGTCACCGTGTTCGATGGGCTGCCATCCAACACCGTCAACCGCATGGCCGAAGACCGCTACGGCTACCTGTGGATTGCCACCAACGATGGCCTGGCCCGCTACGACGGGCGCAACTACCGCATCTGGCGTTCCGAGGATGGCCTGCGCGACAACCGCATCTGGAGCGTACTGGTCGATGCCCGCAACGAGCTGTGGATCGGCACTGAAAATGCCGGCCTGGTGCGGATGTCGGCCGACCGCCGGCAGCTGCGCTTCTACGACCGCAGCAGCCAGCCGCTGATGGGCAGCAACACGGTCTGGAGCCTGGCAGCGACGCCGGATGGCGCGATCTGGTTCGGCACCCACGAGGGCGGCCTGTACCGGCTGGACAGCAATGACCGCCTGCAGCGGTTCCTGCCCGAAGCCAACAACCCGCGCAGTCTGCCAGCCGCATCGGTACCGTACCTGGCCACGCTTGCCGACGGCAGCCTGTGGGTCGGCACCAAGCATGGCGTGGCGCGCTGGACCGGCACCGATTTCGAACGCATCGGCGGCGACCTGGTGCCCAGCCTGCTGATCAATGGTCTGACCGCCGAGCCCGACGGCAGCCTCTGGATCAGCACGCTGGCCGGGGCCACCGTGCGCCGCCCGGATGGCCGTTTCGAATCCGTGCCCTGGACATTGCCGGCCGGTGACCAGGTACTGGGCATGATGCTGCGCGACGAGCAGGGCGGGCACTGGCTGGATACCCGCAGTGGCCTGGGCCGGGGCATCGATGGCCGTTACCAGACAGTGCCGCTGTACAGCGCCATCGCCCGTGGCCTGGTGCGGCCAAACTGGACCGGCGCCTATGAGGATCGCGAAGGCGGCATCTGGCTGGCCAGCACCAATGCCGGCCTGTGGCATCTGCTGCCGCGCTGGTGGCAGTTCTCGGTGTTCTCGCGGCTGGAGGATGATCCGTCCTCGCTGCGCAATTCCTATGTGCTGGGTACCAGCCCCTCCAGCAATGGTGGCGTGTGGACCGTCGGCAGCCATGGCGCGCTGGACCGTTTCAATCCACGCACGGGCGTGATCGAGCAGCACCGCACCTTCGTCAACGGCATGCATTGGCTGACGTCGGTGCGCGAAGACCGGCAGGGACGGGTGTGGGTGGGCTCGACCGACGCCTTGATGCGCTACGACCCGCGTCGTGGCGAGCTGCGGCGCTGGGGGCGGGACTCCGGCGCGGATGCGACCATGGAAGGCAACATCGAGGCGATGATGACCTGCGATGGCGACAGCCTGTGGTTGATGCTGTCGGCGGGCCTGCAGCAGCGCGACCTGGACGGACACGTGCGCCGGCAGCTGGAAAACGGCCAGGACGGTCTGCAGGCGGGTCAGCTCAATCTGGACGTGGAATGCGGACCGCAGGACCGGATCTGGCTGGCCAGCAGCCGCGGCCTGCTGCAATGGCAACCGGATGCGCAGCGCTTCCAGCCGGTGCCGGGCGCGCCGGCCACGGCGGTCTATGCCCTGCATGTCGGCAAGGACGGGCAGGTCTGGTTGTCCGAGGATGGCCGCCTGTCGCGGTATCTCTGGAGCCAGGGCAGGTTGGAACGGCAGGCGGTGGTGGGCGCGGAGCAGGGCTATCCGGCGATTTCCGCCACCGGTCTGGTGGTCGACGCGCAGGGCGTGGCGTGGGCCACCAGTGCCCGTGGCCTGGTGCGGGTCAGTGCCGATGGTGAAAGCGTGCGTCTGTACGGCGTACACGATGGGCTGCCCAGCCAGGAATTCCGCGAACACACCCTGATCGCAACCGCCGCGGGGCGCATGGTGGCGGGTACCCCCGCCGGCGTGGTGGTGTTCGATCCCGAGCAGGTGCGACCGTCCACCCGGCGTGCGCCGCTGGTGATCGAGCGGGTGGAGGTGCGCCGCAATGAGCAGCTGCTGGACCTGACCCATGACACGCCGCTGCAGATCGCCGATGGCGACCGCGACCTGCGCATCGTCGCGCGCCTGTTGTCCTTCGCCGATTCGGCCTCCAACACCTACCGCTACCGGTTGGCCGGCTACGACCCGGACTGGGTCGAGGTGGGGCCGGCAGGCGAGCGCCTGTTCTCGCGCCTGCCACCCGGTGCCTACCGGCTGGAAGTGCAGGCGCGTTCGGCCGACCACGTCTGGTCGCGGGTGCAGACCCTGGAGTTCCACGTGCAGCCGCCGTGGTGGCGCAGCCTGTCCGGGCTGCTGGTGCTGGCCTCGATCGCACTGCTGCTGACCAGCTGGTTCGCCTGGTTGTACCGGCGCCGGCTGCAGCGCCAGCACGCCTACCAGCTCGCCCTGCACAAGCAGGATCTGGCCGAGCACGCGTCGGCGGCCAAGACGCGCTTCCTCGCCAATCTCGGCCATGAGATCCGCACGCCGATGACCGGCGTGCTGGGCATGAGTGAACTGTTGCTGGCCTCGCCGCTGGATCCGCAGCAGCGCGGCTACACCCAGTCGATCCGGCATGCGGGTGAGCACCTGCTGCATCTGGTCAACGATGCGCTGGATCTGGCGCGGATCGAGTCGGGGCGCCTGGAACTGCAGTCCAACGCGTTCGGTCTCAATCGCCTGCTGCAGGATCTGGCCGCGCTGATGGGGCCGCTGGCTGCGCAGAAGGGCCTGCGGTTCATCCTCGACAACCAGTTGCCCGCAGGGCTGCAGGCGACCGGCGATGCGATGCGGGTGCGGCAGATCCTGCTCAACCTGCTGTCCAACGCGGTCAAGTTCACCAGCCGCGGCAGCATCACGCTGCACGCGCGCTGCGAGGAAGGGCCGCGCGGGTTGCATTTCGAAGTGCGCGATACCGGACCGGGCATCAGCCAGGAGCAACAGCAACGGTTGTTCCGGCGCTTCGAGCAGGCTGACGGCGCGCGCACGGCCGCGCAGTACGGCGGCAGCGGCCTGGGCCTGGCGATCTGCCGCGAGCTGGCCCTGGCCATGCAGGGCCGGATCCGCGTGGAAAGCCAGCTCGGTAGCGGTACCTGCTTCGGTGTCAGCCTGCCGTTGCCGCTGCAGCAGGTTGCCGCCGGCGAAGGTGGAGCCGACAGCGATGCCGCCGCTGCCGTGGTCAACATGCCGCCATTGCGTGTGTTGCTGGTGGAGGACGACGCGACCGTGGCCGATGTGGTGTGTGGCCTGCTCACCAGCCGCGGCCATGAGGTGGTCCACGCTGCCCACGCGCTGGCCGCACTGCGTGAAATCAGTGCGGGTGATTTCGACGTTGGCCTGCTCGATCTGGATCTGCCGGGCCTGAGCGGTTTCGAACTGGCCCAGCATCTGCGCAACCAGGGTTACACGCTGCCGCTGCTGGCGGTGACCGCGCGCACCGACCCTGATCTGCAGCAGCAGGTGGAAGCGGCCGGCATCGGTGGTTTCCTGCGCAAGCCGGTGACCGGTGAGCTGCTGGTGGAAGCGATCGCCCGCGTGCTGGGGCGGTAGGGGTTCGGCAGGGCTGCGCCCTGCGCCTGCAGAGGCAACAGCAACGGCAACGGCCGGAGCAACAGCAACAGCTGGCTATCCGGGGGATGGCGGGGTGGGTCCGGTTGCGGGGGACGCCGCAAGTACGTCCCTGTAGGCTTGGCCGCGGCATCCATGCCGCGGACACCCCCGCAACCGGACCCACCCCGCCTTCGACAGATTTCCGCGATCTGTCGGAATGGCGTTCTGTGTTGGCTCTTGGGGTCAGATCCGTTTTCCGATGGAAAACGGATCTGACCCCAGAATTATTTCGATATCTGACAGAGATTCATCCACGCATGGCGTAGATCCATCAGCCACCGGAAATCTGTCGAAGGTGGGGCGGTGTCGGATTGCGGGGTGTCCGCGGCATGGATGCCGCGGCCAAGCCTACAGGGACGTACTTGCGGCGTCCCCGCAATCCGACACCACCCCGCCATCCCACGGATAGCCCGCTGTTGCTGTTGCTGTTGCCGTTGCCGTTGCTGTTGCTGTTGCTTGCGCAGTGGCCTCTGCAGGTGCAGGGCGCAGCCCTGCCGAACCCACTACTCCGCTACGTGCTCGACCTCGCGCGGCTCCGGCTTGGTATCGGGCAGCTGCCAGAAGATCATCGTCGAAGTCAGGGTGATCGCGCCCACGCACAGGAACGTCGCATGCAGCGCGGCGGTGGCGCTGTTGCTGTCCAGGTGGTTGCCGAACGCGGCCAGCAGGCTGCCCGCAGCGGCGGCACCGAAACCAGCGGCGAGCATCATCACCATCGACAGCAGGCTGTTGCCGGAACTGGCGAATTCGCGGTCCAGGTCGCGCAGCGTCACGGTGTTCATCACGGTGAACTGCAGTGAATTGACCGCACCGAAGAACGCCAGCTGCAGCAGGCGCCAAGCCAGGTGCTGGCCCGGTGTCATCAGGATGAAGCTGGCCATCGCCAGGCCGACCAGCACGGTGTTGACCATCAGCACACGGCGGTAGCCGTAGCGCTCAACCAGCTTTACCGCCAGCTTCTTCGACACCATGCCGGCCGCTGCCACCGGCACCATCATCAGGCCGGCATTCATCGGGCCCAGGCCCAGGCCGACCTGCAGCAGCAGCGGGATCAGCATCGGCATGGCGCTGCTGCCGATGCGCGAGAACAGGTTGCCGAGGATACCGATGCGATAGCTGGGCACGCGGAACAGGGCCAGCGAGAACAAGGGGGCGGTGGAGTTGGCGGCGTGCAGCCAGTAGCCCACCAGCGCAGCCAGGCCGGCCACGGTCATCAGCATCACCAGCGCATGTGGCGTGCCGAGTCCAGAGATGCCGTCCAGCGCCAGTGACAGCACCACCATCGCGAACGCCAGCATCGCGTAGCCGCGCAGGTCGAAACGGGTGCGATGGCTGGCGTAGTGGTCGGGCATGATCTTCATCGCCGCGATGAAACCGATGACGCCGATCGGCAGGTTGATCAGGAACACCCAGTGCCACGAGGCGATTTCGACCAGCCAGCCGCCCAGGGTCGGGCCGATCAGCGGACCCACCAGGGCCGGAATGGCGATGAAGCTCATCGCACGCAGGAAGTCCTCGCGCGGTACCGAGCGCATCACCGCCAGGCGCCCGACCGGCAGCAGCATCGCACCACCGATGCCCTGCAGCACGCGTGCGCCGACCAGCTGGTGCAGGTGCTGGGCCAAGGCGCAGGCCAGCGAGCCGAGGGTGAACAGGATGATCGCTACCAGGAAGGTGCGACGGGTGCCGTAGCGGTCGGCGATCCAGCCGGAGGCGGGGATGAAGGTGGCCACGGCCAGTGCGTAGCTGAAGACCACCGACTGCATCTGCAGGGGGCTTTCGCCGAGGCTGGCCGCCATCGCCGGCAGCGCCGTGTTGACGATGGTCGAGTCCAGCATCTGCATGAAGATCGCCAAGGACACCAGCCACAGCAGTGGGCGCTGGCGGGTGTAGGTCGATGGCGATGTGGACATGGCGTGCGGCCGGTGCAGCGTGGGGGACGCCATGATCGCGCACTGCGGGTCACGGCGCGATCAACATCGCGCCGTGATCGCATGCGGAATGTTCAGCGTTGGCTGTGCGCGTGCACCGCGTCGACCAGCACCTGTACATGGGCCGGGTCCATGTCCGGCGACATGCCGTGGCCGAGGTTGAACACATGACCCTCGCGCGAACCGCCATTGCCGGCGGCATAGGTGTCGAGCACGCGCGCGGCGGCGGCGGCGATCGCATCGGGCGAGGCGTACAGCGTGGTCGGGTCCAGGTTGCCCTGCAGGGCAACGCGGCCACCGGTGCGGCGCAGTGCTTCATCCAGGTCCAGCGTCCAGTCCAGGCCGAGCGCATCGGCGCCGGTCTGCGACAGCGCTTCCAGGTGCAGGCCGGTGCCCTTGCCGAACAGGATCAGCGGCGTGCGCTCGCTGCCTTCGCCACGCTCCAGGCCTTCGGCAATGCGCTGCAGATAGCGCAGCGAGAACTCGCGGTACATCGCCGGCGACAGTACGCCGCCCCAGGTGTCGAACACCTGCAGGGCCTGCGCACCAGCGGCGCGCTGCGCGCCGAGGTAGGCAATCACCGCGTCGGTGGTTACCTCCAGCAGGCGGTGCAGGGCCTGCGGATGATTCAGCGCCATCGCCTTGATGCGGGCGAAATCCTTGCTGCCGCCGCCTTCGACCATGTAGCAGGCCAACGTCCACGGGCTGCCGGAGAAACCGATCAGCGGCACCTGGCCGTCCAGTTCGCGGCGGATCAGGCGTACCGCGTCCATCACATAGCCCAGGTCCTGTTCCATGTCCGGCACCGCCAGCCTGGCGATGGCCGCTTCATCGCGCACCGGGTGACGGAACTTCGGGCCTTCGCCTTCGACGAAGTACAGCTCCAGGCCCATGGCATCGGGAATGGTGAGGATGTCCGAGAACAGGATGGCCGCGTCCAGCGGGAAGCGGCGCAGCGGCTGCAGGGTGACTTCGCAGGCGATCTCCGGGTTCTTGGCCATGGCCAGGAAGCTGCCGGCCTTGGCCCGGGTGGCGCGATATTCCGGCAGATAGCGGCCGGCCTGGCGCATCAGCCAGACGGGGGTGCAGTCCACCGGTTCGCGGCGCAGGGCGCGCAGCAGGCGATCGTTGCGGAGAGGGCTGGTCACAGTGGGCATTCCTTGGGCGAAAAGGGCAGCGGCGCAGTCAGTCGCCGTGCGAAAGAATCTGGAAGCCCCGATGCAGTTCGGCATCGCGGGCCTTCTCGTAGGCGTGGCGGGCTTCGTCGGCCTTGAGGTACAGCTCGCGCCGCAGCTGCGAGCGGGCGCCGACTCGGCCGGATTCGCGCAGCAGCTCCCAGCCGCCGAACAGGTCCGGGACCAGGGTCAGGCGCAGGAAGCGCGGTGCCTGGGCACCGTCGGCGGGTTGTTGCAGGTGGACGTGCATGGCGTCGATTGTATCGCCCCGGGGCGGCACGGACCTGTAGAGCCGAGCCCACGCTCGGCTGCGCTTCATGCCGCGGCACAATCCGGTTGCGCCGGGCCATGCACGGCGACCGCGGAAGCGGTCAGCCTGCGTCCAGTACCTTCAGTACCGCCGCTTCATCCACGTCCGGCACCACTTCGGCACGGCCCATGCCACGCCACAGCACCAGGCGCAGGCGGCCGGCCACGTTCTTCTTGTCCAGACGCATGCGGCCGAGCAGGGCCTGCGGGTCCAGTCCGGCGGGGATGGCCACCGGCAGGCCCAATTGCTCCAGTAGCGCCTGCAACCGCACGCGGTCGGCGTCGTCGGCCAGGCCCAGGTCAGTGGAGAGGCGGGCCGCCAGCACCATGCCCACCGCCACGGCCTCACCGTGGTTGAGCGCATCGCGCCCCGGTGCGGAGTAGCCCTGTTCGGTTTCGATGGCGTGGCCGAAGGTGTGGCCGAGGTTGAGCAGGGCGCGTTCGCCCTTTTCGAAGGGATCGCGCTCGACGATCGCCGCCTTGCGCCGGCAGCTGCGGGCGATGGCTTCGGCGATCACGGCATCCTCGCCGGCCACCAGGGCGTCGGCATGCTGCTGCAACCACTCGAAGAAAAGCGCATCGCCCAGCGCACCGTACTTCACCACTTCGGCCAGGCCGGCACGCAGCTCGCGCGGCGGCAGGGTGGCCAGCACCCGGGTATCGGCGATCACCGCACGCGGCGGATGGAACGCGCCGACCAGATTCTTGCCGGACGGGATATCCACGGCGGTCTTGCCGCCCACCGAGGAGTCAACCATCGCCAGCAGCGTGGTCGGCAGCTGCACGCAGTCGACGCCGCGCATCCAGCAGGCTGCGGCAAAGCCGGCGAGGTCGCCAACCACACCGCCGCCGAGGGCGAACACGCAGGCATCGCGGGTCGCACCGAGCGCAGCCAGGGCCTCGATGACCGAACCGAACTCGGCCAGGGTCTTGGAGGCTTCGCCGGCAGCAAGCACATGCTCACCCACGATCAGGTCCGGGCGTGCGGCCAGCAGGGTCTGCCTGACGGCATCCAGATAACGTGGCGCAACCTCGCTGTCGCTGACCAGCAGTACATGGCGGCCACGCACATGGCTGGCCAGTGCGGCGCCGTCGGCCTGGGCGTCGGCGCCGATGGTGATGGAATAGGGGCGGTCGCCGCCAACGGCGACCTGCAGCAGGGCAGGGGAAGTCATGCAGTGGGGTCCTGTCGCTGCCAGTGCGTGGCCAGCTTGAGCACAAGCTGGGCGGTCGCATCGGCTGCGGTAAACGGGTCGGTATCAAGGGTGACATCGGCCAGCTCGCGATACAGCGGGTCGCGATGCGCGGCCAGATCCTGCAGCACCTGTTCGCGGTCCGGCCGCTGCAGCAGGGGGCGCGCCTTGTCGCGTGACAGGCGCTCCAGCTGGGCCGCGACGCTGACCCGCAGGTAGACGACAAAGCCACGCCGGGCGATCAGGGCGCGATTGTCCGGATCGAGCACGGCACCACCGCCGGTGGACACCAGCTGGCCACGGCCGGCCAGCACCTGTGCCAGTGCCTGGCGCTCATGGGCGCGGAAGCCGGCCTCGCCGGAATGCTCGAAGATCGTGGGGATGCTGGCCCCGGTCGCATCGACGATGGCCTGGTCGACGTCGACGAAGTCCAGCGTGAAGCGCTCGGCGAGGCGGCGGCCGATGCAGGTTTTACCGGCGCCCATCGGGCCGATCAGGATCAGGTTCGGAGCGGGATTCATGCCCTCTGATGCTAACACCTCCGTGCCTTGGCCTTTACGTTCTTCACGTCAGGGTGGAGGTTCCTGCGGGGTTTCCCGCGCCTGACGGAGTACCTGCCATGTCGGTTGCCAAGGTCATCGAAATCAATGCGTCCTCGCCCAAGAGCGTGGAGGACGCGGTGCGCAGCGGATTGAAGAAGGTGTCCGGGACGGTCAAGGGCATCCAGGGCGCCTGGATCAACGAGACCAAGGTGGTCACCGACGGCAACGGTGAGATCACCGAATGGCGGGTGAACCTGCGGATCACCTTCCTGGTGGAGTGAGCCTGCTCAGCGCAGCGCCTGCACCTGGCGCTGCGCATCCAGCACCACCATCCGGTCGGCAATGTCCGGTAGCGCACGCAATGCCTGCCGGCTGACCCGCTCGTAGTACTGCACGAAGCGCTCCAGCTGCGGCCGGCTCATGCCGTGCCGGCCCGGCTGTGCCGCCTGCAGGTTCTGCTCCTGCTGCCAGCGCCAACGCGGCACCACCGAGAAATCCGGGGGCTGCAGGAACCACAGACGGTCGCAGCGCTGCCACAGCGCCGGGTAGTCGCGGGCCAGTGCCTGGTTGCACCAGCGTCGCCAGCGGCCATCGGCATCGGCCTCGCGCTCGAGTGCGTTGAGGGGAGTATCCAGTTCGGCCTCGTCCTGCGCCGGCGTGCCGAGGAACCAGCCCTCGAACACCAGCAGGTCCAGCGGCTTTTCGAGCTGCGGCCACTGCGCTTCTGGCAGGCGCTCATCGGCCAGTTTGTCGAAGCGGGGCAGGGCCAGCGGCCGTCGCGCGGCCACTGCATCCAGTACCGCATGCGCCAGCGGCAGGTCGTGGGTGCCCGGCGGGCCACGGGTGATCAGCAACGGATGCACCTGCCGGGCCAGGCGCTGTCGCTGCGCGCGGGTCAGGTAGACATCGTCGATGGAGAGCGTTGCGGCGTTCAGGCCACGAGCCTGGGCGCGGGCGACCACCTGCGCGGCCAGCGTCGATTTGCCGCTCCCCTGCAGGCCGCTGATCGCCAATACTGGAACGGCTGTACTGCTGCCCAGCGCGTCATCCAGCGCCTGCTCGACCACTGTTTCGGGGAATCCTTTCACCTGGGGCATGTACGCAGCAGCGACCATGCCGCCACAATAGCCCAAACCGTGTGAGAAGAATGCTGTCATGAGCGACCTGTACGCCGAAGCCCTGTCGACCTTTGCCGCCCTGTTCGAAGAAGCGAAACAGAGCCGCGAGGTGGAGCCCAATGCGATGACCGTAGCCACTGCCGATACGCAGGGCCGGCCGTCGGCGCGCACCGTGTTGTTGAAGGCGTTCGACGAGCGCGGCTTCGTGTTCTACACCCACCTGGACAGCCACAAGGGCAGCGAACTGCAGGCCAATCCGCAGGCAGCGCTGCTGTTCCTGTGGCGCAGCCTGCGCGAGGCCGGCATCCAGGTGCGCATCGAGGGGCGCGTGGAGCAGGTTGCCGACGCCGAGGCAGATGCCTATTTCGCCAGCCGTCCGCGCATGAGCCAGATCGGCGCATGGGCGTCGCTGCAGTCGAAGACGTTGAATTCGCGCGAGGAGTTCGACGCGCGCGTGGCCGAGGTCGAGGCACGCTTCGACGGCAAGGACGTGCCGCGTCCGGACGGCTGGAGTGGTCTGCGCGTGGTGCCTGACCGCATCGAGTTCTGGTACGGCGCGCAGTTCCGCCTGCACGAGCGCTGGTGCTATGAAGCCGGCGCCGAAGGGCGCTGGAGCAAGCGCCTGCTGTACCCGTAAGTCGGGGTGGTGCTCGGGCTGCTGTAGAGCCGAGCCCACGCTCGGCTGCTCCTTCGAGAGCATCAGCCGAGCATGGGCTCGGCTCTACAGAAATCTGCGTTTGTCGCTAATGGACTGGTCCGCTTCATGCGCGAGCAGGTCGGCGCCGGGCACACTCGCTGCAATACCCTCGACCTGCGAAGTTGCCATGCCGTCCTGGCGTTGCCTGCTTGCCGTGCCTCCACCGCGCCGTGGCGTGGAAGCATTCCTGTTGCTGCTCGCGCGCGTCGTGGCAGGTGTGATGTTCTGCGTATCTGGCTGGAACAAGGTGTTCACCGACGCTGGACGCGAGCGCATGGTGCATACGCTGGTCGATGCGGGTATCCCGTTCCCGGTGTTCAGTGCACCGGTGCTCGGCGCGATCGAGTGGATTGCGGGCGGCCTGCTGGTGCTGGGCCTGCTGAGTCGGCCTTCGGCCCTGCTGCTGGCGGCTATCTGCGCGGTGGCGGCGTTGACCGATGGCATCGCGCGCATTCCGGCCGGGCTGGGCGTGCTGGATTGGTTGAGCTGGTTCTTCTATCTCAGCGAAGTGCCGTTCGGCGTATTGCTGCTATGGATTGCCGCAGTAGGCAGTGGCCGGTTTGCCATCGAAGCGCGCTGGGCACGGTGAGTGCTCCTCGTTCGCGCCCAGCCGGCGCGTCGCCTGTAGCATTTGGTGTGTCCCGGTAGATCCACACCATGCGTGGATGAGGTGCTTGACGGAAGAGCGGTGCGAACCAGGGTTCGCACCCGCCAGGCATCGGTTGGTACCCACCAAGCAATAGGTGGTTACAACCCCTCCGCACGCAGCCACCGCCACAGCGTGGTGCGAGACACCCCCAGCGCCTGCGCCATGCCCTCGCGGTCATTGCGGTGTTCCTGCAGCAGTGCTTCCAGCTGCGCACGCGGCGGTCGCTTGCCGTTGCTTTCCACCGGTAGTGCCGCGACGCCTTCGTTCACCAGCTCCGGCGCCAGCTGCAGCAGTCGCGCGGCATCGATCAGCCCTTCACCCGGCTGCCAGTGGATGCGCAGCCGATCGACCAGATTGCGCAGCTCACGCACATTGCCCGGCCAGTCGGCAGCGCTGAGGAGGGCCAGCGCTTCTGCATCCAGCGGTGCATCGATGCCGCGCAGCTGGCGGAAGAAGTGCGTGGTCAGCAGCGGGATATCGCCGCGACGCGCACGCAGAGTCGGCAGCGCGATGCGCAGCGCGGCCAGCCGGTAGTACAGGTCGCGACGGAAGCTGCCGGCCGCCGCGCGCTGCTCCAGCGATTGCAGGGTGGCGGCGACCACACGCAGGTCGACCGGCGTGGGCTCGGTCGCTCCCACGCGCAGCACCTCGCGTTCTTCCAGCACACGCAGCAGGCGGGTCTGTAGCGGCAGCGGCAGTTCACCGATCTCATCCAGGAACAAGGTGCCGCCATCGGCGGCCTCGACCAGGCCGACGCGACCACCACGCCGCGCACCGGTGAAGGCGCCATCGCTGTAGCCGAACAGCTCGGCCTCCAGTAGCGATTCGCTGATCGCGCCACAGTTCAGTGCGACGAATCGACCCCGCCGGCCGCTGGCCGCATGCAGCTGCCGCGCTACCAGCTCCTTGCCGGTGCCGGTCTCGCCGGTGACCAGTACGGTGCTGTCGTGCGGGGCGTACAGCGCGATCTGGGCGCGCACGTCGGCCATCGCGTTGCTGTCGCCGAGCAGCACATGCGCATCGGCGCGGGGGGCGGCCCTTCGCCGAGCGGCCGGGCGCGCGTCCGCCGAGCGTGCCAGGGTCTGGGTCAGTTCCAGCGCGTGCTCGAAGGCCTGCCGCACCGAATCGGCCGAGTACAGCAGTACGCCGGGCAGGCCCGCCTGTTCGGCATGATCGATGGCCATGCCGGTGCCGACGATCACCTCGATGCCGTTCGCACGCAGGTCGGCGATGCAGTCGCGCGCGTCTTCGCGGGTGACGAAACGGCGATGCTCGATGTCCAGGCCGAAGCTCTGCTGGAAGCTGCTGAACACCGGCACATCGCTGGCGTGGGTCACCAGCCCGATCCGTGGGGCGATGCGGCGCGCCCGCGCCAGCGCTTCCATCAGATCGAAACCGTTGGCCTGGATCGGCACCAGCGGCAGGTCCAGGCGGCCGCGCAGCCAGGCCGCGTTGGAGCCGCCTGCGATCACGACATCGCAGTGCTCGCGGCGCAGGCGTTGGCCGATCACTTCCACTGCTTCCTCGAAGCCGAGGTTGATCTGCTCGATGCGGGCGCGGCGGTCGAATTCGGGAATGACATCGCCCAGCAGGCCGGTCAGGCGCGAGACGCTGACGGTCCAGATCACCGGGCGGCCGGGGTCGGCATCGGCATGGCGCAGGGGCGAGCGGGGCAGGTACATGGCGCGGGGATCGGGTGTGGCGATGTTTCATGATACATCTGTTTCAATGTTTCATATGTTTCACTGAGGTTGGGCGGTCATCCCCGTGAAATCAATCGCTTGCAGGTTGGCACGGTGCTTGCGCTTACCTCCCCGTCCTTCAACCTGGATCGCCGCATGACCGCTTCCACCCCCTTCTCCGCTGGTGCCCGCTTCCGCGAGGCGCTGGCTGCCGAATCGCCGCTGCAGGTGATCGGCGCAATCAACGCCAACCATGCGCTGCTGGCCAAGCGCGCGGGTTTCCGCGCCATCTACCTGTCCGGCGGTGGCGTTGCGGCCGGCTCGCTGGGCCTGCCGGACCTGGGCATCAACACCCTGGAAGACGTGCTGGTCGACGTGCGCCGCGTCACCGATGTCTGCGACCTGCCGCTGATGGTCGACATCGACACCGGCTTCGGCCCGAGCGCGTTCAATATCGCGCGCACCGTGAAGTCGCTGATCAAGGCTGGCGCGGCCGCCTGCCATATCGAAGACCAGGTCGGCGCCAAGCGCTGCGGTCATCGCCCGGGCAAGGAGATCGTCTCGCAGGGTGAAATGGTCGACCGCGTGAAGGCGGCTGCCGATGCCAAGACCGATCCGGACTTCTTCCTGATCGCACGCACCGACGCCATCCAGGTGGACGGGGTGGACAAAGCCATCGAGCGCGCCATCGCCTGCGTCGAAGCCGGTGCCGACGGCATCTTCGCCGAGGCTGCCTACGACCTGGAGACCTACCGCCGCTTCGTCGATGCGGTGAAGGTGCCGGTGCTGGCCAACATCACTGAATTCGGCGCGACCCCGCTGTTCAGCCGCGACGAACTGGCCTCGGCCGGCGTGGCCATCCAGCTGTTCCCGCTGTCGGCGTTCCGCGCCGCCAACAAGGCGGCCGAGAACGTCTACCAGACGGTCCGCCGCGAAGGCCACCAGCGCAACCTGATCGACAGCATGCAGACCCGCGAGGAGCTGTATGACCGTATCGGCTACCACGCCTTCGAGCAGCAGCTCGATGCGCTGTTCGCCGCCAAGAAATAAGCAGTACCCTGCACCATCAAGTTTCGGAGGGAAACATGAACGATACGACCGCAACCCCGACCTTCAAGCCGAAGAAGTCCGTCGCCCTGTCCGGCACCGCTGCCGGCAACACCGCGCTGTGCAGCGTCGGCCGCAGTGGCAACGATCTGCATTACCGCGGCTACGACATCCTGGACCTGGCCAATACCAGCGAGTTCGAGGAAATCGCCTACCTGCTGGTGCACGGCAAGCTGCCGACCCGCGCCGAGCTGGTTTCGTACAAGGCCAAGCTGAAGTCGCTGCGAGGCATTCCGGCTGCGGTGAAGGCTGCGCTGGAAGAGCTGCCGCCGTCGGCGCACCCGATGGACGTGATGCGCACCGGCGTGTCCGTACTCGGCTGCGTGTCACCGGAGAAGGACGACCACAACCATCCGGGCGCACGTGACATCGCCGACAAGCTGATGGCCTGCCTGGGCTCGATGCTGCTGTACTGGTACCACTGGAGCCACAACGGTCGCGCGATCGACGTGGAAACCGACGATGACTCCATCGGTGGCCACTTCCTGCACCTGCTGCACGGCGAGAAGCCGCAGGATTCGTGGGTGAAGGCGATGCACACTTCGCTGATCCTGTACGCCGAACACGAGTTCAACGCCTCGACCTTCGCCTGCCGCGTCATCGCCGGCACCGGCAGCGACATGTACAGCGCGATCTGCGGTGGCATCGGTGCGCTGCGCGGCCCCAAGCACGGCGGCGCCAACGAAGTGGCCTTCGAAGTACAGAAGCGCTATGACAATCCGGACGAAGCCGAAGAAGACATCAAGGCCCGCGTGGAGCGCAAGGAAGTGGTGATCGGTTTCGGCCACCCGGTCTACACCGTGTCCGATCCGCGCAACAAGGTGATCAAGGACGTCGCCCGCGAACTGTCCGAAGAACAGTCGAGCCTGAAGATGTACGACATCGCCGAGCGCCTGGAAACGGTGATGTGGGACATCAAGAAGATGTTCCCGAACCTGGACTGGTTCAGTGCTGTCAGCTACCACATGATGGGCGTGCCGACCGCGATGTTCACTCCGTTGTTCGTGATCGCCCGCACCGCCGGCTGGAGCGCGCACATCGTCGAGCAGCGCATCGACGGCAAGATCATCCGCCCGAGCGCCAACTACATCGGTCCGGAAGATCGCGAGTTCGTGGCCATCGACAAGCGCTCCTGATCATCGCCACTGTTCCACTGCTGCATGCATCCGGCCGGCCCCGTGCCGGCCGGATGTTTTCGCCGCCGCATCGCCGGCACCCGGCCCGCCTCAAGCATTCCGCCAGCCCATGAATATCGACTATCGCAAGAATCTCCCCGGCGCCTCGCTGGACTACTTCGACGCGCGCGCCGCGGTCGATGCCATCCAGCCCGGTGCCTATGCCACGCTGCCGTACGTTTCGCGCGTGCTGGCCGAAAACCTGGTGCGTCGCTGCGACCCGGCCACGCTGACCGACTCGTTGAAACAGCTGATCGAGCGCCGTCGCGACCTGGACTTCCCGTGGTTCCCTGCGCGCGTGGTGTGCCATGACATCCTCGGCCAGACCGCGCTGGTCGACCTCGCTGGCCTGCGTGATGCGATCGCCGACAAGGGCGGTGACCCGGCAAAGGTCAATCCGGTGGTGCCGGTGCAGCTGATCGTCGATCACTCGCTGGCGGTCGAGTGCGGTGGTTTCGATCCGCAGGCGTTCGAGAAGAACCGCGCCATCGAGGATCGTCGCAATGAAGACCGCTTCCACTTCATCGACTGGACCAAGCTGGCCTTCGAGAACGTGGACGTGATTCCGCCGGGCAACGGCATCATGCATCAGATCAACCTGGAGAAGATGTCGCCGGTGATCTACGTGCAGGACGGCGTGGCCTTCCCCGATACCTGCGTGGGCACCGACAGCCACACCCCGCACGTGGATGCGCTGGGCGTGATCGCCATCGGTGTCGGCGGGCTGGAAGCGGAGAACGTGATGCTGGGCCGCGCGTCGTGGATGCGCCTGCCGGACATCATCGGCGTCGAGCTGACCGGTAAACCGCAGCCGGACATCACCGCCACCGACGTAGTGCTGGCCCTGACCGAGTTCCTGCGCAAGGAACGCGTGGTCGGCGCCTGGCTTGAATTCTTCGGTGAGGGTGCCGCCGCACTGACCATCGGTGATCGCGCCACCATCTCCAACATGTGCCCCGAATACGGCGCCACCGCCGCGATGTTCTACATCGACGGGCAGACACTTGATTACCTGCGCCTGACCGGTCGCGAGGAAACGCAGGTCGCACTGGTCGAAAACTACGCGCGCAGCACCGGCCTGTGGGCCGATGACCTGGTCACCGCACAGTACGAGCGCGTGCTGCGCTTCGATCTGTCGACGGTGGTGCGCAACATGGCCGGCCCGAGCAATCCGCATCGCCGCCTGCCGGTATCGGAACTGGTCGAGCGTGGCATCGCCGATGCCGCAAAGTTGGAGGCCGGCAAGGCCGAACAGGCACAGGGCCTGATGCCCGACGGCGCGGTGATCATCGCCGCCATCACCAGCTGCACCAATACCTCCAACCCGCGCAACGTGATCGCTGCGGCGCTGCTGGCACGCAAGGCCAACGAGCGCGGCCTGCTGCGCAAGCCGTGGGTGAAGTCGTCGCTGGCGCCTGGCTCGAAGGCCGTGCAGCTGTACCTTGAGGAATCCGGGCTGCTGCCGGACCTGGAGAAGCTGGGCTTCGGCATCGTCGCCTTCGCCTGCACCACCTGCAATGGCATGAGCGGCGCGCTGGATCCGAAGATCCAGCAGGAAATCATCGATCGCGACCTGTACGCCACCGCGGTGCTGTCGGGCAACCGCAACTTCGACGGCCGCATCCATCCGTATGCAAAGCAGGCCTTCCTTGCCTCGCCGCCGCTGGTGATCGCCTACGCCATCGCCGGCACCATCCGTTTCGACATCGAAAAGGATGTGCTGGGCGTGGACGCCGACGGCAACGAGGTGCGCCTGAAGGACATCTGGCCGAGCGACGCCGAGATCGACGCGGTGGTGAAGGCTGCAGTGAAGCCGGAGCAGTTCCGCAGCGTCTACAACCCGATGTTCAACGTGCGCGTGGAGCATGCTGCAAAGGTCAGCCCGCTGTACGACTGGCGCGCGCAGAGCACCTACATCCGCCGCCCGCCGTACTGGGAGGGCGCATTGGCCGGTGAGCGCACGCTGGCGGGCATGCGTGCGCTGGCAGTGCTGCCGGACAACATCACCACCGACCACCTGTCGCCGTCCAACGCGATCCTGGCGTCGAGTGCTGCCGGTGAGTACCTGGCGAAGATGGGCCTGCCGGAAGAGGACTTCAATTCCTACGCCACCCACCGCGGCGACCACCTGACTGCGCAACGTGCCACCTTCGCCAACCCGAAGCTGTTCAACGAGATGGTGCGCAACGAAGACGGCAGCGTGAAGCAGGGCTCGCTGGCGCGCGTGGAGCCGGAAGGCAAGGTCATGCGCATGTGGGAGGCGATCGAGACCTACATGGAGCGCAAGCAGCCGCTGATCATCATCGCCGGTGCCGATTACGGCCAGGGCAGTTCGCGTGACTGGGCCGCCAAGGGCGTGCGTCTGGCTGGTGTGGAGGCGATCGTTGCCGAAGGCTTCGAACGCATCCACCGTACCAACCTGATCGGCATGGGCGTGCTGCCGCTGGAGTTCAAGCCGGGCACCACCCGCCTGACCCTGGGCATCGACGGCACCGAGACCTTCGATGTGATCGGCGAGCGGACGCCGCGCGCAGAGTTGCGCGTGGTCATCCACCGCCGCGACGGCCAGGACGTGATCGTGCCGGTGACCTGCCGCCTGGACAGCGACGAGGAAGTGGCGATCTACGAAGCCGGTGGCGTGCTGCAGCGCTTCGCCCAGGACTTCCTGGAAGGCGCCAAGGTGGCGTGATGCCGGACTGAATGCCTGCTCCCGGAGATTGGGGGCGGGCTTGTCCGACATGAGGACAGGGCGCACACTGACTTGGCAAATATTGCCAATGGAGAGTCTCATGGCCACCATGAATATTTCGCTGACCGATCCGCTCAAGCAGTTCGTGGACGAAGAAGTGCGCGAAGGTGGCTATTCAAGCACCTCCGACTACGTGCGCGACCTGATTCGCCAGCGCCAGAGAAGCAAGGCCGAAGAGCTGCTCAGGCAGTTGATTGCCGAGGGTCTGGCATCAGGTCCTGCGGCGCCTCTGCCGCCGGATCACTTCGACAAGCTGCGTAAGCGTGCACGGAACCGCAAGTGAAGCCCTTGCACTGGTCCCCTGCGGCAGTTCGAGATCTTGACCAGGCAGCCAGCTGGTATGGAGATCAAGGCGGAGAGGCGTTGGAAATCGGCTTCATCGATGCGGTGGAATCCGTAGTGAAGCTTATCGAAGCACACCCCGGTGCCGGTTCCGCACTGCATGCGGATCTGTTGCCCTCGCTGTCAGCGCCGTTGCGCTTTCATCCGGTTCGTCGCTTCGACGGCTACCTGGTCTATTACGTGGAGCTGCCTGCGCACATTTCCATCGTGCGTATCTGGAATGCTGCGCGAGGCATGGGAGCATTTTTCGAAGACGATGAGCTCACCCCCGATATCGATTCATCGTATTCAGGATATTGATCCATGGCCTTCCTCCCACAACTCCGTATTCCCGCCACCTACATGCGTGGTGGCACCAGCAAGGGCGTGTTCTTCCGCCTGCAGGACCTGCCCGACGCCGCGCAGGTGCCGGGCGGCGCGCGCGATGCGCTGCTGATGCGCGTGATCGGTTCACCCGACCCGTATGGCAAGCAGACCGACGGCATGGGCGGCGCGACGTCCAGCACCAGCAAGTGCGTGATCATTTCCGCCGCTTCGGTGCCGGATCACGACGTGGATTACCTGTATGGCCAGGTGTCGATCGACACCGCCTTTGTCGACTGGAGCGGCAACTGCGGCAATCTCAGTACTGCCGTCGGTCCGTTTGCGATCGCCAACGGCCTGATCGATCCGGCGCGGGTGCCGCGCGATGGCTTGTGCACCGTGCGCATCTGGCAGGCCAACATCGGCAAGACCATCATCGCCCATGTGCCGATGTGCGATGGGCAAGTGCAGGAGATCGGCGATTTCGAGCTGGATGGCGTGACTTTCCCGGCCGCCGAGATCCAGCTGGAATTCATCGACCCGTCCGACGATGGCGATGCGGGCGCGATGTTCCCCACCGGCAACCTGGTCGATACGCTGGACGTGCCGGGCGTCGGCAGTTTCGAGGTGACGATGATCACCGCCGGCATCCCGACCATTTTCCTCAACGCTGCCGACCTCGGTTACACCGGCACCGAGTTGCAGCCGGCGATCAACGAAGACAAGGCGGCGCTGGAGCGCTTCGAGAAGATCCGTGCCCATGGCGCCTTGCGCATGGGCCTGATCCAGGCGCTGGAAGATGCGGCCACCCGCCAGCACACGCCGAAGGTGGCTTTCGTTGCCCCCGCGCAGGACTACGTGTCGTCCAGCGGCAAGGCGATTCCGGCGTCGGCCATTGACCTGCACGCACGCGCGCTGTCGATGGGCAAGTTGCACCACGCGATGATGGGCACCGCTGCAGTGGCGATCGGTACCGCCGCGGCCATCCCCGGCACGCTGGTCAATCGTGCGGCCGGTGGCGGCGAACACGAGGCCGTTACCTTCGGGCACCCTTCAGGCACCTTGCGCGTGGGTGCGCAGGCGGCACTCGTTGACGGCCAGTGGACGGTGTCCAAGGCCATCATGAGCCGCAGTGCCCGCGTGCTGATGGAAGGCAAGGTGCGGGTGCCAGCCGAGTGATGGGCTGGTCGGCGGTGGCATCACATGCTTCGGTAGATGCCAACCTTGGTTGGCATGGAGAAGGCAGCGCCGGGTGAACGTCCGCGCCAACCAAGGTTGGCGACTACCGGGTCTGGCGTGGCCTGGCAAACCTACGAGGAGATCGACGATGTCCGAGAATCACACCCCGTCCAACACGCGTGCAGCCTGGGATGCGCTGCTGGTGGACATCGTCGACTACGTGCGTGACACCCGCATCGATTCGCCGCTGGCGTTCCAGACCGCGCATCACTGCCTGCTCGACACGCTGGGCTGCGGGCTGGAGGCGCTGTCCTTCCCCGCCTGCAGCAAGCTGCTGGGTCCGCTGGTGCCGGGCATCAGCGTGGCCAATGGCGCGCGCGTGCCGGGTACCAACTTCGTACTCGACCCGGTGCAGGCGGCCTTCAACATCGGCGCGATGGTGCGCTGGCTGGATTTCAACGACACCTGGCTGGCCGCCGAATGGGGCCACCCCTCGGACAACCTCGGTGGCATCCTCGCCGTGGCCGACTGGCTTGGCCGCAATGCGGCCGCGTTGCGGCGTCCACCGCCGACCGTGCACGACGTGCTGCTGGCGATGATCAAGGCGCACGAGATCCAGGGCGTGTTGGCGCTGGAGAACTCCTTCAACCGCGTTGGCCTGGACCACGTGCTGCTGGTCAAGGTAGCTACCACTGCTGTTGTTGCGCAGATGCTCGGGCTGGACCGCGAGCGCATGCTCAATGCGGTGTCGCTGGCCTGGGTGGATGGGCAGGCGCTGCGCACCTACCGGCATGCACCCAACACCGGCTCGCGCAAAAGCTGGGCGGCCGGCGATGCGACCAGCCGTGGCGTGCGCCTGGCGCTGATGGCCGCCGCCGGCGAGATGGGCTACCCCAGCGTGCTCAGTGCGCCGACCTGGGGCTTCGAGGCGGTCTCGATGCATGGGCAGGCGCTGACCCTCGGCCGCCCCTTCGGCAGCTACGTGATGGAGAATGTACTGTTCAAGATCAGTTTCCCGGCCGAGTTCCACGGGCAGACAGCGGTGGAGGCGGCGATCGCGCTGCACCAGCAGCTGCGCGCGATGGGGCGACGAGTCGAGGACATCGAGCACATCGCGATCCGTACCCAGCAAGCCTGCATCCGCATCATCGACAAGCAGGGGCCGCTGCACAACCCGGCCGACCGCGATCATTGCGTGCAGTACATGGTGGCCATCGCGCTGCTGCATGGGCGACTGGTGGCCGAGGACTACGAGGACGACATGGCGGCCGATCCGCGCATCGATGCGCTGCGGGCGAAGATGGCCTGCCATGAAGACCCGCAGCTCAGCGCCGACTACCTGGACCCGGACAAGCGCAGCATCGCCAACGGCCTGAGTGTGCGTTTCAGTGATGGCAGCGGGCTGCCGGAGGTGCTGGTGGAGTACCCGCTGGGCCACGCGCGCCGGCGCGCAGAGGGTATTCCGCTGCTGATGGACAAGTTCCACCGGCATCTGGCGCACCGCTTCCCGACTGCCCAGCAGCAACGGATCCTGGCTGCCTCGCTGGACCCGGTGGCGCTGGCGGCGATGCCGGTGACCGACTATGTGGACCTGTACCTGCCGGGGTAGGGCGCGCTTTGGTGGGTGCCAACCAAGGTTGGCGTCTACCGGGTTTCCGGTACCGGGTGCCCGGCGTCAACGCCTTGACGCGGCGGCCCTATAATGGGCGCCTCGATCAAGGAGTGACGACATGAGCGGTCCGGCACGGCGGATGCGGTGGGGGTGGGCGGCGGCGCTCTTGGCAGGCAGCCTGTTGGCAGGCCTGGCCGGTTGCCGCAACGACAGCGGGCAGCTGCCGAAGGCCAGCGGCGAGGCCATCGCCACCAAGGCCGAGCAGGTGAAGGAGTTCACCTTGCTGCGTGCCTACCCGGACCAGAAAAGTGAAGGCCTGTCGCTGGCGCTGGAGTTCTCGCGCCCGCTGGTCGGCACCCAGGACTTCGACAAGCTGGTGCGCTTCGAAGAGAAGGTCGGCAACGATGACAGCAGCTGGACCCTGTCCGATGACGGCCTGACCCTGCGCTATCCCTTTGTCGAAGCCGGCAAGGAATTCAGCCTGGTGGTCTCGCCGGACCTGCTGGCCGCCGATGGCAGCCGCCTGGGCAAGGAACTGAAGCAGAAGGTGTTCAGCGGCGAGTTGAAGCCGGTGGCCGGTTTTGCCTCGCAGGGCAGCGTGCTGCCGGCCAAGGACAGCCGTGGCCTGCCGGTGGTGTCGGTGAACGTGCCGGAAGTCGATGTCGAGTTCCTGCGCGTGCGCGAGAAGGACCTGCCGACCTTCTTCAGCCAGTACCAGCGCGGCGGTCGCCGTGGCAGCTGGGAACTGAGCAGCGACTACGAGCGCAGCCCGATCAACAAGCTGGCCGAGCCGGTCTACGTCAACCGCTTCATTCTGGGGGGCAAGCAGAACGAGCGGGTGCTGACCTACCTGCCGACCCAGGACATCAAGGAACTGCAGGAGCCGGGGCTGTATTTCGCCCTGCTCAAGCGCACCGGTGACTACGAGGGTGAGTTCGATACTGCCTTCTTCTCGGTCAGCGACATCGGCCTGCATACCCGCGCCTACAAGGACAAGCTGTTCGTACACACCGCCGCGCTGAAGGACGGTGCATCGCTGAAGGGCATCGACCTGCGCGTGCTCGATGCCAAGGGCGAGGTGGTGCTGAAGGGCAGCACCGACAGCAACGGCAATGCGCTGCTGAACTACACCCTGGATGCCACCCACGTGCTGGTGGCCAGCAGCGGCAAGGACACCAGCTTCCTGCCCTTCAACCAGCCGGCGCTGGACCTGAGCGAGTTCGCCGTGGCCGGCCGTGACAACGCCTGGTTCGATGTCTACGCCTGGTCGGGCCGCGATCTGTACCGCCCGGGTGAGACGGTGCGCCTGTCGGCGCTGCTGCGTGACAACGACGGCAAGCCGGTGAAGAGCCAGCCGGTGTTCCTGCGCCTGAAGCAGCCCGACGGCAAGACCTTCCGCGAAACCCGCGTGCAACCGGGCGAACAGGGCTATATCAACTTCGAGCAGACCATCCCCGCCGAGGCGCCGACCGGGCGCTGGCAGGTCGAGTTCCGCACCGATCCCGCCAGCAAGGAAGCGATCCAGGGCATGACCCTGCGCATCGAGGAGTTCCTGCCCGAGCGCATGAAGCTGGACCTGGACAGCACCCAGAAGACGCTGAAGCCGGGTGAGGACCTGCGCCTGCAGGCCAATGGTGCCTATCTGTACGGTGCCCCGGCCGATGGCAACCGCTTCACCGCGCGCATGGCGGTGGCCGCCGAGCAGAAACCGGTGGAGGGCCTGCCGGGTTACTTCTTCGGCGACCCGACTCTGCAGCTGCCGCGCGAAGCCAAGGATGTGATCGACACCACGCTGCCGGCCAATGGCCAGCTGCGCGAAGACGTGTCGTTGCCAGAAGAAGCGGTCAAAGCGAAGGCGCCGATCGCGGTGGTGCTGTCCGGCAGCCTGTATGAAACCGGTGGCCGCACGGTCACCCGCACCCTGAAGCGGGTGGTGTGGCCGGCCGCCGCACTGGTCGGCGTGCGCCCGCTGTTCAATCCGGACGATGGCGCTGATTCCAACGGCAACGCGCGCTTTGAACTGATGCGCGTGGATGCGGACGGCAAGCCGCAGCCGGCCAAGGGTCTGAAGATCACCCTGGTGCGCGAGCTGCGCGACTACCACTGGACCTTCAACGACAACCGCTGGGACTACGATTTCACCCGCCGTTTCGAGAACAAGGAAACCCGTACCGTCGATGCCGGCGGCAGCGCAGTGGCCTTCGACTTCCCGGTGGAGTGGGGCGAGTACCGGGTGGACGTGTTCGATCCGTCCACCGGCCTGACCAGCCGCTATCCGTTCCGCGCCGGCTGGAGCTGGGGCGATGACAACCGTGGCCTCGATGCCCGCCCGGACAAGGTGAAGCTGGGCCTGGACAAGACCGGCTACAAGGCCGGCGATACCCTGGAAGTGACGGTGACCCCGCCGCACGCCGGCAAGGGCGTGCTGATGGTCGAGACCGACCGCATGCTGTACGTGCAGGACATCGACGCCAAGCCCGGTGCCACTTACAAGATCCCGGTCACTGCCGATTGGGAGCGCCACGACGTCTACATCACCGCGCTGGTGTTCCGCGGTGGCAGTGCGCCGAGCAAGATCACTCCCGCCCGTGCCGTAGGCGTGGTGCACGTGCCGATGGATCGCAAGGGCCGCACCGTGGCCGTCGGCCTGGCCGCACCCAAGCAGATGCGTCCGGAGCAGGACCTGCCAGTGACGGTCAGCGCACCGCAGCTGGCCGGCAAGACCGCGCACGTCACTGTTTCGGCGGTGGACGTGGGCATTCTCAACATCACCCGCTTCCCGGTGCCCGATGCCGGCGCACACTTCTTTGCCCAACGTCGCCTTGGCATCGATGCCTATGACATCTACAGCCGGGTGATCGAGAGCTTCGACGGCAGCAGTGGCAAGCTGAAGTTCGGTGGTGACATGGCGCTGCAGGCGTTGCCGCAGGCCAAGCGGCCGACCGCGCGCGTGCAGACCGTGGACCTGTTCTCCGGCCCGGTGCAGCTCGATGCCAAGGGCATTGCCCGCATCCGCCTGAAGGTGCCGGATTTCAATGGCACCCTGCGTGTGTCGGCGCTGGTCTACAGCGATGACCAGTACGGCAAGCGCGATGTGGAAACCGTGGTGCGCGCGCCGATCCTGGCCGAGGCCAGCATGCCGCGCGTGCTCGCCCCGGGTGACCGCAGTACGGTGACCCTGGACGTGCAGAACTTCACCGGCAAGCCGGGTCAGTTCAACGTGCGCGTGGACAGCGAAGGCCCGCTCAGCCTGAGCGAAGGCACCCGCAGCGTGCAGCTCAATGCTGATGCCAAGACCACGTTGAGCTTCCCGTTGTCCGCGCGCGAGGGCCACAGCGTGGCCAAGGTGCGCGTGCGCGTGGATGGCAACGGCTTCAAGGCCGACCGCCGCTACGATCTGCCGGTACGCGCGGCGTGGCCGCAGGTGCTGCGTTCGCAGGTGCGCACGCTCGATCCGCTGGCTGCGGTAAGCCTGGATGGCAGCCTGATGGACGGGCTGATGTCCGAATCGGTCAATGCCCGCCTGCTGGTCAGCCCGCTGCCGCCGATCCCGTTCGCCAGCGCGCTGCAGGGCGCGCTGAACTACCCGTACGGCTGCGCCGAACAGACCACCAGCAAGGGCTACGCCGCGCTGATCCTGGACCAGGCGACTTCGTCCATGCTCGGCGCCGATGGCCTGGACGCGAAGACCCGTCGCGAGCGAATGGAAGGCGCGTTCGGTCGCCTGGCGTCGATGCAGGTGGCCAACGGCAACTTCTCGATGTGGGGTGACGACGGCTACGTGAACCCGTGGCTGACGCCGTACATCGCCGAGTTCCTGCTCGATGCCAAGGAAGGTGGTTTCGCGGTACCGGACAACGTGCTGCAGAAGGCGCTGAACCGCCTGAGCGAAGACCTGCTGTCCGGTGGCAACCAGTTCTACGGCCAGGAAAAGCGCGAGAGCCTGAAGTTCGCCAACCAGGCGTACTCGGGCTACGTGCTGGCCCGCGTCAACCGCGCGCCGCTGGGCACCCTGCGCACGCTGTACGACAACGAACGCAGCAAGGCCGTGGGTGGCCTGTCGCTGGTGCATCTGGGCGTGGCACTGTCGCTGCAGGGCGATGCCAAGCGTGGCCAGGCTGCTCTTGCGGCTGGCTTCGCCAAGTCCAGCAGCGAACGACCGTCGTACTTCGGCGACTACGGCAGTGCCGTACGTGACGATGCGCTGATGATCGCGCTGACCCACGAAAACAAGCTGGCCAAGCCGGCATGGGATGCACGCGCAGTCGATCTGGGCCGCGGCCTGGATGCGCGCCGCAACAGTGGCTGGATGTGGCTGAGCACGCAGGAGCAGGTGGCCATCGCCCGCCTCGGCAAGGCCTTGGCTGCCAACCAGAAGGCACTGGTGGCCGGTGAGCTGGTGATCGGTGGCAGCACCGAGGCCATCGGCGAGCGCAAGCTGTTTGGTCGCAACTTCGATGCAGGGCAGCTGGCTGCGGGCGTGCGCTTCACGCCGCAGGGGCAGCCGCCGATGTTCGCCAGCATCGACGTGGCCGGCATCCCGCGCAGCGCACCGGCACCGGACAACAGCGTGATCGGCGTCGAGCGGAGTTACTTCGGCACCGATGGCAAGCCGTGGTCGCCGCGTCCGCTGAAGGAGGGTGAAGCGCTGATCGTGCGCGTCACCATCACCGCCGACAGCGAGATGCCCGATGCGCTGCTGACCGACCTGCTGCCGGCAGGCCTGGAGATCGAGAACCTCAACCTGGGCGATGCCAAGCAGTGGGCCGACGTGGTGGTGGATGGCATCACCATCAGCGACCGCAGCGAAGCGGCCGATACCAAGCACGAAGAGTTCCGCGATGACCGCTACGTGGCGGCGCTGAAGCTCTCGCGTGGCAGCAAGGCCAATGTGTTCTATCTGGTGCGTGCGGTCACTCCGGGTACCTACACGGTGCCGCCGTCGCTGGTGGAGGACATGTACCGGCCGCAGCTGCGTGGCGTCGGCCGCAGCAACCCGACCACGTTGACGGTGGTACAGCCGTGATCGTGCGGACGGGCCGCGACGGCGCGGCCCGTCCCACAGGATGCCGTGGATGAAGGTGGGATCGCTGAAAACGCGGCTGCCGCGACTGCGGCAGCGGCTGCAACCGCTGTGGCCGTGGCTGCGCTGGGGCACGGCTGCATTGCTGGCGCTGTTGCTGGTGCTGGATGTCGTCTTCCCGCCACCGTTGCCGAAGCAGCGCGACACCAGCACGCTGGTGGTTGCCGCTGACGGCAGCCCGTTGCGTGCGTTCGCCGACGCCGAAGGCGTGTGGCGCTATCCGGCGTCGGTCGACAGCGTTTCGCCGCTGTACCTGCAGGCGCTGCTGACCTACGAGGATCGCTGGTTCTGGCAGCACCCGGGCATCAATCCGCTGGCGATCCTGCGTGCCAGCGGCCAGTTGCTGCGCGGTGGACGCATCGTCTCCGGTGGTTCGACCCTGACCATGCAGGTGGCGCGCATCCTCGATCCGCATACGCGCACGCCGTGGGGCAAGCTGAAGCAGATGCTGCGTGCGGTGCAGCTGGAAGTGCACCTGTCCAAGCGCGAGATCCTCGCGTTGTATCTGGAGCGCGCACCCTACGGTGGCACCATCGAGGGCGTGGAAGCGGCCAGCTGGGCCTATCTGGGCAAACCCGCCGCGCAGCTGTCGCATGCCGAAGCCGCACTGCTGGCGGTGCTGCCACAGGCGCCCAGCCGGCTGCGCCCGGACCGCCATCCCGAAGCGGCACAGAAGGCACGCGACAAGGTGCTGGCACGGATGGCCGAGCTCGGCGCGTGGACACCGGACGAAGTGGAAGACGCACGCATCGAGAACGTGGTTGCACGCTCGCTGCGTCCGCCGCTGCATGCCGCACTGCTGGCTCAGCGCCTGCACTCCGCGCATCCCGGGCAGGCGCGGATCCAGAGCAGCATCGACATCGGCCTGCAGCGCACCCTTGAAGAGCGCGTGGCCAGCTATTTCTCCACGCTGCCCGAGCGCACCTCGGCGGCGCTGCTGGTGGTCGACAACCAGACCCTGCAGGCGCGTGCTTACGTCGGCACGCTGTCTTTCGGTGATCGGCAACGGCTGGGCCACGTGGACATGGTGCAGGCCTGGCGTTCCCCGGGCTCCACGCTGAAGCCGTTCCTGTACGCGATGGCACTGGATGATGGCCTGATCCATTCCGAGAGCCTGCTGGTGGATGCACCGCAGAGTTTCGGCAATTACCGGCCAGGCAACTTCGACATGGCCTTCAACGGGCCGATCAGCGCTGCCAGTGCCTTGCGTCTGTCGCTGAACGTGCCGTCGGTCGACCTGCTGCAGCGGGTGGGTGCTGCGCGCTTTGCCGCGCGGCTGTCGCATGCCGGTATCCAACTGCGTTTCCCGCCGGGCAGCTCGCCGAATCTGTCGCTGATACTTGGCGGCACCGGCGCGCGCCTGGAAGACCTGGTCGGTGCGTTTGCCGCACTCAATCGCAACGGTATTGCCGGCCGCGTGCGCTATACCGATGACGAACCGATGATCGAGCGCCGGCTGGCGTCGCCCGGTGCCAGCTGGATCGTGCGCGAGATGCTGGAATCGAACCCGCGCCCGGGTTACGGCGTTGGCACGTTCGATGTTGGCGGGCGCCCGCGCGTGGCCTGGAAGACCGGCACCAGCTATGGCTACCGCGATGCGTGGGCGATCGGCAGCACCCGCCATTACACCGTGGGCGTGTGGGTGGGGCGGCCCGATGGCACGCCGTTGCCGGGCCAGTACGGTGCGGTCACCGCATTGCCGCTGATGTTCGAAGTGGTCGACAGCCTGCCGCGCCAGCGCGGTGATGCAGCGGCCGCGCCGATGCCGGCCAGCGTGACCCAGGCGGACATCTGCTGGCCTACTGGCGAGTTGGCCGACGCGTTGCCCACCGCGCTCTGCCAGCGACGGCTGTCGGCCTACCTGCTGGACGGTGCGGCGCCGCCGACGTTCCCGGAGCGCGACGCGCGGCGTTGGCAGCCCGGTCGGCAGCGTTACCTGGCCGACGCGCGCACCGGCCTGCGGGTATCCGCTGACTGCAGCGCACCGCATGACGAAGTCGCGCGTGAGATCGCGCGGTGGCCGGCGCTGTTGTCACCCTGGCTACCCAAGGCCACACGCGACGCCTCACAGCTTCCCGCGCTGTCAGCGGACTGCCGCGACGATGGTCGTGAGGCCAGCGTGGCCCTGCATATCGATGGCCTCAACGAGGGCGCGACGCTGGCGCGTGCGCCGAATGCCGAGCACGGTGTACGCCTGCAGCTGCGCGCATTGGGCAGCGAGCAGGCCGTGGATTGGCTGCTGGATGGCCGCTGGATCGCGCAGACGCGCGGTGCGCAGCTGATGCAGCGCGAGTTTGCTGATCCGGGTGCGCATACGTTGACCGCGCTGGCCGCCGACGGCGCCTGGACGCAGGTACGGTTCAACGTCCTCAGGTAGCTGCCGACCTTGATTGGCGCTTCCGGTAGGCCGGCCCCGCTGTCGTAGAGCCGAGCCCATGCTCGGCTGCTTCCGCGACGCACGTGCGGCGATCAGCCGAGCATGGGCTCGGCTCTACAGGGGGGGATGGCGGCGGCTATTCCCCGATCCACCCCTCCAGCAGGTCGGCGAATTCGTCGGCGTGTTCTTCTTCCTGCGCCAGGATCTCTTCCAGAATGCGCTTGGTGGTGGTATCGCTGTCGCCGATGAAGTTGATCATCTCGCGGTAGCTGTCGATGGCGATGCGCTCGGCCACCAGGTTCTCGCGGACCATGTCGCGCAGGTCGCTGCCTTCCTTGTATTCGGCGTGCGAGCGTGCGGTCAGCGTGTCCGGATTGAGGTCCGGCTCGCCGCCGAGCTGGACGATGCGTTCGGCCAGTTTGCCGGCATGTGCCTGCTCCTGCTGCGCGTGCTCCAGGAACTCGGCCTTCACCGCATCGGCCAGCATGCCCTTGGCCATGAAATAGTGGCGGTAGTAGCGCAGCACGCACACATATTCGGTGGCCAGAGCATCGTTCAGCAGCTTGATCACCACCTTGCGGTCGGCGCTGTAGCTGTCGGTGATCGCACCATCCTTGATGTTCTTCCGCGCCCGCTCGCGCAGCGTCTGGCGATCGCTGATGCCATCGATCCTGGCGGACGGAGAGGCGTTGCTGGATTTGGCTGGCTTGTTGGACATGGCTGGCCGGTTTCCTTTGTAGTCAGGGGTTCAAGTGGGAAGGTGCTCCAGCACATGCTCGGCCGAAGACACCTCGAACTGTCCGGGTTCCTCGATCCAGGCTGCGCGTACCGTGCCGTCCACCACGTACAGGGCAAAGCGGCGCGAACGGATGCCCATGCCGGACGAGCTTGCATCCAGCTCCAGGCCAAGCGCACGGGTCAGTTCGGCGTTGCCGTCGGACAACATCAGCAGGCCTTCGGGCACGTGCTGGTCGGTGGCCCAGGCCTTCATCACGAACGGATCGTTGACCGCCATGCAGTACACGTCAATGCCGCGCTTGCGGAAGGCGTCGAACGTTTCCACGTAGCCCGGCAGGTGGCGGGCCGAACAGGTGGGGGTGAATGCGCCGGGCACGGCGAACAGCACCACCTTGCGCCCGTCGAACAGGGCGTGGGTATCGAGGGTCTCGATGCCTTCGCGGATGCGCTTGAGGGTGACTTCCGGAATGCGGTCGCCGACATGGATGGTCATGGGAACTCCTTGCTGGGTGAGGGTAGGGGCCAGGAGGGGACGGACGCGTCAAGACATTGGAAAACCCATGTATACACCCCATTTCCGTCGTCTGCGGGGGCTCTCAGCCACAGCATGGGGCAGGGCGATGGCAGGCGCATTGCGCTGGATCAGTCGGCCTCACCGTTGCCGCACGACCGGCGGCGTAGCATCGCCGGCGCGTAGAATGAACCCGGGGTGGCGCCACCGGCGCCGCCGAAGCGAATCGAGGTAGCTGGATGGAATTCAAGGATTATTACGCCACCCTGGGGGTGGAACCGAGCGCGGGCGAGGCGGAAATCAAGACCGCTTATCGCCGGCTGGCACGCAAGTACCACCCGGACGTCAGCAAGGAGACCGGGGCCGAAGACAAGTTCAAGGCCATCAATGAGGCCTACGAGGCGCTGCGCGATCCCGAGAAGCGCGCGGCCTATGACCAGCTGCGCGCGCAGGGCTATCGCCCGGGCGAGGAATTCAACGTGCCGCCGAACTACGGCGGCGGCGGTTTCAATTTCGAGGAAGTGTTCGGTGGTGGTGGCGGTGGCCCCAACGGGGGCTTCAGCGACTTCTTCGAGAGCCTGTTCGCGCGCCAGCGCGGCGGCCAGGGCGCGGGCCCCGGTCCGGGCTTCAGCAGCCACGGCCATGCACCCAACCGCGACACCCGGGCCAAGCTGTCGGTACCGCTGGAGGCGGCCTACAACGGCGACAGCCTGCGCATCACCGTCAACGGCAAACAGCTGGACGTGCGCGTGCCCAAGGGCATCCGTCCCGGGCAGGTGATCCGCCTGGCCGGGCAGGGCAACCACGGCGGCAACCTGCTGCTGGAGGTCGAATACGCCGCCCATCCGCAGTTCGAGGTCGACGGCCGCAATATCCTGTACACGCTGCCGGTCACCCCGTGGCAGGCGGCGTTGGGCACCAGCATCAGCGTGCCGACGCTGGGCGGAGCGGTGGAGCTGAAGATCCCGGCCGACTCCGATGCCGGTCGCAAGCTGCGCCTGCGTGGGCGTGGCCTGCCGGGCAGCCCGGACGGCGATCAGATCGTCGAGCTGGAGATTGTCGCCCCGGCGGCGACGGATGAGGCGCAGAAGAAGGCCTATCGGAATCTGGCCAAGGCGTTTGGCGAAACGATCTGAGATCTGCTTCGTGGGTGCGGACCTTGGTCCGCACGCCTTGCGGTAGTGCCGGCCGTTGGCCGGCAAAGACGTGCCAACCAAGGTTGGCACCTACCAAGGGCAAAGGCGTGCCAACCAAGGTTGGCATCTACCAGGGCGGTGTGTCAGCCCTGGCCGGCGAACACCCGCTCCAGCACTTCGGACAGTTCGTCTTCCGAGAACGGCTTGGTGATGTAGGCCTTGGCGCCCTGGCGCATGCCCCACATGCGGTCGGTGTCCTGGTCCTTGGTGGTCACCAGGATCACCGGAATGTGCCGGGTCGCTTCATCGCGGGCGAGGGTGCGGGTGGCCTGGAAGCCATTGAGGTTGGGCATCACCACGTCCATCAGCACCAGGTCGGGCAGCTCGGCCTTGGCGGTCTCCACCCCGGCCGCGCCATCGGTGGCGGTCAGGATCTGGTGCCCGAGCTTCTCGACGATGCGCTGTATCCCCAACAGCTGCGACGGTGAGTCGTCGACGATCAGAATGCGTGCCATGTTGTTCCCCATGTGATGCCGGAAGTGTAGTGCCGGCATCCTGTTGGCGGGAGGGCGACAGCTGCCGTCCGTCGCCTGCCTGCGACGTTCAGTCGATCCGCACCACCGTGCGGCCAAGCGAGCCGCCCGCCAACATGCGATCGAACACCGCGGGCAGGCCGTCCAGGCCGACTTCGGCAGTGCAGATGCGGTCCAGGTGCTGCGGCTTCCACGCGTCGCCCAGGCGAGCCCACACTTCTTCGCGAAGTGCGCGCGGGGCATTGGCCGACGACACACCCAGCAGCGAGACACCGCGCAGGATGAACGGCATTACCGTCATCTCCAGGGTCGGGCTGGCGGCCAGGCCCGCACTGACCACGCTGCCATAGGGCACGGTCTGTGCCAGCAGGCTGGCCAGCATCGGCCCGCCGGCGTTGTCCAGGCCACCGCCGAAGCGTGCCGACTGCAGCGGCCCGGTGTCGGCAAGGGCATCACGCGGCAGCACTTCGGCAGCACCGATGGCGCGCAGGAAGTCGGTCTGCTCCGGTTTGCCGCTGATCGCGTGCACGGCATAGCCGGCGCGGCTGAAGATGTCCACGGCCAGGGCACCGACCCCACCGCTGGCGCCGGTGACCGCCAGTGGCCCCAGCTCGGGCGTCTGCCGGTTGTCCTGCAGGCGCAGCAGGGCCAGCGCAGCGGTGAAACCTGCGGTGCCCAGCACCATCGCCTCGCGTGGGCTCAGGCCCGCCGGCTGGGCGATGACCGCGCTCGATTCCAGTCGCACGTACTGGCTGTAGCCGCCATCGCGGGTTTCGCTGAGGCCGCAGCCGGTGGCCAGGACCGCATCGCCCTCGCGCCAGGCCGGATCGGTGGAGGCGACCACCGTGCCGGCCACGTCAATGCCGCCCACCAGCGGGAAGCGCCGCAGGATCCGGCCTTTGCCGGTGCCGGCCAGGGCATCCTTGTAGTTGACCGAGGACCAGTGCGCGCGGATCAGCACCTGGCCGGGGTTAAGGTCGTCCAGGCTCAGCGGCACCAGGCCGCTGCGGTAGCCGGCGTCGTCTTTTTCGATGCGGAAGGCGGTGAACGGGGTGGTGGGGGCCATCGGCGCTGCCTGACTTCAAGGAAAACGCCACCTTACCCGTTCCGGACCCTTTCAATCCTGCCGGTCAGCCCCATCTTGTATGATCGGTAATGGTTCATGGCTGGCGTTGCGGGAAGGGCCCGCGTCGCAGCCCACATCTTGATGGAGCGTGCATGGCCTGGAATACACCCGGCGGCAACAAGGGCGGACAAGGTCCCGAGGACAATCGACGCGGGCCGTTCGGGTCGCGCGGCGGTGGCAATGGTGGCGGCTGGGGCGGATTGCCCGGACCGCTGAAGGACCTGTTCGATGGCGGCATCCTGCGTTGGGTGGTGGCAGCGGTGGTCCTGCTGGTGCTGTTCTCCAGCTTCCAGCTGATCGGCGAACAGCAGCGTGGCGTCGTGCTGCGCTTCGGCCAGTTCTCGCGCATCCTGACCCCAGGCCCGAACTTCAAGTTGCCCTGGCCGATCGAATCGGTCACCAAGGTCAACGCCACCGAGATCAAGACCTTCTCGATCCAGGTGCCGGTGCTGACCCGCGACGAGAACATCGTCAACGTCTCGTTGAACGTGCAGTACCGCATCGATGACCCGCAGCAGTATCTGTTCGGCACTGTCGATGCCAACCAGGTGCTGGAGCAGTCGGCGCAGAGCGCGGTGCGCGAGGAAGTCGGCCGCGCCGACCTCAACGCCGTACTGAACAACCGTGGCCCGCTGGCCGTGGCCGCTGAAGAGCGCCTGCAGACATTGCTGCGTGCCTTCAAGACCGGTCTGACCGTGACCGGCCTGACCCTGCAGGACGCCCGTCCGCCGGAGGAGGTCAAGCCGGCCTTCGACGAGGTCAACGGTGCCCAGCAGGTCAAGGAGCGCCTGATCAACGAAGCCCAGGCCTATGCGGCCAAGGTCGTGCCTGAAGCGCGTGGCCAGGCCTCGCGTGCCCGTACCACCGCCGAGGGCTACAAGCAGGCCGTTGTGTCCAAGGCCGAGGGTGATGGCCAGCGCTTCAGCCTGCTGCAGGCCCAGTACAAGGACGCACCGGAAGTTACCCGCAAGCGGCTGTGGCTGGAAACGGTGCAGCAGGTGCTGAGCGAGAACCGCAAGGTCATTGGTGGCGATGGCCGCCAGCTGATCTACGTGCCGATGACCGGCGATACCCGTGCCACCATCTCGGCGCCGCCGGGGGTGACGAACCCGGAGGTGGTGATGCCGTCGCTGCCGGGTACCACGGCAGTGGAAGCTTCCCGTGACCCGGGCCGGCCGGTGGGCCGCCCGACCGGGCGTTCGAGCGGCCGTGAGGAGGGCAGCCGATGAAAAATTCAATCTGGATTGCCGTTGTCGTAGCGGGGCTGCTGGGCCTGCTGGGCTCGGTGTATGTGGTCCGCGAGGACCAGACCGCCATGGTCCTGAACCTGGGCAAGGTGGTGCGTTCGGACATCAAGCCGGGCCTGCACTTCAAGCTGCCGGTGGTGGAAACGGTGCGGGTGTTTGATCGCCGCTTCCAGGTGCTGGACACCGCGCCGGCCCGCTACTTCACGGCCGAGCAGAAGGACGTCAGCGTCGACTTCTTCGCCATCGGTTACATCTCCAACGTGGGTGATTACTTCCGTGCCACCGGCGGCGATCCGCGTATCGCCAATGCCCGCCTGGCACCGATCATCACCGACTCGCTGCGCAACCAGATCAACTCGCGCACCCTGCAGCAGCTGGTCTCCGGCGACCGCAGCGAGCTGATCGCCGAGCAGCTGAAGGGGATCAACGAAGCCGTTGCCGGCCTGGGCATGCAGATGATCGACCTGCGCATCAAGCAGGTGGACCTGCCGACCGACAGCCAGGTGATCAATGACGTGTACGAGCGCATGCGCGCCCAGCGCAAGCAGGAAGCCGCCAAGCTGCGCGCCGAAGGCGAAGAGCAGTCGCTGACCATCCGTGCCCAGGCCGACCGTGACAGCACCGTGCTGATCGCAGAGGCCGAACGCGATGCCCAGCGCCTGCGCGGTGAAGGCGATGCCGAGGCTGCGCGCATCTATGGCAAGGCCGGTTCGGCCGACCCGTCGTTCTACGCGTTCTACCGCAGCCTCGAGGCCTATCGCGGCTCGATGACCGACGGCAACGGCGTGATCGTGCTGGACAAGAACGACCCGTTCCTGCAGTACCTCAAGAACGATCGCTGAGACCGCACGGCAGTACCTCACGGGGCCCGGCCAAACGCCGGGCCCCGTGCTTTTCCGGAGTTCCCCATGAAAGATCTGTTCGCCGCCGTCTGCCTGGTCGCGGTGCTGGAAGGCCTGTTGCTGTTTGCGGCCCCCGTGGCCTGGAAGCGCATGGCCGAACGCCTGCTGGACCTGCCCAGCCCGGCCCTGCGCAGCTTCGGTGGCCTGGTCCTGCTGGCCGGGCTGAGCCTGCTGTGGTGGGTGCGGCACTAACTGGCCCGTAGCGCCTGAGCCGATGCTCGGGCGGCGCCGCGCAGCGGCGGGACGGCAGCCGAGCATGGGCTCGGCTCTACAGCAGGCAGCGCCTGACCGGCCGGTGAAGCCGCCCGTCGGAAAGGTGGCACCGGACCCCGGAAACCCGGATAATGCACAAAAGCCGGACGGGCCTCCCCCGTTCGGCTTTTTCCGTGTCTGGGCCTTCCATCGCCGGCCGCTCCCCGTTTGGAGCCGCCACCCAAGCGCTGGCCAGCCCCGCTGCGGTTTACCCGTCCGCGGCCCCGATGGCCGCAACAAATAGAGGAACCCGTCATGGGTCAGTCTGTCGTAGTGCTTGGTGCCCAGTGGGGCGATGAAGGCAAGGGCAAGATCGTCGATCTGCTCACTGAGGAAATCGGCGCGGTCGTGCGCTTCCAGGGCGGCCACAATGCCGGCCACACCCTGGTCATCAACGGCAAGAAGACCGTCCTGCACCTGATCCCGTCGGGCATCCTGCGTGACGATGCGCTGTGCCTGATCGGCAACGGCGTGGTGATCTCGCCGGCTGCGCTGCAGAAGGAAATCGCCGAGCTGGAAACCTCCGGCGTGGAAGTGCGTTCGCGCCTGAAGATCTCCCCGGCCGCGCCGCTGATCATGCCGTACCACATCGCCTTGGACCAGGCGCGCGAACGCGCTGCCGGCGGCAAGGCGATCGGCACCACCGGCCGTGGCATCGGCCCGGCCTATGAAGACAAGGTGGCGCGTCGCGGCATCCGCATCGCCGACCTGCATTACCCCAAGCAGCTGGAAGAACTCCTGCGCACCGCGCTGGATTACCACAACTTCGTGCTGACCAAGTACCTGAACACCGATGCGGTCGATTTCCAGAAGACCTTCGACGAGGCACTGGCCTTCGGCGAGTACGTGCAGCCGATGAAGTCGGACGTTGCCGGCATCCTGCATGACCTGCGCAAGCAGGGTAAGCGCGTGCTGTTCGAAGGTGCGCAGGGCGCGCTGCTGGACATCGACCACGGTACCTACCCGTACGTCACCAGCTCCAACACCACCGTCGGTGGTGCGCTGGCCGGTGCCGGCGTCGGCGCCGATGCGATCGACTACGTGCTGGGCATCGCCAAGGCCTACGCGACCCGCGTTGGCGGCGGCCCGTTCCCGACCGAGCTGGACGATGAAATCGGCCAGGGCATCCGCGACCGCGGTGCCGAGTACGGTGCCTCGACCGGCCGCCCGCGTCGTTGCGGCTGGATGGACATCGTCGCCCTCAAGCGCGCGGTGGCCATCAACGGCATCAGCGGCCTGTGCATCACCAAGCTGGACGTGCTGGACGGCATGGAAAAGCTGAAGGTCTGCATCGCCTACGAATACAACGGCAAGCGCACCGAGTACGCGCCGCTGGACGCGCAGGGCTGGGAAGAGTGCACCCCCGTGTACCTGGAGTTCCCGGGCTGGACCGAGAACACCCACGGCATCACCAACTGGGACGACCTGCCGCCGGCCGCACGCGCCTACCTGCGTTCGCTGGAAGAGCTTGCCGGTTGCCCGATCAGCATCGTCTCCACCGGCCCGGACCGCGACCACACCATGGTCCTGCAGGATCCGTTCGCCTGAGTGATGCGGCAATGCCAGGCTCTGCCTGGCAATGCTGCCGCACGGGTAGCGCCGGGCCATGGCCGGCGTCGCTGAAAGAAGAAGCCCCGCAAACGCGGGGCTTTTTCGTTAGTGTGTACGCCGTGCCAGCAGGGAAGCGGACCGATGACCGGCGACGTCAGCATGAAGGGAGCGAGGGTGCTGCGGATCACCCTGTGGGTGTTCTGGGGCTTATGGGCAGCCGCCTGTGTGGTGTTGGCGGTGGGCGCTGTGGCCAACCACCTGGCCTCACGAACGCAGACCCTGCCGCTGGTGCTGAGCCCCGGTGCGAGCGCGGAGATTGTGGTCTACCGCTTCATCGACGATCGCCTGCGGTTGCGGCTGCGCTACCCGCCCAACGCTACCGACCCGGCCCTCGATCCCGACGTGCTGATGCGCATCGAAACGCCCAACGAGCACGCGGACTTCCGCGCAAGCGTGCGATCAGGCCCGCCCGCGACGGAGGTCGTGCGCAGGGTGGAAACCGTTGAAACGGCAGGTTTCACCGCCGCGTACTTCGGCTATGGCCGCGGTGACGCATTGCCCCGTGGCCGATCCTGGCTGCGGGTGACCGTGCTGGAGGTGGAGCCGGCGCTGCTCGGCAGGCCGGCAACGATCGAAGTGCAGCCGCCGCTGGATCTTCTGAAACTGACCGACCTGGACTACATCTGGCTGTGGCCGTTCTTCTTCTGGAAACTGGTGGCGCTGTTGCTGCTGATTCCCGGCATCGCACTGGTGATCTTCACCATCGCGCTGCGCAGGCAGCGTCCGCGCGCTGTATAGGCGCCCCGAAAAGAACGTGCGGGTTGCGGCTTATTCCCCTCCGTCACCTTTTTTCAGCAGCGGATAGGGGTTGAGCGACTCACCCTTCCACCACTGCTTCTCCGGCCCCAGCGTGTGCACTTCGAAATGCAGATGGGGCGCTTCGGGGTTGGCATTGCCGGTGCTGCCGACGTAGCCGATCACATCACCGCGCTTGATGGTCTGCTTCTCGGCCAGGCCGTCGGCGTAGCGCTGCAGGTGTGCGTAGTAGTAGCACCAGCGGCCGCTGGGTTCGAACTGGTAGAGGGTGAGGCCGCCGCGTTTGCTGTCGAACAGTTTCTCGACATGGCCATCGGCCACGGCCAGCACCGGCGTGCCGGCAGCGGCCATGATGTCGATGGCATCGTGCACACGGCCTTCGCTGCGTGCGTCGGTGAAGGTGTCCTGCAGTTGCGACGGCGCAATGCCCTGTACCGGCAGCAGCAGGCCGGAGGGTGTGTCGCCCGTTACCGCTGGGGCGGGCGCAGCGATTGCCGTCGCTGCCTGCTCCGCGGGTACGGCAGGGGCCTTGTCCGCCGCAGCCGAAGTCGGCGCCACTGTAAGGGGGCGGGCAGCCGTGTCATCGGACGGCTCGCCATCGCGCTGCAGCCACCATCCGGCGGCCACGCCCATCACCAGTCCCAGCACGATCAGTTGCGCAAGTCGCATCGGCTTACTCCTGCATCACCACGACAACCGAGGTATCCACCGCCGCGGCCACGCGCAATGCATCCCAGTTGGTCATGCGCACGCAGCCGTGTGATTCAGTCTTGCCGACATGGCCGGGCACCGGCGTGCCGTGCAGGCCGTAATGCGGCTTGGACAGGTCGATCCAGACCCGGCCGACGGGATTGTTCGGGCCGGGCGGAATCGTCGCCTTGCGATCGCCCTTCTTTGCGTCCCAGAACAGTTTCGGGTTGTAGTGGAATGGCGGATCCGGGTACACGCCGAGGATCTTCCACTCACCGATCGGCAGCGGGTCATGCTCGCTGCCCGACGACACCGGCACCTGCGCGATCACCTTGCCCTGCGCGTCCAGCAGTTGCAGGGTGGAGTCGGATTTGTCGACCACCAGCTTGGCCGCTTTGGGCAAAGCGGCAGGCGCAATGTTGGGCACCTGGATGCGAGTGCCGGCCTTGCTCAGATCCACGCCGGGATTGAGGGCCTTCAGCAGCGCCGGGGCGGCATGGAAACGCTCGCCCAGTGATTCTTCGATACTGCTGAAGCCCAGGGATTTCAGCTTGGCTTGTTCGGCCGGCTTCTTCGGGATGGCGACAAACGGACCGGCCACGTCTTCGGCGGTCAGCGTATAGCTGGCCAGCGGAGTGACCGTATCGGCCTGCAGGGCTTTCCAGGTAGCGTCGTCCAGTTCACCGCTGACGGTCAGCCCGTGCGCAGCCTGGAAGCCGGACACCGCACGCCGCTGGTTGCTGCCCACCTCGCCATCGATCTCGCCCGGAGAGAAATTCGCACGGTCGAGCAGGACCTGCGCATGCAGGGGCGAGTGCGCCGCCGTGTCAGGGCCTGCTTTCTCGGCAATCGGTGCTGGCAGGCCGGCGGGTGGCGGGGCCTGCGCGAAGGCGGGCGACATCAGCAGCGAAAGCGCAAGCAGGGCGGGGCGGCATACGGGCATGGGCATCTCCAGGCAGATAACGCCTTCACCCTGCCTGCAAACGCTGCGTAGCTGCCGTGAAAAGGAACTGATGCCGGCATGAGCAGCTGGGTCGCATCGCTACGCCAAAGACCCACCGCAGAAGGGGAGGGTGGCACCTCACCAAGGTGAACGGCTTCCGACGCAGGCGAGCGTGGGGCGATCAAGATTCCCGGTCGACAGGCCGATATGGGCGCATCCCCCCCGTTTTGGATTCACCCCATGAACTACTTGAGGAACGTCAGGGTTGCCTGGCGTCTTGGGCTTGGCTTTGGCCTGTTGTTGCTGCTGGTTGCCGCCGTGGTGGCCACCGGCGCTACCGCCACCACCGTGCAGAAGCGCGCGATGGAGCAGGTGGTCGAGGTTGGCGTAGCCAAGGTACGGCTGCTGTCGGAGATGCTCGATGCCAACAACCAGATGATGGTCGTGCGTCGCGAGATGCTGATCCGCCAGGGCGAAGACCGTGCCAACGACGAGCAGCGCATCGCCGATCTGGTCAAGCGCTACGAGGCCAGCTGGACTGCCTACCAGGCCCTGCCCGGCGATGCTGAGGGCAAGGTGATCGGCGAGACCATCGCCGCCAAGCGTGCGCTCGCCCGTCCGCTCAACAAGCAGACCAGTGAGCTGATGGAGCAGGGCGATTTCCCCGGTGCCGTGGCGCTGACCCTGGGCCCGGTGCAGGAAGCGGCCAATGGCTGGAACAAGGCCCTGGCCGACGGCGTGGCCTATGAGGAAAAGGAAAGCCGCGAGGCCGCTGCCGAGGCCATCCGCCTGGGCGAGCGCAGCCTGCTGCAGCTGCTGGCGCTGGGCGGCGTGGCCCTGCTGGTCGGCGTTGCCGCGTCGGTGTTGATCGGCCGCAGCATGACCGGCCCGCTGGCACGTGCGGTGCAGTTGGCCGAGCGCCTGTCCAAGGGCGAACTGGACCAGGAATTCCGCCTTGGCGGTCGTGACGAGCTGACCCAGCTTGGTGAGGCCATGGCCAGCGTGCGCCAGAGTGTTCAGGCCGCGATCGGCGCGCAGCTGCAGATGGCCGAGCAGCATGAAGCCGGTGCGATCCGTTATCGGATGGATGCCAGCGCGTTCCCCGGCGACTTCGGCCGCATGGTGCAGGCCACCAATCACCTGGTTGAATCGCACGTGCAGGTGCAGCTGCTGATGGCCGAGGTGATGCAGCGCTATGCGATCGGCGATCTCAGCCGCGATCTGCCCGAGTACCCGGGCGAGAAGGGCACGCTGACCCGCACCCTGGCGGCGGTCAAGCAGAGCCTGATGGCGATCAACGCGCAGATCGATGAACTGGCCCGTGCCGCGCGCGCTGGCGACTTCAGCATGCGTGGCGACGCTGCAGCATTCCAGTACCAGTTCCAGGCGATGGTGAACCACCTCAACGGCATGATGGCCAGCTCGCAGGCCAGCATCGCCGATGTTTCCGACGTGCTGCGCGCCATCTCGCATGGCAACCTCACCGCGCGCATGGACGGCGAGTACGAAGGTGTGTTCGCGCGCATGCGTGATGATGCCAATACCACTACCACGCAGCTGACCGGTATCGTGCGTGGCATCCAGGTGGCCGCCGACAGCATCAACAACGCGGCGCAGGAACTGGCGGCCGGCAACAACGATCTGTCGCGCCGTACCGAGCAGCAGGCCGCGAATCTGGAAGAGGCTGCTGCCTCGATGGAAGAGCTGACCTCGACCGTGCGCCAGAACGCCGAGCTGGCGCGCCAGGCCGACAGCGAAGCGCACGCGGCCGGTGTTGCCGTGCGCGAGACCGAGCAGGCCATGGCGCAGATGGCCACGGTGATGGGCGAGATCGATCAGTCTTCCGCGCGCATTTCGGAGATCTCCACGGTGATCGATGGCATCGCCTTCCAGACCAATATCCTGGCGTTGAATGCCGCGGTGGAAGCAGCGCGTGCCGGTGAACAGGGCCGTGGCTTTGCCGTGGTCGCCAGTGAGGTGCGTACGCTGGCCCAGCGTGCGGGTGTGGCCGCCAAGGAGATCAAGGAATTGATCGAGGACGCCGCCGCCAAGGTGCAGAGCGGCCTGGCGGTGACCGTGCAATCCGAAGCCGCGATTGCGCGCGTGGCCCAGGCCAGCTCGCGTACCACCTTGCTGATGAGCGATATCGCCGCCGCCAGCAAGGAACAGGCGGCCGGCATCGAACAGGTCAACCAGGTAGTGGTGCAGATGGACCAGGTGACCCAGCAGAACGCGGCCCTGGTGGAAGAAGCCACCGCTGCCAGCCGTGCGCTGGAGGAGCAGGCACATGCGCTGACCACGTCGGTGTCGGTGTTCCAGCTGGAGCAGGGTGTTCGCAAGCTCGCCGTGTCCGCGCGCGCGGCGTAAGCAGTCCGTAGCTGGATGTTGGATGACGCCCTGCATGCGATGGCCCGCATGCAGGGTGTCAATGCACGCAACGAGTGGGCACAGCTAACGCCCGCGCGCAGAGCGTTCGATCAACCAGCCAGCCGCGTACAGCAACAGCAGCGTTGGCGGAACCAGCACCGCATACGCGGTCGACCAAGGCTTGCCGTACAACAGGCCGCCTGCGCCGATGGCATCAAGCGCGGCAGACTGCAGAGTGATGGGCAGCGCCATCAGGATGTAGGTACCTTTCGGGTCCGCATCCGACTGTGCGCCATGAACCAGCCACGCGGTAAACAGCAGGTAGGCCACGCACAGCGCCAGGCCGGCCCAGCTAAGGAGTCGTCGCTTCTTCATCCGCAGGCCTCCTTTCAACGGACCTCGAAGCGCGACTGCAGCGGCAGGCTCACACCCCGCAACAGATCCCTGACCACCACCTGTGCGGTCCACGTGCCCTTCGGATCACCTGCCTCGGCGACGAATTTCAGCTGCACGTTGGTCATGTACAACAAGGTGGGTGGACCCGGCAGACGGGCGGTGAAGCAGGGAACATCGCGCTCATCCGCGCTGGCGCTGCCGTCCGGGCGCAGCATGCGCACGTCGCAGTGGACCTTGGCTGCGCCATCCTCGCCCAGTTGCGGGTTGGACAGGAACGTCAGTACGAACAACTCTCCGCCCAGCTGCACGTCGCTGGCCTCGGTGAAGTTCGGCGTGGTGTCCGCTGGAGTTTCCCACTTGGCCCGCCAATCGGCGTCGGAGGTGACCAGCAGTGATGCCGCAAATCCATCCCTGGACTTCATGGCATCGGTCTGCGGCACCGCCTTGCCGTCGCCATTTATCCAGCCATCGCCGGCAAAGGTGGTCAGTGGCAGCATCAGGGCCATCATGGCCAGTGCGTAGGTCCATCGCATCAACAGCTCTCCCGGGTAGCCGCATCCTGCGGCGAAGCCGCCAGTATCGCGCAACCTTGACCGGCACAGCAGGGGAGCGCCAAAGAAGAGGTTTCTTCGCCCGCCGATCCGGGTGATGCTTGCCAGCAAAGGAGATGGCATGGGAATTGGACGCGAGGAAAAGCAGGGCGGTGATGCCGCGTCGACCACGCCGCTGCACGTAGTGATGCTGCCTGGCCTGGATGGCACCGGCAGGATGTCGACCTCATTCCTGTCCGCACTGCAGGCTCATGGGCTGACGACGCAGGCGATCGCGCTGCCTGCGCAAGGAGGGCAGGGTTACGCCACGCTTGCCGAATGGCTGTGGCCGCAGCTGCCACACCAACCATTCGTACTGCTTGCCGAGTCTTTCTTAGGCCCCTTGGCGATTCAACTCGCCGCACGACAGCCCGCCGGCCTGCGCGGACTGGTGCTGGCCGCGACTTTCGCGCGTCGGCCCGTGCCAATGCCGGCAGCCGGCGCGGCACTGCTGTCGCCGGCCTGGCCGATGCCTCCTGTGGCATTGCTGTCACGCCTGTTGCTGGGGCGATGGCGCAACTGCCAGCACCTGTCGATGCTGCACGATGTGTTGGCTCAGCTCCCGGCGGCCACGTTGCGGCAGCGCGCCGCAGCGACCCTGCGGGTGGACGTACGCGGGTTGCTGCCGCAGATCACGGTGCCGACGCTGTGCCTGCAGGCGCGTCAGGACCGGTTGCTGTGGCCGCCGAGCGTGGCCGAGCTGCAGGTTCTTTTGCCGGATGCGCGGCACATTGCCCTGGAAGGGCCGCATCTGCTGCTGCAGGCCTGCGCCGACCCGGCCGCCGCGGTGGTGGCCGGTTGGGGGAGGGCGCTGCCCGCTACCGGCTAACTACCGGCGCGGGTACGTGCGGCCTTCTTCGCCGCGGTCTTGCGTACCGCCTTGTTTGCCGCACGTGTCTTCGCGGCCTTCTTTGCTGCGGTGCTGCGTGAGGCGGTCTTCTGCGTTGCCGTCCTGGCGGTCGCCTTCTTTGCAGCTGACTGCTTCGCAGGAGCCTTCTTCAGCGCCTTCTTTGCAGCAGACTTCCTGGTGGCAGCGTTCTTTGCAGGCGTCTTCTTCGCAGCGGTCGTCTTCGCCACCTTCTTTGCAGGCGCCTTGCTGGCCGAAGTCTTCTTCGCAGTTGCCTTTTTGACTACCTTCTTCGTTTCCTTGCGCGCGCTGCCGCTGCGCTTGCCACCGCCATCCTGCTTGTTCACGGTAGCCCAGGCGATACGCTCTGCGGTGCCTTCGCTGGCACCGCGCTCGCGCTCGCTCTCTTCGATGTGCTCGGCCTGGCGCTTCTGCTTGTCGGTATAGGCGGATTTGTCACCTCGGGGCATGAGCGTTCTCCTGTCGGATGATCAGGCCAGCAGGCGCAGCTTCGGCTCGCGCGCCCACTGTCGGGTAGCGGCAGCGGCAAGGAACGCCTTGCTGTCTTCCGCCTCGACGGTGCCGGCATCGTTGCCGACGCGCGCTGCTTTCAGCAGCGCCTGTGCGCCTTCGTCACTGGCGATGGCTTTCAGGTGCGCCCAGGCGTCGCTGACGAAGCCAACGGCCGCCGCTTCCTTGGCCAGCGCTTTGCCGGCGTCGGCACTCAGCACCACGGCCACGGCATCAAACACCACCGACGGGGTACCGGCCAGCTGTCCATCGGCGGCCTGCACCTTGCCGTCGCTGAGCGTGGCGCCACCGACTTTCGGTGCGACCAGCTTGACGCTGGCGCCGGCCTTTTCAGCGGCTTTGCGCAGGTTGGCGATCACTCGTGCATCGGAACCTTCATCGAACAGGATGCCGATGCAGCGCCCCTGCAGCACTGGCTTGTTGCGGCCGATCACCCGTACTTCGGGGGCGACGGGCAGGTCCTGAGCGGGGGTTGCCGTCGGTGCCGGGTCGGGCAGGGTACGCAGGGCCAGCCCATCGGCCACGCGTTTGGCCAGTCCTTCGTCGATGTTGCGCAGATGGCTGACGGTGCGCACGCGCACCTTCTCCGTTTCCACCTTCGACAGCTCGAACACCAGCGCCGAGGCCAGGTGCGCCTGTTCCGGTTTTTCCAGGCTGCGGAAGAACATCCGTGCCTGGCTGTAGTGGTCGGCAAAGCTTTCTGCACGGGTGCGGCCCTTGCGCCCGTCATCGGCGCTGGCGTGGCTGCGGAAACCGGCGGGGGTCTCGCGCGGGCTGTCCTCCTGCAGCGAACTGGGATCGTAGGCTACGCGTCCCTTCGGCACCTGCATCTGCATGTGGCCATCGCGCTGGTGGTTGGCGAACGGGCACTTCGGTGCGTTGATCGGGATCTGGTTGAAGTTCGGCCCGCCCAGGCGGATCAGCTGGGTATCCAGATAGGAGAACAGCCGTCCCTGCAGCAACGGATCGTTGCTGAAGTCGATGCCGGGCGGCACGTTGGCCGGGCAGAACGCAACCTGCTCGGTCTCGGCGAAGAAGTTGTCCGGCCATCGGTCCAGCACCATGCGTCCGATCACCTGCAGCGGCACCAGCGACTCGGGGATGATCTTGGTCGGGTCCAAGTGGTCGAACGGGAAGCCGTCGGCCTGTTCCTCGCTGAACAACTGCACCGCCAGCTCCCACTCGGGGAAGTCGCCACGCTGGATCGCTTCGAACAGGTCGCGGCGGTGGAAATCGTTGTCGGCGGCCTGCAGTTTCAGCGCCTCGTCCCAGATCGTGGACTGCAGCCCCAGCTTCGGCCGCCAGTGGAATTTGACGAAGGTGGAGTTTCCTTCGTCATCCAGCAGGCGGAAGCTGTGGATGCCGAAGCCTTCGATGGTGCGCAGCGAGCGCGGAATCGTGCGGTCGCTCATCGCCCACATGATCATGTGCATCGATTCGGGCATCAGCGAGACGAAATCCCAGAACGTGTCGTGCGCGCTGGCGGCCTGCGGGAACGCGCGGTCCGGTTCCATCTTCACCGCATGGATCAGGTCGGGGAACTTGATCGCATCCTGGATGAAGAACACCGGGATGTTGTTGCCGACCAGGTCCCAGTTGCCTTCCTTCGTGTAGAACTTCACCGCGAAGCCGCGCACGTCGCGCGGGGTGTCGACCGAACCGGCGCCGCCGGCGACGGTGGAGAAGCGGGTGAACACCGGCGTCTTCACCCCGACTTCGGTGAGGATCTTGGCCCGCGTCACCTTGCCCAGCGACTTGGTCAGTTCGAAGAAGCCATGGGCGGCCGAACCGCGCGCGTGGACGATGCGCTCGGGAATGCGCTCGTGGTCGAAGTGGGTGATCTTCTCGCGCAGCAGGAAGTCCTCCAGCAGGGTCGGGCCACGCGGCCCCTGGCGCAGGGAATTCTGGTTGTCGGCAACCGGGATGCCCTGGTTGCTGGTCAGTACCGGATGTTCTCCTCCCGCCAGTTGATGCAGTTCATCGCCCTGGCCGCGGCTGTCACGGTCGGCGGCGGGGGTGGCGGGAGCGCGCTTGCCGGTCGGCTTGCTGGCGGCCATGGAGGATCTCCTGGAGCGGGTAGGGGGCAGACCCCAGACACTGGCGCCGTCGGCGTTAATGCAGGGTCCCGTGGGAGTGAACGCGCAGACAAATCGGCGGCTCGGGTATGCTTGCCGCATGCGAGTCGAACCCGCCGACATCGAAGCCCTGTTCGACGCCATTCCGGACGTGCTGTTCTTCATGAAGGACCGCCAGGGCCGCTACACCTACGTCAACCAGACCATGCTGCGACGGCTGGGCCTGCGTGCGCGCAAGGACGTGATCGGCCGCACCGCAGCCGAGATCTACCCCACCGGCCTGAGTGCGGACTATGTCGACCAGGACGCCCGCGTGCTGTCCGGCGAGGTGATCGAGAACCTGATGGAGCTGCACCTGTTCGCCAACCGCGAACCGGGCTGGTGCCTGACCTGCAAGCGCCCGCTGGTGGTCGACGGGCAGGTGGAAGGGCTGATCGGCATCTCCCGCGACCTCGGCCAGAAGGACAGCCTGGGCACCCAGTACGAGCAGCTGCGGCTGGCCCTGGCGCACCTCAATACGCACTACGCCGAGAACGTGCGGATGCAGACTCTGCTGGACATCACCGGTTTTTCGTTGTCCAAGCTGGAGCGCAGCTTCCGCAAGGTGTTCCAGATGACCCCGCAGCAGGTGCTGACCCGGCTGCGGATCCAGATGGCCATGCACCTGCTGCATGGCAACGAGAGCATCGCCTGCATCGGCCAGGCCTGCGGTTTCAGCGACCAGAGCGCGTTCACCCGCAAGTTCAAGGCTGAAACCGGTTTCTCACCACGCGCCTATCGGGCCCGTATTGGTGGCAATGTCGGCGAGCCGGTACCGGCCTGAGTTTCCTGCTGCGCTGTGCCTATCCCCGCAGCGGCTGGACACGGTAAGGTGTCGCCCTTGTCGCCGCCGCCAGCCCTGCCGATGCCCGCCACCCCCGATCAGACCGCTTCGCCCTCCCGCCTCGGCCATTCGCTCAAGCCACGCCAGCTGATCATGATGGGGCTGGGCAGCGCCATCGGCGCCGGCCTGTTCCTCGGCTCCGGCGTAGGCGTGCAGGCGGCCGGCCCGGCGGTGCTGGTGTCCTACCTGGTGGCCGGTGCGCTGGTGATCATCGTGATGAACGCACTGGGCGAAATGGCCGCCGCCAAGCCGACCAGCGGTGCGTTCTCGGTGTATGCGGCCGATGCCATGGGCGCCACCGCCGGCGCCACCGTGGGCTGGCTGTGGTGGGTGCAGCTGGTCATCGTCATCGCCGCCGAGGCGGTGGGCGCGGCCGGATTGCTGGCCACGGTCTGGCCGGTGGTGCCGGTACCGATGGCGGCACTGGCCTTCATGTTGTTCTTCACCGCGATCAACCTGCTCGGGGTGAAGAACTTCGGTGAGTTCGAATTCTGGTTCGCCATCCTCAAAGTGGCGGCGATCCTGGCCTTCATCGCCGTTGGCGTGGCGCTGCTGATGGGCTGGCTGCCGCAGGTGGCCTCGCCGGGCCTGAGCAACTTCACCGAGCACGGTGGCTTCGCGCCGAAGGGCCTGGCCGGTATCGGTGCGGCGCTGCTGGTGGTGGTGTTCGCCTTCGGCGGCACCGAGATCGTGGCCGTCGCGGCGGCGGAGACCGAAGACCCCGAGCGCAGCATCGCCCGTGCCATCCGCACCGTTGCCTGGCGCATCCTGGTGTTCTACATCGGTTCGCTGAGCGTGATCATCGCCGTGGTGCCATGGACCAGTGAAGCGCTGAAGTCGCCGTTCGCCGCGGTTCTCGATGTCGCCAATATCCCGGGGGCAGCCACGGCCATCACTCTGATCGCGGTGATCGCCCTGCTGTCGGCGCTCAACGCCAATCTCTACGGCGCCTCGCGCATGATGTATTCGCTGGCGCAACGCCGCGAAGCACCGGCCGTGCTGGGCTGGACCGACCCGCGCCAGGTGCCGGTGATCGCGGTGCTGGCCAGCGTCCTGTTCGGCTTCGCTGCCACCATCATGGAACTGCTGTTCCCGGACAAGGTGTTGCCGGTGCTGCTGAACATCGTCGGTTCCACCTGCCTGCTGGTGTGGACGCTGTCGCTGGTCTCGCAGCTGGTGCTGCGCCGTCGCGCCGACCGCCTGGGCACGCGCCTGCCGTTCCGCATGGCGGGCTTCCCGTGGCTGACCGTCTGCGCGCTGGGCATCCTTGCGTTGATTTTCGGCCTGCTGCTGAGTGAAGCGCATACGCGCCTGCAGTTCCTGTCGATGGTGGCGCTGACGGCGACCATCGCGGCCAGCAGCGCCATCGCCCGGCGCATGCGCGAGGCTTGATCCTGTAGAGCCGACCCTATGGTCGGCTGCGGTCGCCGAATTTTCTGTAGAGCCGACCCTATGGTCGGCTGCTGTCTGCGTGGTCGCTGGCCGAGCATGGGCTCGGCTCTACAGCAGGCATACATCGGCCGTGCCATCCTGATCGCGTGGGCCATCACCGGCCCGACGAACGGGAGCACCGCATGCTGCGCAGCCGTCCCTTCCTGATGTTCACCGGCCAGGCCGAAGCCGCGCTGGCCCTGTACGCCGAAGCCTTCGCCGAATTCCGCCTGCTGGCCCTGCAGCGCCATCCGGACGGGGCGGGTGCGGGCATACCCGGTCAGGTCCGCCAGGCCATTTTCCTGCTCGGCGGCACCCACTACCTGTGCTTCGACAGCCTGGATGTGCACGACTTCACGTTCACGCCCTCGATGTCGCTGTTCGTGGAATGTGCGGGTGCCGAATCGTTCGAACGTGCCGCGCGCGTGCTGGGCGACGGCGGGCATTGGCTGATGCCGGTGGGCGACTACGAGTTCAGCAGCCGCTACGGCTGGGTGCAGGACCGTTTCGGCGTGTCGTGGCAATTGAGCCTGGGTCAGATGCCCGACCCATGATGGCAAAGCATCCACGCATGGCGTGGATCTACTACCTGCCATGGCGCACTCTCCAGTAGATCCACGCCATGCGTGGATGGAAACGAAAACGGCCCGCTTGCGCGGGCCGTTCTGTTACCGATGCCGCGAAGGCTTACGCCTCGACTTCATCGTCCTTGTAGGCATCGACCGGGATGCAGGCGCACATCACGTTCTTGTCGCCGTACACGTTGTCGACGCGGGCCACCGGCGGCCAGTACTTCTGCAGCTTCAGGCTCGGCAGCGGGAAGGCGGCCAGTTCACGCGGGTAGGCGTGGGTCCATTCGCTGGCGGTCACTGCCGTGGCCGTGTGCGGGGCGTTCTTCAGCGGGTTGTCCTCGCGGTCCAGGCGGCCGTCTTCGATCGCGGTGATCTCTTCGCGGATCTGGATCATCGCGTCGATGAAGCGGTCCAGCTCGTGCAGCGATTCGCTTTCGGTCGGCTCGACCATCAGCGTGCCGGCCACCGGGAAGCTCAGGGTCGGGGCATGGAAGCCGAAGTCGATCAGGCGCTTGGCCACGTCTTCGGCACCGATGCCGCTGGTCTTCTCCAGCGGACGCACGTCGAGGATGCACTCGTGCGCGACCAGGCCGTTGCGGCCGGTGTACAGGGTCTTGAAGTGCGGGGCCAGGCGCTTGGCGATGTAGTTGGCGTTGAGCTGGGCGACCTGGGTGGCCTTGCGCAGGCCTTCGGTGCCCATCATCGCGATGTACATCCAGCTGATCGGCAGGATCGAGGCGCTGCCGAAGCTGGCGGCGCTGACCATGCCGACCGGGCCGTTGTCACCCAGCTTGCCCGGCAGGAACGGGGCAAGGTGCGACTTGACCGCACACGGGCCAACGCCCGGGCCGCCGCCGCCGTGCGGGATGCAGAAGGTCTTGTGCAGGTTCAGGTGCGAAACGTCTGAACCCCACTTGCCCGGCTTGGCCACGCCGACCAAGGCGTTCATGTTGGCACCGTCGGTGTACACCTGGCCGCCGTGCTTGTGGATGATCTCGCAGATCTCCACGACTTCTTCCTCGAACACGCCATGCGTGGACGGGTAGGTCATCATGATCGCGGCCAGGCGGTCGCTGTATTTCTCGGCGTTGAGGCGGATGTCCTCGACGTCGACATTGCCGTTGGCATCGGTCTTGGTGACCACGACCTTCATCCCGCACATCTGTGCCGAGGCCGGGTTGGTGCCGTGCGCCGAATCCGGAATCAGGCAGATGTCACGGTGATCTTCGCCGCGCGAGCGGTGGTAGGCGCGGATCGCCAGCAGGCCGGCGTACTCGCCCTGCGCGCCGGAGTTCGGCTGCAGGCTGACGGCGTCGTAGCCGGTGCACTCGACCAGCATTGCTTCCAGCGAATCGATCAGTTCCTTGTAGCCCAGCGCCTGCTCGGCCGGCACCAGCGGGTGGATCTGCGAGAACTCCGGCCAGGTCACCGGGATCATCTCGGCGGTGGCGTTGAGCTTCATGGTGCACGAGCCCAGCGGGATCATCGTGCGGTCCATCGCCAGGTCCTTGTCGGCCAGCGAACGCAGGTAGCGCAGCAGCTCGTGCTCGCTGTGGTGGGTGTTGAACACCGGGTGGGTCAGGAACGCGGACTGGCGCAGCAGGCCGGCCGGCAGCGCGTCGGCGGTGCTGGCATCCAGCGCGTCCACATCAACGTTGGCACCGAACAGCGCGCCCACGGCGATGATGTCGGCGCGGGTGGTGGTCTCGTCCAGGCTGATGCCCACCGAGCTGCTGTCGATCGCACGCAGGTTGTAGCCGGCCGCACGGGCCTTGGCATGGATCGCGTCGGCGTCGACACCGGTCACGTGCAGCGTGTCGAAGAAGTCGGCGCCGACCTGCACACCGGCGGTGCGCAGCGCGCTGGCCAGGATCGCGGCCAGGCGATGGGTGCGGCGGGCGATGCGGGTCAGGCCTTCCGGACCGTGATAGACGGCGTACATCGAGGCCATCACCGCCAGCAGCACCTGTGCGGTACAGATGTTGGAGGTGGCCTTCTCGCGGCGGATGTGCTGTTCGCGGGTCTGCAGGGTCAGGCGGTAGGCCGGGTTGCCCTGCGCGTCGATGGAGACGCCGATCAGGCGGCCCGGCATCGAACGCTTGTAGGCGTCACGGCAGGCCATGAACGCCGCATGCGGGCCACCGAAACCGAACGGCACGCCGAAACGCTGGCTGTTGCCGACTACGATGTCCGCACCCCATTCGCCCGGGGCGGCCAGCAGGGTCAGGGCCAGCAGGTCGGTGGCCACGGCCACCAGGCCGCCGCGCGCGTGCACGGCATCGACCAGCGCCTTGTAGTCGCCGACCTGGCCGAAGGTATCCGGGTACTGCAGCAGCAGGCCGAAGGCTTCCGCTTCCAGCGCTTCGGCCGGGGTGCCCACGCGCAGCACGATGCCCATGGGCTCGGCGCGGGTACGCAGCAGTTCCAGCGTCTGCGGGTGCACGGCATCGTGCACGAAGAAGGTGTCCGACTTCGACTTGGCCGAGCGCTTGGCCAGGGTCATCGCTTCAGCAGCGGCAGTGGCTTCGTCCAGCAGCGAGGCGTTGGCGATTTCCATGCCGGTCAGGTCGGCGCACAGGGTCTGGAAGTTGATCAGCGCTTCCATGCGGCCCTGCGAGATTTCCGCCTGGTACGGGGTGTAGGCGGTGTACCAGGCCGGGTTTTCCAGGATGTTGCGCAGGATCACGTTCGGCGTGTGGGTACCGTAATAGCCCTGGCCGATGAAGCTGCGCAGCACGGTGTTCTTGTCGGCGATCGCGCGGATCTTCGCCAGCGCCTGCACTTCGGTGATCGACTCCGGCAACGCCAGCGGTGCCGGCGACTTGATCTTGGCCGGGACGATGGCATCGGTCATCGCATCCAGCGATGCGTGGCCGATGACGCCGAGCATCTGCGCGATCTCGGCATCGTTGGGGCCGATGTGGCGCTCGACGAACGCCGAATGGTGCTCGAGCTCACGCAGGGAAGGGGTGTTCTGGGACATGGCGAAGGATCCGTCAGGAAAGGGCACACGCACGGGCACAAGCCGCCGGTCGGCGGTCTGCGGGCGCCCCTCTGTCCTTTTGCCTGAGAGTTTAAAAGCGCGGAAAACCGCAGCTTCGTGCCCCTTCGGCGCCGGATCGAACCGGTCTCTCCAGAGTTCTGTTACGGGTGGTATCGGGCCTGAGCGATTACGGGCGTTGCGCCTTCGGCAGCGGTGACCTGCTTCTCCCACCGTGTTGCCCGCCGATTATAGCCTCTTGCCGGCGCCCGACGGTGGCCCGCAGCGGCCTCACAGGCCTGAATGGCCGATGGCCCGGGCGTGCGTTCTGTGCACCCGTGCATGGCGTCGCACGCATTCCCCACCTATGATGGTCGGATTCTCGTATTCATCTGGCGCCGTCCCTGCCGCAGGGGATCGGCGCCCGCCGTGCGTGTCACGCATGGCCCTGCCGGACGCTTGCCCGATGACCGCCGCTGTTGCTCCTTCCACCCGCCGCATGGCCCTGTTGCTCGCTGGCCTGGCCATGTTCGGTCCGTTCTCGATCGACACCATCTTTCCTGCGTTTCCGCAGCTGGCCCAGCGCCTGGCGGTGGACGAGGTGGCGGTGCAGCAGACCATCAGCGTCTACCTGCTGTTCTACGGCCTGATGAGCCTGGCCCACGGCCCGCTGTCCGATGCGTGGGGGCGCAAGCGGGTGATCCTCGGCGGCCTGGTGATCTTCGTCGGCGCCTCGGTGGGCTGCGCGTTGTCCACCGACCTGACCACGCTGCTGGCGTTCCGCGCGCTGCAGGGCCTGTCTGCCGGTGTCGGCATGATCGTCGGCCGCGCGGTGATCCGCGACCTTTACCACGGCCACGACGCGCAGCGGCTGATGAGCCAGGTGTCGATGCTGTTCGGCATCGCCCCGGCCATCGCGCCGATCATCGGCGGCTGGATCCTGCTCAGTGGTGCCGGCTGGCCGCTGATCTTCTGGTTCCTGGTGGTATTCGCGCTGGTGCTGCTGGCGGCCACCGCGCGCTTCCTGCCGGAAACCCATCCGGCGCAGGCACGGGTCGCACTGTCGCCACGCACGTTGATGCGCGACTACGTGCGCATCGGTTTCAACCCGCGTTTCCTGCGCCTGGCGCTGGCTGGCAGCATCGGCTTCGGCGGCATCTTCCTGTACATCTCCTCGGCCCCGGCGATCGTGATGCAGCACCTGCATCTGGGTGAAGGCGGCTTTGCCTGGCTGTTCATTCCCACCATCGGCGGCATGACCACCGGTTCGTTCCTGTCCGGGCGCATGGCCGGGCACAGCACACCGACGCGGCAGGTGGCCCTCGGCTTCACCTTGTGTGCGGTCTCTGCCGTGTTGAACATCGGCTACGTCAGCCTGGCGCCGCAGTTCGCGTTGCCGTGGGCGGTGATGCCGATCTTCCTGGGCGGTATGGGCATGGCGCTGATCTTCCCGATCCTGGCGCTGGCGGTGCTGGACATGTATCCGCAGCAGCGCGGCCTGGCCTCGTCGCTGCAGGCGTTCGTGCAGCTGATGATCAGCACCGTGGTGGCCGGCGTGGTATCGCCACTGCTGCACGACAGCCCGCTGCATCTGGCACTGGGACAGGCGGCCTTCTTCGCGGCCGGCTTCGTGTTCTGGTACTGGGAGCACCAGCGCGAGCGCGCAGCAGAGGCAGCCGGCACGGCGCTTTGAGCGTCGCGCAGGGGTAGGGCACAGCATCACGCAGCGCCCCCTTGCGACGCTGCGCGCAGGGACTAGGCTGGGGTTTCCAGCAAGCCGGTTCGTGGATGCACGACAGCCAGCCATCCCGATGTCGTCGCATGAGGTATCCCATGGCTGCGCAGCAGACCTACCGCCTGTTCGAGGTGGCGCTGAAGGAGCGCCGCGTTCTTTCTCCTTCCCTGGACCGCATGGTGTTCACCGGCGCCGACGTGGCGCGCATGAAGACCGAAGGCCCGGACCAACGCATCAAGGTGTTCTTCCCCTTGCCCGGCCAGGACGCGCCGGACGTGCCCAGCGGCGAAGACTGGTACGCCCGTTACCGGGCACTGCCCGATGACGCGCGGCCGCCGATGCGCACCTTTACCCTCCGCCAACTGCGCGCCGGCGAGTGCGAGGTCGACGTCGACTTCGTGCTGCATGGCGAGACCGGACCGGCCTCGCGCTGGGCCACGCACGCACGGCCGGGCGACCGCGTGGTGCTGCTGGCCCCCGACGCTGACTGCGCGGACAGCAGCGAAGGCTGGGAATGGAAGCCGCCAGCCGGGGTCGGCCAGGTGTTGCTGGTGGCCGATGAGACCGCATTGCCGGCGGTGGCCGGCATCCTCGAGGAACTGGCCGGGCTGGTCGATCCGCCGCGCACGCTGGCCCTGCTGGAGATCGCCCAGGCGGGCGATGCGGTGCCATTGAAGGCACCGGTCACGGCCGAACTGGTGTGGTTGCCGCGCGGGCAACAGGCCCATGGGCAGCGGTTGCTGCAGGCCGTGCAGGCGCGGCTGGCGGCAGCCCCGGCCGTGGCCGAGGGCGCCGAACTGGACGACATCGACGTCGATGCGCAGATCCTGTGGGAGCAGGCTGACGCCAGCGCAGACGGCGCGATGTATGCCTGGGTGGCGGGCGAGGCCGGCGCGGTGATGGCGATCCGCCGGTATCTGGTGAAGGACTGCGGCCTGGATCGCCGCGCGATCACCTTCATGGGCTACTGGCGGCAGGGGCGGGTGCTGGACTGAGCCGACGCCGTACCGGTGTGAACCAGCATGCAGGGGGCGTGGGTTATCCTTGCGCCCCCGCAATGCAAGCCCCACCGATGTCGACCTCTTCCAAATCCCGCCGCGACCAGCGCCGTCGCCAGGAACAGCAGGCTGCCAACAAGGCCGCCGCCACCGCCTCGCCCGTCGAGCCGCACGCCGAACTGCGCGACACCCAGCGCACGCTGCTGGCCGGGGTCGTCCGTCGCGATGGCGAATGGGTGCTGGGCATGGATGGCCGCATTGCCGGCCAGAGCGAAAGTGCGGCGCAGGTGCTGGCGCTGATCATGCAGGCCGGTGAACTGCACGAACGGCAGGGCACGCCGGTGCGCTTGATCTATTCGGATGCGCTGCGCGATGCGGCGCAGGCCGAAGCCAACGAGAAGGGTCAGACCTTCGAGGAATTCAAGGCCGCGCTGGCTGCGCAGCTGGCGGCGAAGAAGAGCAACTGATCGCGCCGAATCTGTAGAGCCGAGCCATGCTCGGCTGCTTTTCCACCGTGCTGCGCACGGTAAGCCGAGCATGGCTCGGCTCTACAACACCTGGAAAGGGGCGGATCCTCGCGGACCCGCCCCTTCTTTCATTTCGCCGTCGCTGCCGGTGCCGCGCTGGCCTGCCAGCCGCACATCTGGCCTTCGTTCTGTTGCTTCAACCAGGCATTGACCGGGCTGAAGTACTCGATCATCGGGCCGGCATCGAGCTTGTCCGAGCCGGTCAGTTCCTTCAGCGTGGCCTGCCACGGCTGGCTGGCGCCCTTGCTCAGCATCGCCCAGTACTTCTGCCCCGCTTCCTTGTTGCCGTAGAAGGTGCACTCGTGCAGCGGGCCCTTGAAGCCGGCGGCATCGCACAGGCCCTTGTAGAACTGGAACTGCAGGATGCGCGCCAGGAAGTAGCGGGTGTACGGGGTGTTGCCCGGCACGTGGTACTTGGCACCCGGGTCGAAGAACTCCTCGCCACGGGTGCTGGCCGGTGCCACGCCCTGGTACTTGGCCTTCAGGTCCCACCAGGCCTTGTTGTAGTTGTCCGCGGTGATCGAACCATCGAACACGCCCCAGCGCCAGCGGTCGATCATCAGCCCGAACGGCAGGAACGACACGCCCGACAGCGCCATGCGCATCTGGTTGTTGATGACCGCCTCGCGGCTTTCGGTCGGCGCGTCGACCAGCCCGATCGAGCTGAGGTACTTCGGCGTCATCGCCAGCACGATGGTGTCGCCGATCGCTTCATGGAAGCCATCGTTGGCACCGCCCTGGAACAGCGGCGGCAACGGGTTGTAGGCCAGGTCGTAATAGATGTGGCCCAGCTCGTGGTAGATGGTGGTGAAGTTCTCTTCGTTGGGCTTGATGCACATCTTGGTGCGCACGTCGCCTTCCATGTTCATGTCCCAGGCACTGGCGTGGCAGACCACGTCGCGGTCATCGGGCTTGATGAACTGGGTCTTGTCCCAGTACGACTGCGGCAACGACGGCATGCCCAGCGACACGTAGAAATCCTGCGCACGCTCGGTCATCTGCTTGGCGGTGCGCAGTTCGGCTTCGCGCTGCGCCTTGTACTGGGCGGCCACGTTCGCATCCTTGCCGGCCTTGGCCAGCGCCGCGCTCAGGTTGGTCTGGTACTGCTTTTCCAGTGCCGCGGTGATGTCCAGGCTGCCGGCACCCGGGTACGGTTCCAGCTGGTCCCACAGGTTGGACCAGTCCTGCTGCCACATGTTGCCCATCAGGTGCGCGGCGATCAGGCCGTTGCCCACCTCGGCCTTGTCCTTGCCATAGGTCTTGTCCAGCTTGCCGCGCGCATAGCAGTGCAGCTGCTCGTACATCGGCTTGACCTGTTCCCACAGGCGATCGGTTTCCGGGCCGATCTGCTCCGGCGGCATGTCATAGCCACTGCGCCACATCTGCCCGGCATCGGTGAAGCCCATGCCCTTGGCACCTTCGTTCACCAGGCCGACGAACTTCTGGTAATCACCGCGCATGCTCTTGGTGGTGCTGTGCCAGCCCTGCCAGGCATCGAGCTGCTGGTCGTAATCGCGGCTGCGCGCCAGCACCTGCTCCAGCTCGCCCAGCTGGCGGCAGGAGTTCGGATCGTTGGCGTCGGTGCAGTACTTGCCTGCGCCGTAGCTGCCTTCCATGCGGGTGGCGATCTGGGTCAGCTCGGCCAGCTTGGCCGGATCGCGCGGCGCCGGCATCGAGGACATCAGCTTCAGCAGATGGATCGCGCGCTTGCTGTCCTCGCTCATCGGCTTGCCATCGAACTTGGCGGCCTGCTCGATCCAGCTGTTGAGCTGGGTCAGCGAACGCTCGTTGGCCTTGGCCGCGATGCGCTCTGAATCACTGTTGATGTAGGTGGAGGACAGCCACTGGGCCGAGGTCATCTCCGGGTAGGCCGCCTTGAATTCGGCATTGATGCGGGCCACGAACTGGTCAGCGGTTTCGCCGGCCGGTGCGCTGCTGCTGGCGGTGTCGGTGCCTGGGGCTGCTTCCTTCTTGCAGGCGGCCAGGGCCAGCGTAGCGGCGGCGATTGCCGCGGCCAGCAGGAGATGACGGTGTTTCACAGGCGATCCTTGGGTGGTGAACGACCGCCGAAGGCTAGTGGGCAGGGCTTGCCACCGCAAGTGGCGGAAGTCGGCCGGGCGGCGCCCGGCACCCGCAGAGGCCTTTAGGCAACGGCAAAAGCCGGAGCAACAGCAAGAGCGGGCCATCTGTGGTTTGGCGGGGTGGTGTGGGCTTGCAGGACACGCCGTAAACCCATCCATGGGGGCTCGATGGCGCCATCCATGGCGCCAACGGTCCTGCAAGCCCACACCGCCCCACCTCTGACAGATCGCCGCGGCTGTTGGTGGGTGTCGACCTTGGTCGACACATCTGTCAGGTATCGACAATAAAAACGGGGTCAGATCCGTTTTCCTCCGGAAAACGGATCTGACCCCGAGAGATGGCCTGACAGATTGCGGCCAACTGTCGAAGGCGGGGTGGGGCCGGTGGCGGGAGTGTCCGCGGCATGGATGCCGCGGCCAAGCCCCCATGGACGGGTTTACGGCGTCTCCCGCCACCGGACCCACCCCGCCATCCCACAGGAAACCAGCCTTTGCTGTTGCTTCGGCCGTTGCCGTTGCCTGAAGGCCTCTGCGGGTGCAGGGCGCAGCCCTGCCGACAAACCCTAACTCTCGCAGTTGGCGAACAGGTCGCGGTCGCGCTCGTACAGCGAGGTCTTCACCTGCATCAGCCCCAGCACCGACGGGAACAGGTTGTCGTGGTCGGTGTAGCTGGCCGCGCGCTTGCGCACGCACTGCAGGTCCAGCCCGCGGCTGCTGGCAAAGCCCGGTGAGAACCACATCGTCATTGGTACCCGGGTCTGCTCGGCCGGTGCGATCGCGTATGGCACGCCGTGCAGGTACAGGCCCTTTTCGCCCAGCGACTCACCGTGGTCGGACAGGTAGATCATCGCCGTGTCGTAATCCTGCAGGCCCTGCAGCGTGCCGATGGTCTTGCTCAGGAAATGATCGGTGTACAGCACGGCGTTGTCGTAGCTGTTGGTGATTTCTTCGCGCGTGCAGCGGCCGATGTCGCGGGTATCGCAGGTCGGGGTGAAACGGCGGAAGGCGGGCGGGTAGCGCTCGAAATAGGCCGGGCCATGGTTGCCCAGCTGGTGCATCACCACCACCCGGTCACCCGGGCGCGCACGCACCTGGGTCGCCAGGTCCTGCAGCAGGATTTCGTCCATGCAACGGCCATCGGCACACAGCCCCGGCGTGGTCGCGTCCGACAGTGACTGGAAGTCCAGGCCCTCGCATACGCCCTTGCAGCCGGACTGGTTGTCGCGCCACAGCGGTGCGATGCCCGCGCGGTTCAGTACATGCAGCAGCGATTGGTGCGCACGGATCTTCTTTTCGTCGTACTCGTGGCGTCCCCACGGCGAGAACAGGCACGGCAGCGAGACCTCGGTACTGGTGCCGCAGGAGTGCATGTCGGGGAAATTGACCACCGCCGCCTGGGCCAGCTCCGGCGTGGTGTTGCGGCCGCCATTCAAGCCCCAGTTCTGCGCGCGTACCGTTTCGCCCATCACGATCACCAGCAGGCGTGGCTTGCTGGTCGGTGCGCGCCGGGTCGCCTTGGCATCGGTACCGATCGGCAGCTTCGGCGCGCGTTGTACCGGGTTTTCGCCGCGCAGCGCACGCGGCAGCCCCAGCAGCACATTGGCGGGCGTTGCCAGGTAGCGCACTTCGCGCTGGTTGCGCATCAGGGCCGACACATCTTGGAAGGACACCAGTGCGCCACCGAGTGCGGTGGCCGCAGCGACCAGCAGGAAGCCGATGCGCCACAGCAGGCCGCGGCCCCAACTGCGGCGGCGCAGTTCAACGCGCCACAGCACCACCATCGGTAGCGCGGCCAGCAGCAGTACCGGCCACAGCAGCGACACCGTCATCAGTTCGCGGCTTTCCTTCGGGTCGGTGGCCAGCACGTTGCGCAGCATGTCCGCATCCAGATAGATGTGGTAACGGCTCATGTAGTGCGCGGCGAACGCGGTGACGAGCAGCAGTACGCTGATCACCACCTTGGCATTCCAGCGCCACACCAGGATGCCCAGCAGCACGCCGTGTGCACCCAGCAGCAGCAACAGCAGCGAAAGCGCATAACGCAGGCTGCCTGGATGGCTGGCCATGGCGCTGTGCCAGAACAGGCCATTGCCGGCCACAGCGAAGAACAGGCTGGTGAGAATGATCAGCGCTTCGGTGGACAGCTGCGGCCGCCATGCGCGGATGCTGGCCAGTGTCGGCAACCGGAAGGACCGTTGGACCGATGCGTTCATGCAATTGCCTCCTGGCGGGTCGAGCGGTCCAACTGGCGGCGGACCATCAGGTACAGGCCCAGCGACAGCAGCCAACATATCAATGCGGTAGCAACGTCATGCGAAAGGAAATGGGCGCCGCGAAGCTGCTGGCCGATGCCGAACACCAGGCCACTGCCGAGGCCGATCCACAGCCCGGCCCGGCGCCACGACGGTCGCCACAGCAGCGCGAAGAAATACAGGCACAGCCACGCGTATCCCGCGCTGGCGTGGCCGCCGGGGAAGCAGGCACGGGCAGCCATCCCAGTTGGGCGGCTGCTGAAAAGACCGACGAAAGGGTCGTGTCCGCCGTAGCGCAGCAGATCCCACGGGCAGTCCATCGGCACCAGCGACTTCAGCAGGGAAATCACCCCGGTACCCAGAGCCATGGCAATCACGACGTACAGCAGCGCCCAGCGCAGCGTGCGATCGCGACCACGACGCCAGTGGTGGAAGCACAGCAGCATCACCACCAGGGCCGCAGCCGTGCTCAGCCATTTGCCGCCCTTGTGCACGACCGAACGGGTCAGCCAGCTGTTCTGCAGGGCCCATTGACCGCCCTCCAGGCGGAACAGATGATCGGCCAGCCACTGGTCACCGCCGAAGCCCATCAGCATGGTGAACAGAGGGAGGCCGATCGCGACAGGCAGCCAGAAATGAGTGACGGCAAATCTTGACGCCAGTGGCGAAGACGCGAGCGGAACTACCGGGGCGAGAGGACGGACAGGCATGCAGGCATGAGGTCGGTGCGGGAAACCGTGGCCATGCTCGTCACCTTGATGTCGGAGAAGGGTCGTACGCTCGTTCGTGTCGGGTTAATGATTCACCGGCACGTGTGAATGTTCAGTCTTCGTCATCGTTGGCGCCGGCGCGTTCGGCGTGACACGCCGGGTCCCACGCGGTGCCCGGAAGCAACTGCCAACGATTGCGATTTGCAACACCGATCTCGATGACCTGGGCCGGGTCGACGCAGGGGCTCATCGCCTTGTCCAGCACCAGCAGCCAGCGCTTGTCCGGGGCCTCGGCCAACCATGGGCCGGCGTCCTGCCACTGCTCCGCCCAGGGGCGCTTGAAGCCGAACTCGCGCACCGGCCGGTCGGCCTGCAGCAGGTTCTGTTCGCGCCAGGCCACCAGCGCCAGTTCCGCATCGGGGCCGATCCGCATGCCCACCCGGCGCATCACCGCCGACGCCGAGGCATAGGGGTCCAGCGCCGGTATCAGCACCAGTCCATACAGCATCCACAGCAGGCCGTGGGTGAGCAGTACCAGCGTGGCCGCGCGTCGTACCCGCAGCCACACCGCCAGTGTCGCCACGGCGATGGCGAAGGTCAGCAGGCCGTCGCCGAACGCGGGCAGCAACGTGTCGGGCATCGCCCGCCGCGCCAGCTGCGCCTGCGCCCAGGGGCTGTCGGTCAGCATCATCACGCCCAGCGCGCCGGTGACCAGCATCAGCAGCAGGCTGTAGCTGAACAGGTAGCGACGCACGCACAGGCGACGCAGCAGGCCGGGCAGCAACGGTGCCACTGCCAGTGCCATCGCCGGCAACATCGGCAGCACATACACCTCACGCTTGCCGGGGCTGGCAGTGAAGAACAGCAGGACCAGCGCGGCCCAGCCCAGCAGCAGCCATTGGCGCTGGTCACCGCGACGCAGGCGACGCCACCACGGCTTGATCATCAGCGGCAGCAGCAGGGCGCCGGGCAGCCACAGGGTGGCGATCACCTGCAGGTAATACCAGGCCGGCTGGCGATGGTGCCAGGCGTTGGCATAGCGGGTGCCGGTCTGCTTGAACAGCAGCTCGTGTGCGTACGACTGCAGCGATGCACTGGGTTCATGCAGCAGCGCCCAGCCCAGCGGCGCCAGCCATACCGCCGTGCCCAGCAGGAACGCCGGAACCAGCCACAGCAGGCTGGCGGGGTGGGGGCCGTCCACCGGCTGGCCGCGACGGCGCTGGTACAGCCACCAGCCGAACCAGGGCAGCACCATCAGCAGCGGCAGGAAACCCACCCCCTTGGTCACCGTGCCGACGCCGGCGGCGAAGCCGGCCAGCCACAGTGCCGGCAGGTTGCGGCGCTCGCAGAGATGGCGCAGCAGGCCCCACAGGGCCAGCGTGGTCATGCCCACCAGCACCATGTCGATCTGCGCACGCTTGGCCATCAGTCCGAACTGCAGGGTGCAGAACAGTGCGCCCAGTGCGTACAGCGAATGACGTGGCGACCACAGCCGGCGCGCCAGGTCTGAAACCAGCCACAGGCTGAGCAGCGCGGCCAGCAGCGACGGCAGCAGGAACGACCACTGCCAGCTGCCGACCACCTGATGGGCAGCGGCCTGCAGCCACATGAACACGGGCGGCTTTTCGGCGTACAGCTCGCTGCCGCGGTGCGGCAGCAGCCACTCGCCGCTCTCCACCATGGCCCGCGCGGCCAACACGAAGCGGGGTTCGTCCGGCGGCTGCGGCTGGCGCATGCCGAGACCGGCCGCCAGCGCCACCACGATCAACAGCCACAGCAGGGGCAGGTGCCAACGGCGGGGCAGGGCTACGGGCACGGCGGGCTCCGGGAGCAAAACGGCCATACTGATGGAGGGCACGTGGGAAAGCCGTCAGAGCCGCCGCCACGGCGACCGCATTCCGACATCCCCAGCGCTACCATGGTGGCACTTCCCGTGGATGTTTCGTGCATGCGCCTGTTGGTGATCGAGGACAACCGCCAGCTGGTGGCCAACCTGTTCGACTATTTCGAGTCGCGCGGGCATGTGCTCGACGTTGCCCCGGACGGCATCACCGGCCTGCACCTGGCTGGCAGCCACCCGTATGACGCGGTGATCCTTGACTGGATGCTGCCGCGCATGGAAGGCCCGGAGGTGCTACGGCGGCTGCGCTCCGAGCACGCCTCGGAAGTGCCGGTGATCATGCTGACCGCGCGCGACGAACTGCCGGACAAGATCGCGGGCTTCCGTGCCGGCGCGGATGACTACCTGACCAAGCCATTCGCCTTGCCGGAACTGGAAGTGCGCCTGGAGGCGCTGCTGCTGCGGGCGCAGGGGCGCAATCCGCGCAAGCGCCTGCAGGTGGGCGACCTGGTGCTGGACCTGGCGACCCTGGAGGCGCAGCGTGCCGGCCAGGTGCTGCACCTGTACCCGGCCTGCCGCAAGCTGCTGGAGGTGCTGATGCGGGCCAGCCCGGGTGCGGTGACCCGGCAGCAGCTGGAATTCGCTCTGTGGGGGGATGAACCGCCGGACGGCGACCTGCTGCGCTCGCATGTGTACGAGCTGCGCCGCAGCGTGGACGGCCCGTTTGCCGACAAGCTGATCCACACCCTGCCGCGCGTGGGCTACCGGCTGGCGTCCACCGCAGGCGCCGATGCACGGAACGATGACGATGGCGCGTAAACCGGGCCCGCTGTACCGGCGGGTGGTGTGGTGGTTGCTGGGCTACCTGGCGCTGATCTCGCTGGCGGTGTTCAGCGTGGGCAACTATGTGCACGAACACGCCGAGCACGCGGCATGGCGCGCGCTGCTCAATTCCGAACTGGACAGCATTGTCGACCACACCGAGCACGAGCCGCACTATCGCTGGCAGGACTCGGACACGCTCAGCCTGTTCCGTTTCAATGAAGCCAACATGCCCGCCAGCCTGCGCAGCCTGCATCCGGGCCTGCATGACGGGGTGATGATCGGCGAGCGCGAGACGGCGGTGATGGTGCGCGATACCGGTTCGATGGGACGGGTTGCGCTGGCCCTGGACATCTCCGACTTCCACGACCTGGAACAGTTCGCCACGCGCTGGGTGATGCTCGCCGGCATCATCATGATCTTCGTCACCGTGTTGATGGCCTCGTTCGGCATGGAGCGCATGGTGCGCCCGCTGAGCCTGCTGGCCCAGCACATCGGTGCACTGCGGCCGGGCGTGCAGGGCCAGCGCATCCACGTCGATCCGCGCGGTAGTTCCGAGCTGCACACCATTGCCGATGCGCTGAACGACTACCTTGATCGCAACGAGCAGTTCGTCGAGCGCGAGCGGGTGTTCATCAGCACCGCAAGCCATGAACTGCGCACGCCGATCGCGGTGATGACCGGTGCCGCCGAACTGGCGCTGGAACAGCCGGGCCTGCCTGAGCGCGCACGCCAGCAGATGCAGCGCGTACTACGTACCGCGCAGGGCGTCGAGCAGCTGATCGAGTTGCTGCTGGTGCTGGCGCGTGATCCCGCACGCCTGGCCAGCCGCGCCGAGCGCATCGCCCTGGACCAGCTGCTGCCGGAGATCGTCGACGACCATCGCCACCTGCTGGGCGACAAGGACCTGAGCATCGGCATCCAGGCCGCGCCGGTGGACATCGTCGCTCCTCTTGCCGTGGTGCAGGCGGCGATCGGCAACCTGCTGCGCAATGCCATCGAGAACAGTGGCCGTGGTCATATCGAGCTGCGCCTGACCTCGGCGGCGGTGCTGACCCTGCAGGACCCCGGCCATGGCATGAGTCCGGAAGAGATCGCTGCGATCCACGCGCGGATGGCGCGCGGCGGGCGGAGCGATCGCGGTGGCATCGGCCTGGAACTGATCGCGCGGCTGTGCGAGCACCTGGGCTGGACCCTGCAACTGCAGCCCTGTGAACCGCGCGGTACCCTGGCTTCGCTCGACTTTGGTACATCGCGGCCAGGCTGACCTGTCCGTCGACCGAGGTCGACGCCTACCAGGCAATGGCCGCGTGCGTTCTGGTAGGTGCCAACCTTGGTTGGCACGCTGGCCGCGTCACCGCGCCGTCGGCCGCGGCACATGCTGGTCGATCAGGATCACGTTGCCATCCGGATCGGCCAACTGCAGGTAGCCCGTGCCCTGGCCATCAGGATCGGTGCGGAGCGCCAGTTCAATGCCCTTGGCATCCAGTTCGGCCTGTATCTCGCGGACGTCCTGGAAGGATGCCAGTTCCTGCTTGTGCTGGTCCCAGCCGGGGTTGAAGGTCAGCAGGTTGCCCTCGAACATGCCCTGGAACAGGCCGACCACGATGCCGTTGTTGCGCAGTACCAGCCAGTTCTGCGCCGTATCACCCCCGGTTACCGAGAATCCGAGCGCCTCATAGAACGCACGCGAGGTGGCCAGGTCCTTCACCGCCAGGCTGACTGAAAAAGCGCCGAGTTGCATGGGGCAGGCTCCAGAAGGGAATGCTGCGATTCTCGACAGGCCCGCGCGCTGCCGCAAGCAGCGCAGCATGACCCTGCGTGAAGACTATGTTAATTTCGACCCGCGCCGCTTATGCGGCGCTTTTCTTTTCCGCTCTTTCGATCGACAGAGGATCCCATGCCGACCGAACCCGCTGCCGCTACTGCCCTGATCAGCAACGATATCGTTGGCCTTGGTCTGATCGCCGCCACCCTCGCTCTGATCTTCTGGGCTGCCAGCGGCCCAACGCCCTTGCTGAAGAAGATCTTCGCCTGGGTACCCGCACTGCTGCTGTGCTATTTCATCCCCGCCATCTACAACACCGCCGGTATCATCGATGGCCACAACACCTCGCTGTACAACCCGGTCGCACGTGATGTGCTGCTACCGGCGGCACTGGTCCTGCTGACCCTGTCGATCGACCTGAAGGGCATCGCCAAGCTCGGGCCGAAGCTACTGCTGGTGTTCTGCGCCGGCACCGCCGGCATCATGCTCGGCGCCATCGTCTCCTTCCAGGTGATGAAGCTGATCCACCCGGAAACCGTCGCCGGTGACACCTGGGCCGGGATGGCTGCATTGGCCGGCAGCTGGATCGGCGGTGGCGCCAACATGGTCGCCATGCGCGAAGTGTTCGGCACCGATGCCACCACCTTCGGCCAGTTCGCGGTGGTCGACGTGGCCTGCGCCAGCCTGTGGATGGCGATCCTGCTGTTCATGGCCAACCGCGCCCAGCAGATCGATGCCCGCAACGGTGCCGACACCCGCGCCATCGATGAGATGAAGGCACGCATCAGCGCCTACGAGGCGCAGAATGCCCGCATCCCGAGCATGACCGACCTGATGGTGATTGTCGGCGTGGCACTGGGCGGGGTCGGCCTGGCCCATGCCATCGCCGCACCGTTGTCCGGCTGGTTCAAGGCCAATGTCAGCTGGGCCAGCCAGTTCAGCCTCGACAGCCAGTTCGTCTGGGTGATCCTGCTGTCCACCGCGATGGGCCTGACCCTCAGCTTCACCCGCGCGCGGCGGCTGGAAGCTGCCGGTGCTTCGCGGCTGGGCACCGTGTTCCTGTACTTCCTGATCGCCTGCATCGGCATGCAGATGAACCTGCTGTCGCTGCTGGATCGTCCATGGCTGTTCCTGCTCGGTGCGATCTGGATGGCCACCCACGTGCTGGTGCTGTGGATCGTGGCCAAACTGGTGCGCGCGCCGCTGTTCTTCTTCGCGATTGGTTCGCAGGGCAACATCGGCGCGGCAGCGTCGGCACCGGTGGTGGCGGCAGCGTTCCATCCGACGCTGGCGCCGGTGGGCGTGCTGCTCGGCACGGTTGGTTATGCCACCGGTACCGGACTGGCATACGTGACCGGGTTGATCCTGAAGTGGATGGCCAACGGCTGAGCCCTCTCGCGGCCGCCACGGAAGTCAGAAACGGGTAGAGCCGAGCCCACGCTCGGCTGCTTTGCGCAGGATACTGCCGGAACTGTGCGGCACATACCGGAACGTATGGCGCGTGCGACGTAGCGTGGGAAGCTCCTGCCGGCGTTGCCGGCGACGTTCGATGGGGCCGTCGATGACGAAGCAATGGAGGTTTCGGGTTTCCGCACTGGTGCTGTTGCTGGCCAGCACGGGGGCATTCGCGCAGGGACCGGTGAGGGCCGGCGGCGCCGATGTGCAGGTGCTGACCGATGCCGGTGCGCGCGAGGTGGCGGCACTGATCGGCCAGCCAGGGTTCGCCGATGCAGTGCGCAGCTCGCTGCATGCGGCGCCGGAGCAGGGCGTGTCGGTGCAATCGTTGATGGACCGTTTCGATCCGCAGGCGCATACGCTGGCCAGTGCAGCGCTGGCAGCCGGCGATCGCCAGCTGCGCCAGCGCAAGGGGCTCCCGGCACAGGGGCAGGGGCTGCTGCAGCTGCGTGCGTACGTGCCCGAGGGGCACTCGCTGGCGGCCATCAATCCGCATCCGCTATGGGTGGCCAGTCTGCCGCGTGGCAATGATCGCGACTGGACCACGATCACCGCCTACGATGCGCAGGGCCGCGCGCATGTACTGGATGCGAAACAGGCCCCGGATTTTCCGGTGCTGATCGTCGACGTCGACACGCGGCGTGCGGTGCAGGAGGGCATGGCCCTGGTCAATGCGGGGCTGAAGGCCCGCGGCCTGCAATCGCCCGAACGCATCCGGCTGTCGGCTGACGGCACGCAGGCTTCGCTGGATATCACCCGCCTGGACCGCATCCGCCTGGCCGACGACCAGGAGCCCTGGGCGCTGGGGGCGGCCGAGGTGTTCGCTGTTGTTTCCGGCCTGCAGGTGGGCGCCACCGCACCGGAGATGGTGACCGTCGACATGCCGTACCTGGACTACGACGGTACCGACTACACCCCGGAGCAACCGCTGATCATCTGGGGCAACTATCGCTTCAACGCTGCCAACGTACAGCTGTTCGAGGACGACGGCGATACCAATTACCAGGAGCTGCTGGTGGCGCTGAGCAACGGCGTCAAAGCGGCACTGGGCGCCTTCGCCCCTGAGTATGCCGTCATCGCCGACATCGCAGGCGCGATCCTCAAGGCCATGCCGACGTCGTGGTTTGCTAATGACATCGACTATCTCGACAGCTACTACCTGTTGCAGCGCGGCAAGGCCTACCAGGACCGCAGGGGCGCGGCCAACAACGCCAAGGTCACCCTGACCCCGATCACGCTCACGGAGTAGTCCCGCCGGACCGCGCCCGAAACCGCCATCCGCGGATCAATTCCATCGGCATCCACGAACAAAAAGGGGTCGGATCCGTTTTCCAAAGGAAAACGGATCCGACCCCTGATGTTTCCGCACCGTCACCGTAAATCTGTCAAAGGTGGGGCGGTGTGGGCTTGCAGGACCGTTGGCGCCATGGATGGCGCCATCGAGCCCCCATGGACGGGTTTACGGCGTGTCCTGCAAGCCCACACCGCCCCGCCAACCCAACAGAAAGCCAGAGCCGACGCTTCGGCCGTTGCCGTTGCCGTTGCCGTTGCAGTTGCCGTCGCTTCTGCGGGCGCCGGGCTGCAAGCCCGGCACCCACCGAGAACCTCAACAGCAGCGACCACCGTTGCGCCCGCCATACCGCGCTTCCTGCCGCTCGCGGAAGAACGTCTTGTAGTCCATCGGCTCGCGGTCCGGATGCTTCTCCCGCACATGCCGCACATAGTTGTCGTAGTCGGGAATGCCACAGCACAGCCGTGCCGTCTGCACCAGGCGTCGCCACAGGCGGCGATGCGCCTGGTACTGCCCCACCGGAACCAGTTGCGTACTCATTACAGGTCCACCATTTCATGCGGCTTGAGGGCCACGTACGGGGTCTCGCGGTCGCTGCGCTGCGGATTGCGGCGCGCCGCCACGATCGTCTTGATCGAATACACCAGCACCGACGCCACCACCAGCAAGAACAGCGCAGTCAAGCCGGTGTTGACGTACGCATTGACCACGATCTGCTGCATCTGTGCGACCGACTTGGCCGGTGCGGTGATGGTGCCGCTGGCCAGGGCGTCCTGGAACTTGTGTGCCTGGGCCAGGAAGCCCTGCGCCGGGTTGCTGTCGAAGATCTTGATGAAGCCGGCATAGGTGGTGCAGATCAGCAGCCACACCGCAGGCACTGCAGTGACCCACGCGTAGCGGTCACGCTTCATCTTGAACAGCACCACCGTGCCCAGCATCAGCGCGATGCCTGCCAGCATCTGGTTGGAGATGCCGAACAACGGCCACAACGTCTGGATGCCGCCGAACGGATCGACCACGCCGGTGTACAGCAGGTAGCCCCACAGCGCCACGCAGCCGGCAGTACCGATGATGTTCGCGGTCCACGACTCGGTCTTCTTCAGCGCAGGAACGAAGTTGCCGAGCAGGTCCTGCAGCATGAAGCGACCGGCACGGGTACCCGCATCCACAGCGGTGAGGATGAACAGTGCTTCGAACAGGATGGCGAAGTGGTACCAGAACGCCATCATCGCGTCGCTGCTGCTGGGGATCGCCTCATGCAGGATCTGCGCGATGCCCACCGCCAGCGTCGGCGCACCACCGGCACGATGCAGGATGGTCGGTTCACCGATCGCTGCGGCCGTGGCCGTCAGCTGTTCGGGGGTGATGGTGAAGCCCCAGGTATTGGTGATGTAGTGCGCGGCCGAGGCCGCGTCGGCACCGATTACCGCCGCCGGGCTGTTCATGGCGAAGTAGATGCCCGGATCGATGATCGAGGCGGCCACCAGTGCCATCACCGCCACGAACGACTCCATCAACATGCCGCCGTAGCCGATGTAGCGCATGTGCGCTTCATTGGCCAGCAGCTTCGGTGTGGTACCCGAAGAGATCAGTGCATGGAAGCCCGACACCGCGCCGCAGGCGATGGTGATGAACAGGAACGGGAACATCCCGCCCTTCCACACCGGGCCGTCGCCGCTGGCAGCGAACTGGGTCAGCGCCGGCATCTTCAGTTCCGGCATCACCACCAGGATGCCGATGGCCAGCGCGATGATCGTGCCGATCTTCAGGAAGGTCGACAGGTAGTCGCGCGGTGCCAGCAGCAGCCACACCGGCAGCACCGAGGCGACGAAACCGTAGCCGATCAGCATCCAGGTGATCTGGGTGCCGGTGAAGGTGAAGGCTGGGCCCCAGGTCGGGTCTGCCGCCACCTTGCCACCGAACCAGATCGCGGCCAGCAGCAGCACCAGGCCGACCACCGAGATCTCACCGATCTTGCCCGGCCGGATGTAGCGCATGTACACGCCCATCAGGATCGCGATGGGCATCGTGGCGATCACCGTGAACATGCCCCACGGGCTTTCCGCCAGCGCCTTGACCACCACCATCGCCAGCACGGCCAGGATGATGATCATGATCAGGAAGGCACCGAACAAGGCGATGGTACCGGGCACCTGGCCCATCTCCTCGCGCACCAGGTCACCCAGTGAGCGGCCGTTGCGGCGGCTGGACAGGAACAGCACCATGAAGTCCTGCACCGCGCCGGCCAGCACCACGCCGACCACCAGCCACAGCAGGCCGGGCAGGTAGCCCATCTGCGCGGCCAACACCGGGCCGACCAGCGGACCAGCACCGGCAATGGCGGCAAAGTGGTGGCCGAACAGCACGTGCTTGTTGGTCGGCACGTAATCCAGGCCATCGTTGTTGATCACCGCCGGGGTGGCCCGGGTCGGATCGAGCTGCATCACCTTGTCGGCGATGAACAGGCTGTAGAAGCGGTAGGCGACCAGGTACAGCGATACCGCCGCCACCACGATCCACAACGCGTTGATGTGCTCACCGCGCCGCAGCGCCACCGTACCCAGGCAGAACGCGCCGAGCAGGGCGAGGGCCGCCCAGCCTATTTTGGAAAAACCTTTCATGAGGTGCTCTCTCCCGGAAAGACAGGCAAAGAGTCCCGCGTGCCCCTGGCAGGGTCAATGTGCACGGGACCATTCTGCGGTAGTACTTTGGTCGTACATGGGTGTGGCAGGTGGCGATGTTTCCTCGCTGCCCACAACGCAGGCGGTGCCGGCGTGCGGACATGACGCGCGGCGAACACCAGGGATGGAACAATCGGTTGCGACGGCATCCATTGGCGTTGCGCGCTGCAGCGTCCATTTTTACCGGCATCCATCCAACAGGAGTCACCATGAGCCTTCCCGAGCCGGTCCGCGTCCTGCGCACCATCCGTGGCATGCCCACCTCCGACGGTGCCGGTGTTCGCCTGACCCGGGTCATCGGCGGCCCGTCGCTGCCCGACCTCGATCCGTTCCTGCTGCTCGATGAATTCGGCACCGATCGCGCCGAGGACTACATCGCCGGTTTCCCGGAGCATCCGCATCGTGGTTTCGAGACCGTTACCTACATGCTCGATGGCCGCATGCGGCATCGCGACAATCACGGCAACGAAGGCCTGCTGACCCCGGGCAGCGTGCAGTGGATGACCGCCGGCCGTGGCCTGGTGCATTCGGAGATGCCCGAGCAGGAAAGCGGGCAGATGCGCGGCTTCCAGTTGTGGGTGAACCTGCCGGCGCGCGACAAGATGACCGCGCCGAAGTACCAGGAATTCGCTCCGGAAAAGATTCCGGTGGTGCGGCCGGCCGAAGGCGTGCAGGTCAAGGTGATCGCCGGCACGGTCGATGGCACGGCGGGCCCGATCGCGCAGCCCGCCACCGATCCGCTGTACCTGGATATCGAACTGGCCGCCGACCGCGCCTGGACGTATGTGCTGCCGGAAGGCCACAACGCGTTCGTCTATGTGTTCGAAGGCGCGCTGACGGTGGGTGAGCAGGATGCTGCGCGCGACGTGGCACGGCAGGAACTGGCGGTGCTGGGCGGCGGCGAGCAGCTGCATCTGTCGGCAGGTGCTGACGGTGCGCGGTTGATCCTGGTGGCGGGTCGACCGCTGCGCGAGCCGGTGATGCGCCACGGCCCGTTCGTGATGAACACCCGCGAAGAACTGATGCAGGCTTTCGTTGATTTCCAGGAAGGCAGGTTCTGAGCGGTAGCGCCGGGCCATGCCCGGCGGATGCCGGGTGTGCCGGATCCTGCGGGGACGCTGCCAAGCAGTCATCCCCGCACCCTCTCAGCGGCCGTCGGCCACGGCAGACGGCGTCAGGTTCATGCCCTGCGCAAGCTGCTGCAGCGTGCCCAGTTCCTGCGAACTGTCAGGATACAGCGCGATCTGCGCGTAGCGGCCCTTGTCCAGCTTGACCACGCTGATGCGGCGCTCGGCATAGCCCGGCGGCTGCTGGCCGCCAAGATCCGGCTGGTACCAGTACATCGATTCACCGGCAAAGCTGCCCTTTTCCTGGCGCAGCGAGCGGGTCAGCGGAATGCCCGGATCGCGCTGGCTGAGCATCAGGCTCAGCACTTCACGACCATCACTGGTGGCCGCGCGGCAGACCAGGAAACCGGACTGTGCCTGCTGCTGCCATTGCAGGCCGCTGCTGGCGGGCAACGAAGGGCATTCGACCGGGGCCTGCGCGCAGGCAGACGCCGCAACGAACAGCAGGCTCGACAAAACAACAGGCGCGAACTTCATGCATCCCCCAAGGTGGCGTGTCGTTGGCACCGCCGGCGTCACCGGCGGCCGAGGCATCCCATCCCCGGATGCCGTCCTGCCCGGCACAAGCACGGGCGGATGACCAGACCTTAACGGAACGTGAGCGATCGCACAAATCGCGGTTACATCCGTAACCATTGCGGCCGGAGCGCGGCCGCAATGGCACGGTCACGGCTCAGCGGTCGTTGCCGATCCACTTGTAGATGATGCCGCCGATCGCACCGCCCAGCAGCGGGGCGACCCAGAACAGCCACAGCTGGCCGGTGGCGCCGCTGCCGGCGAAGAAGGCCACCGCCGTGGAGCGGGCCGGGTTCACCGAGGTATTGGTGACTGGAATGCTGATCAGGTGGATCAGGGTCAGGGCCAGACCGATGGCCAGCGGCGCGAAGCCCGCCGGCGCCTTGCCATGGGTCGCGCCCATGATCACGATCAGGAACACCGCCGTGAGCACCACTTCGCACAGGAACGCGGCTGCCACGCTGTAGCCACCGGGCGACAGCGCACCATAGCCGTTGCTGGCGAACGCACCGGCCTGGCTGCCATCAACGGCGAAGCCGCTGGCACCGGAGGCGATCTGCAGCAGGATGAAACCCGCCAGCAGGCCGCCGGCCACCTGGGCAATGATGTAGGGCAGCAGATCCTTGGTCGGGAAGCGGCCGCCGGCCCACAGGCCCACGCTGACCGCCGGATTGAAGTGCGCACCGGAGATATGGCCGAACGCGTAGGCGCCGGTCACCACGGTCAGGCCGAAGGCCAGCGCCACGCCGAGGAAACCGATACCCAGCGGATTGCTGTCGCCACCGAACTTGGCGGCGAGCACGGCACTGCCACAGCCACCCAGAACTAGCCAGAACGTGCCGAGGAACTCGGCGGACAAGCGTTTACCCATGCTCATGTGTTGCACTCCTTTGACGGTCGAAAGTGTGATTTATGTCACATTTCAGTGATCAGCGGGTGACTGTAGCGTCAACGCCGGGTGCAGGGATACACCCTCGGATGTGTGCAACACGCGATGCTCAATGCTCGGGCAGGGGAATGAATTCCTTGTCGTCGCCGGGAATGGTGCCGAAACGTCCGGCTTCCCAGTCGTGCTTGGCCTGCTCGATACGTTCCTTCGAACTGGACACGAAGTTCCACCACAGATGGCGCGGCCCATCCAGCGGCTCGCCGCCGAACAGCATCGCCTTTACCGGCGTCTTCGCGCGCAGGCGGCCACGCGCACCGGCTTCGGGAATCACCAGGTGCTGGGCGGGAATGTCCACGCCATCCAGTTGCGCTTCGCCTTCGAGGATGTACAGCGCACGCTCGCGGTGACCGTCATCGATGTCGATCTCTGCATCCGGGTCGAGATCGATCGCCACGTTGAGCGTATCGGCGAACACCTTGACCGGCGACTCCTCGCCATAGGCGCGTCCGGCGATCACCCGCAGCCAGGCGCCGTTGCGACGCTGCTCGGGCAGCGTGGCGGCCGCGTGGTGGTAGAACGCCGGTTCGATTTCCTCATGCGACTTCGGCAACGCCACCCAGGTCTGCATACCGTGGATCGGGTTGTCATGGTCGCGGTCCGGTTGTGGCGTGCGCTCGGAATGGGCGATGCCGCGGCCGGCGGTCATCCAGTTGACGTCGCCGGGGCGGATCACCTGGTCCGAGCCCAGCGTGTCGCGGTGGCCGATGGCGCCCGACCACAGGTAGGTGACGGTGGCCAGGCCGATATGCGGATGCGGGCGCACGTCGATGGCGGTACCGGGGTGCATGAGTGCCGGGCCCATCTGGTCGACGAACACGAACGAGCCGATGCTGCGGGCCTGCAGGGTGGGCACTGCACGGCGCACTTCCAGGCCGCCGATGTCGTGTACGCGCGGGGCGATGATGGTGGTCATGCGGGCGTTCTCGCTGGCAGGGATCAAGGCGGTCAGGATCGCACGCTGTCGTTACGGTGGCATTCCCCGTTCGGGTAACAGGTTGTTCCAGCCAACGGCGCAGCCCCTCGTGGCTGTTGGTTGGTTGGTCGCGCGTAAGGCAGAAGCAAATTCAAAAGCCGCGCTTGGCCGGGCGGGGTGGGTTCGCGGGGGACGCCGTGAATCCGTCCCTGGAGGCTTGGCCGCGGCATCCATGCCGCGGACACCCCCGCGAACCCACCCCGCCCGACCTCTGACAGTTTCCGTGTGCCGTCCAGCCACGGAGAAGAAAAAAGAAAATCAAAATCAAACGCTGGTCGCTTCGCTCGCATCCACGCATGGCGTGGATCAAGTGTGTCGACCAAGGTCGACATCTACCAGCAATCGCAGTTCACCAACCGTCACCGGGAAACTGTCAGGGGTGGGGCGGTGTGGGTTGGCAGGACCGTTGGCGCCATGGATGGCGCCATCGAGCCCCCAGGGATGGGTTTACGGCGTGTCCTGCCAACCCACATCGCCCCGCCCAACAAACAGAAAAGCCAGAGCCGCTTTGGCTCTGGCTTCTGCTGTAGCTGTAGCTGTAGCTGTTGCCTCTGCGGGTGCCGGGCCGCAGGCCCGGCCGTTACACCACCGGTTCGCGCAGGAGCGGGTTGTCCCAGCCCGGGCGCGGGGCGAAGCGGTCGCCGTGACGCTGCTGCAACGCCTTCAGTCGCTCCACGATGGCATCGGCACCGACCGCACGGATGTGCTGGATCGGACCGCCGCGGAACGGTGCGAAACCGGTACCGAAAATTACGCCCGCATCCAGCAGGTCCGCGTCGGCCACCACGCCCTCGTGCAGGCACGCCACTGCCTCGTTCAACAGCGGCAGGATCAGGCGATCTTCCAGATCGGCAGGCGCCTGGTAGTCGCGCGCCACGTCCGGCTTCTTGGCCCGGCCGTTTTCCCAGGTGTAGATGCCCTGGCCATCCTTCTTGCCGCGCTTGTCCGGTTCCACCGCCTGCAGCGCCGCCGGAATCTGCAGGCCCAGGAACGGTGCCAGTTCCTTGCCCACGCCAGCGGCCACGTCCAGGCCCACGGTGTCGATCAGTTCGATCGGGCCCATCGGCATGCCGAACTTCACCGCCGCCTTGTCGATCACCGGCCCCGGAATGCCTTCGGCATACGCGGTGGCGGCTTCCAGCATGTACGGGAACAGCACGCGGTTGACCAGGAAGCCGGGGGTGCCGGCCACCGGCACCGGGAACTTGCCCAGCGCCTTGCAGAAGGCCGCCAGGCGACGCTCGGTCTCAGCGGCCATGCCGTCGTGATGGATGATCTCCACCAGCGGCATCTGCGCCACCGGGTTGAAATAATGCAGGCCGGCGAACTGCGCCGGACGCTGGATGTGATCGCGCAGTTCCACCAGCGGAATCGACGAGGTGTTGGTGGTCAGCAGCGCGTCGAGCTTCATCTTCGGCTCCAGCGTCTGGTACAGCGCACGCTTGGCTTCCGGGTTCTCGATGATCGCTTCGATCACCAGATCGGCCTGGGCCACGCCGTTGCCTTCCAGGTCCGCACGCAGACGCGCGGCTACGGCCGGGCGCTTGCTCTCGTCACGCACCTTCTTGGCAAACAGTGCCTGCGCGCGTTCCATGGCGGGGTCGATGAAACGCTGCTCGCGGTCCTGCAGGGTCACGTCGAAGCCCTTGTAGGCGGCCCACGCTGCGATGTCACCGCCCATCACGCCGGCACCGACCACGTGCACGTGGCGGATGCCGGAATCTCCACCACCGAGGCCCTTCAGGCGTTCGGTGAGGAAGAAGATGCGGATCAGGTTGCGCGCGGTCGGCGTGCTGGCCAGCTTCACCACCGCGCGTCGTTCGGCATCCAGGCGTGCCTGCACCGGCTTGCCGCCGCTGCGCTGCCAGGTGCTGATCAACGCATACGGCGCCGGGTACTGGTCCTTCTTCGCCTTGCGCGCAACCTGCTTGACCATCTGCGGTGCCAGCAGCTGGCGTGCAAGCCAGGTATTGGTCGCCCACGCCGTCGCGCGCTGCTTGAACGGACGGGTGGTGCCGGACAACGCCAACGCCACCGCGGTGTCGAGCACGACGGCCGGTGCCACCACCTTGTCGACCAGGCCGATGCCGCGTGCGGCCGAGGCCGACAACGTGCGTCCGGTCAGCATCATGTCCATCGCCGCGGGTGCGCCGACCAGCTGCGGCAGGCGCGCGCTGCCACCCCAGCCCGGGAAGATGCCCAGCTGGGTTTCCGGCAGGCCGATGCGGGTGGAACTGTCATTGGACGCGACGCGATAGCGGCAGGCCAGGGCCAGCTCGGTGCCGCCGCCCAGGCAATGGCCATGGATGGCGGCCACGGTCGGGCAGGGCAGCTCGGCCAGCTTCTGGTAGGTCGACTGGCCACGACGGATGGCATCGTTGACCGTGCCGCGGCGATCGAACTCCTGGAATTCCTTCAGGTCGGCACCGGCGATGAAGCCTGCCTTCTTGATCGACTGGATCACCACGCCCTTGGGCGGGTCCATGGCGATGCGCTCAAGCAGATCGCCCAGCTCCAGCAGGACATCCTGCGACATTGCGTTGACACTGCTGTCCTGACGATCAAGGGAGAGGACCACCACGCCATCGTCGCGGATCTCGGGGTGCCAGTGGCTGAAGCGGAGACCATCGAAGCTTGAGAGCATGGACGTTCCATCCGGTTGTGTATGGAGAAGGGGGCTATGATCCAGAGGTTGTTTCCCCCGCGTCAAATCCCAATAGCAGGGGTGTGGCGCCCCGGATCGCAGGCCTTGGACCGGAACGTTAACGGAACGGTGGTTAAAAGCTGGTGCGGCGCCAGGTGATCGGCGACTGAACTTTTCCCGGGATTGGCAGTCTCATTGCCCGACGTCGGTTGGGCTGACAGGAGTGCGGCCCCTCATGGCCGATGTTGATACACCACAGGAGCTGGATCTGGAACTGGTCCGGCGCGTGCAGCACGGCGAGAGTGCCGCCTTCGATGTCCTGGTGCGCAAGTACCAGCATCGGGTCGTGGCCCTGGTCGGTCGCTACATCGCCGACTGGAGTGAATGTCAGGACGTGGCCCAGGACACTTTCATCCGTGCCTACCGTGCGATTGGAAGCTTCCGTGGCGACGCCCAGTTCTCAACCTGGTTGCATCGGATCGCCGTGAATACCGCCAAAAATCATCTGGCTTCGCACAATCGCCGCCCGCCGACCGATGACATCGACATCGGTGACGCCGAGCAGTTCGACAGTGGCACACGCCTGCGCGACACCGACACGCCGGAGCGCGAGTTGATGCGCCAGGAGCTGGAACAGACGGTGATGAAGGCCGTCAACGCGCTGCCGGAAGAACTCCGGTCAGCGATCACCCTGCGCGAGGTGGAAGGCCTGAGCTACGAGGAAATCGCGCAGAAGATGGGGTGCCCGATCGGCACCGTGCGTTCCCGGATCTTCCGGGCGCGCGAGGCGATCGACACCGAACTCCGGCCGCTGTTGGACATCGGCAGCGCCACCCGCGAGAAGAGCCGTATATGACCCGCATTCCGAACAACGAATCGCACAACCACCAGTCTCCCGCCGGGCAACGCCTGGACGAACGCCATCGCCAGCAGTTGTCGGCGCTGGTCGACGGCGAGCTGGGGGCAGACGAGGCGCGCTTCCTGGTGCGCCGCATGGAACACGATCCGGAACTGGCCGGCTGCCAGGAACGTTGGCAGCTGCTGGGTGACGTCATGCGTGGCCAGGCGTCACTGCTGGCACCGGCCGGTTTCAGTGCCGCCGTGGCTGCCGCCATCGCCGCCGAGCCTGCGCAGCAGGCCGAGCCGAAGCGTCAGGCCCGCCGCAGTGGTTGGCGTGCCTGGGGTGGCGGCGCACTGGCGGCTTCGGTTGCCGCCGTGGCGCTGTTCGTCGGCCGCGAAAAGCTGCAGGAGGCGCCGCCCGTCGATGTCTCCGCACCGCAGGTGATCGCCAGCCAGGCGCAGTTGCCGCCGGCATCCGGGCAGCCTGCGGCTGTCACCGAGGCGTCGGTGGACACCGCCGCGATGGCCGTGGCCAGCGTGCCGGCGGTGGCCATGGCCGCCGCCAGCCGTCGCCAGGACGTGCGCCGCGCCAGCGCCACCCGCAGCCAGCAGGCCGCACGCGTGGCCCAGCGCGATGACACCCCGTTGCGCGCGGTCGCCAGCCAGGCGCCGCTGACCCCGACCATGCCGGCCGGTAGCGCGCGCAACCTGCCATTTGGCGAGGTCGGCAGCCTGCAGGCACGGCCGTGGCCGCGCTCCAGCCTGGCGCCCGCCGCCGGTGGCGCTCTCAATGCCAGCTTCCCTGCCCATGCCGGTGGCGCCGCGTTCTATCCGTTCGAGCCGCGCCTGCAGGATGATCTGCCGGCGCCGCAGCGCCCGCGCGACTGAGCCGGGTAACGTCACACGCCCCGCCGCCAGCGGGGCGCTTCTTTCCCTTTCCATCCGACCCGGAGGTTGCCGTCCGATGACTCCCCGACTCCGCACACAGGCCATTGGCCTGTTCGCCCTGACCCTGCCGCTGGTGGCCTGCGCCCAACCGGCGGCGCCGACCGCCCCGCCGCAGGCCGCCGCCGCCGCTGCGGCGCCGCGCGCACCGGCGCAACCGCTGGTCAGCGGTCTGCCTGACTTCACCAATCTGGTGGAACAGGTTGGCCCCGGCGTGGTCAACGTCGACACCACCATTGTCCGCAGCAACCGACAGGCACGCGGCGGCATGGGCCCGGGCGATGACGAGATGCCCGAGTTCTTCCGCCGCTTCTTCGGCCCGGATTTCCCGATGCCCGGGCAGGGGCCCGGCGGCCAGGACGGCGGGCCCAGCATCAAGGGCCGCGGGATGGGCTCGGGCTTCATCATTTCGCCTGACGGCTACGTGCTGACCAACTACCACGTGGTCGCCGACGCAAGCGAAGTGAAGGTCAAGCTCGGCGATCGTCGCGAGTTCACCGCCAAGGTGGTCGGCAGCGACCAGCAGTACGACGTGGCCCTGTTGAAGATCGACGGCAAGAACCTGCCGACCGTGCGCGTGGGGGATTCCAACAGCCTGAAGCCCGGCCAGTGGGTTGTCGCGATCGGTTCACCGTTCGGCCTCGACCACTCGGTTACCGCTGGCGTGGTCAGTGCCCTCGGCCGCAACACCGGTGGGCCGGATCAGCGCTATGTGCCATTCATCCAGACCGACGTGGCGATCAACCAGGGCAATTCCGGCGGCCCGTTGCTGAATACCCGTGGTGAAGTGGTCGGCATCAACTCGCAGATCTTCTCGGCCTCGGGCGGCTACATGGGCATCAGCTTCGCGATCCCTATCGACCTGGCGATGAGCGCGGTCGAGCAGATCAAGAAGACCGGCAAGGTCACCCGTGGCCAGCTCGGCGCGGTGGTGCAGGAGATCGACGGCCTGAAGGCACAGGCCATGGGCCTGCCCGACAGCCGCGGCGCGCTGGTCAACCAGATCGTGCCGGACAGCGCTGCGGCCAAGGCCGGGGTCAAGATCGGTGACGTGATCCGCACGGTGAACGGCGCGCCGGTCAACAGCTGGTCCGATCTGCCGCCACTGATCGGTGCGATGGCGCCGGGCAGCCGGGTCACCCTGGGCGTGATCCGCGACGGCAAGCCGCGTGACCTGAGCGCGACCCTGACGGCCCTGGCCGAGGATGCGCAGGGCAACGCCCGCAGCCCGTCCGCAGGCAATGACACGGCAGCCCCGCAGACCGGCGCCAATGCCCTGCTGGGATTGGAGGTTGCCGACCTGACTGCGCCGCAGCGCAAGCAGCTGGGCCTGGAGACGGGCGAAGGCGTCCGCATCACCGCAGTGAAGGGCGAGGGTGCCCGGGATGCCGGCCTGTCCGGCGGCATGGTGATCCTGCAGGTGGCCAGCACCCCGGTCGGCAGCGTGGAAACCCTGAACCGTGCACTTGCCGGGTACAAGAAGGGTGACGTGGTCATGCTGCTGGTCCGTACCGGCAGCGGCAACAGCGCCTTCGTGGCGGTCAAGGCCGGCCCGTAAGAACGGATGGCCGCCTTCACGGCGGCCCATGTGGTATCCCCGAAGCCCCGCCCCGGCGGGGCTTCGGCCATTCCGGGGCTTGCCCGGACAGGTCAACCACGCGGTCACCCTCCGGGCATGCGATAATCGACCGTTACCCTGACGACGCCGCGCGCCGCCGCCACCTCTCTATGTCCTCTGATTCGATGCGGAACATCCGCAACTTCTCCATCATCGCCCACGTCGACCACGGCAAGTCCACGCTGGCCGACCGTATCATCCAGCTCTGTGGCGGCCTCCAGGCCCGCGAGATGGAAGCGCAGGTGCTCGACTCCAACCCGATCGAGCGCGAGCGTGGCATCACCATCAAGGCGCAGTCGGTGTCGCTGCCGTATGTGGCGAAGGACGGCCAGACCTACCATCTGAACTTCATCGATACCCCCGGCCACGTCGACTTCTCCTATGAAGTCAGCCGCTCGCTGGCCGCCTGCGAGGGCGCGCTGCTGGTGGTAGATGCGGCCCAGGGCGTGGAAGCGCAGTCGGTGGCCAACTGCTACACCGCAGTGGAGCAGGGGCTGGAAGTGGTGCCGGTGATCAACAAGATCGACCTGCCCACCGCCGATATCGAGCGCGCCAAGGCCGAGATCGAGGCCGTGATCGGCATCGATGCCAGCGACGCGGTCCCGGTCAGTGCCAAGACCGGCCTGAACGTGGTCGACGTGCTGGAAGCGATCGTGCATCGCATTCCGCCGCCGGTGCCGCGTGATACCGACAAGCTGCAGGCGCTGATCATCGACTCGTGGTTCGACAACTACCTGGGCGTGGTCTCGCTGGTGCGCGTGATGCAGGGCGAGATCAAGGCCGGCGACAAGCTGCAGGTGATGTCCACCGGCCGCAACCACCAGGTCGACAACGTCGGTGTGTTCACCCCCAAGCGCAAGGTGCTGCCGGCACTGCGCGCGGGCGAAGTGGGCTGGGTCACCGCCAGCATCAAGGACGTGCATGGCGCGCCCGTCGGTGACACCCTCACCCTCGCTGCCGACCCGGCGCCGAAGCCGCTGCCGGGCTTCCAGGAAATGCAGCCGCGCGTGTTCGCCGGCCTGTTCCCGGTCGATGCCGAGGATTACCCGGACCTGCGCGAAGCGCTGGACAAGCTGCGCCTGAACGATGCCGCGCTGCGCTTCGAGCCGGAAAGTTCCGAAGCGATGGGCTTTGGTTTCCGCTGCGGCTTCCTCGGCATGCTGCACATGGAAATCGTGCAGGAACGCCTGGAACGCGAATACAACCTGGACCTGATCAGCACCGCGCCGACGGTGGTGTATGAAGTCCTGAAGACCGACGGCACGATCATCAACATGGACAACCCGGCCAAGCTGCCGCCGGTGAACCATGTGCAGGAGATCCGCGAGCCGATCATCCGCGCCAACGTGCTCACCCCCGAGGAGTACATCGGCAACATCATCAAGCTGTGCGAAGAAAAGCGCGGCAGCCAGCTCGGCATCAACTACCTGGGCAGCCAGGTGCAGATCAGCTACGAGCTGCCGATGGCCGAAGTGGTGCTGGATTTCTTCGACAAGCTGAAGTCGGTCAGCCGTGGCTATGCTTCGCTGGACTACCACTTCGTGCGCTTCGATGCCGGTCCGTTCGTGCGCGTTGACGTGCTGATCAACGGTGACAAGGTCGATGCGCTGTCGCTGATCGTGCACCGCAGCCATGCCGATCGTCGCGGCCGCGAGCTGTGCGAGAAGATGAAGGACCTGATCCCGCGCCAGCAGTTCGACGTGGCCATCCAGGCGGCCGTCGGCTCGCAGATCATCTCGCGCACCACGGTCAAGGCCATGCGCAAGAACGTTCTGGCCAAGTGCTATGGTGGCGACGTTTCGCGCAAGAAGAAGCTTCTGGAAAAGCAGAAGGAAGGCAAGAAGCGCATGAAGCAGGTCGGCCGCGTGGAAATTCCGCAGGAAGCCTTCCTGGCCGTGCTGCAGATGGACAACAAATAAGCCCCGAAACCGGCCTTCGGGCCGATCGTCCGGTGACGTTGCAAAGGACCCTGAATGAAACTGTTTGAGATCCTCCTGGTCGTGCTGACCCTGGCCTCCGGCCTGATCCTGCTGGCCGACAAGCTGTACCTGGCCAAGCGGCGCGCCCAGCGCGCCGGCCTGCTCGACACCGAGCCGGTGCTGGTGGACTACTCGCGTGCGTTCTTCCCGGTGCTGGCGATCGTGCTGATCGTGCGCAGCTTCATCGCCGAGCCGTACAAGATCCCGTCCAGCTCGATGATGCCGAACCTGCTGATCGGCGATTTCATCCTGGTCAACAAGTTCTCCTATGGCCTGCGCCTGCCGATCACCAATACCCGCTTCGTGCCGGTCGGCGATCCGGCCCGCGGCGACGTGGTGGTGTTCCACTTCCCCGGCCATGGTGACAACGACCCGGCCAAGGGCGAGAACTTCATCAAGCGCGTGATCGGCGTGCCGGGCGACACCGTCGTGTTCGAAGGCGACGGCGTGATCCTCAACGGCGAGCCGCTGAAGTACGACAACAAGGGTATCTACGCCGGCCACAAGGGCCAGGGCGAGGGCGCCAACCTGCTGGTCGAGCACCTGCCGGGCCGTACCCACACCGTGCTGGAGACCGACTATCCGCGTGGCCAGGGCCAGTGGACCGTGCCGGCCGGCAAGTACCTGGTGATGGGCGACAATCGTGACAACAGCGACGACGGCCGTTTCTGGGGCCTGCTGCCGGAAGAGAACCTGCGCGGCAAGGCATTCCTGATCTGGCTGAACTGCCAGGGCTGGTTCTGCAAGGACGGCTTCGAACCGTCGCGGATCGGCTCGAGCATCAACTGACTTCACATCCACTCGCGTATCTGGGGAGAACGCAATGAAGACGATGAACACGCAGCGCGGCATGACCCTGACCTCGTTCCTGACGGTCCTGATCGTGGTTGGCTTCTTCCTCTACATCGGCATGAAGCTGTTCCCGATGTACCAGGAGTACTACGCGGTGCGCTCGGCGATGAAGAGCCTGGCCAAGGAACCCGGTATCGGCAGCATGGCGCCGGCCAACATCCAGGAGCTGTTCTTCAAGCGGCTGTACATCAATTACTCGGACAACGTGAAGCCGGCCAACGTCAAGTTCGACCGTCGCGACAATGGCTGGACCCTCAAGGTCAACTACGAAGTGCGCCGCCAACTGGTCGGCAACCTGGATGTGGTTGGCAAATTCGATTCTTCCCAGGACCTGACCCGTAGCGGTGCCGAATAAATCTTTCCAACGTGAAGACCTGATCGGTCACGCCTTCCGCGATCCAGGCCTGCTCAAGCAGGCGCTGACCCATCGCAGTGCCGGCGCGCCGCATAACGAGCGGCTGGAGTTCCTTGGCGACAGCATCGTCAACATGATGGTCGCCGAGGCGTTGTACCTGCGCTGGCCCAAGGCGGACGAAGGCGCGATGACCCGCGCCCGCGCCGAGCTGGTGCGCGAGGGTGCACTGGCGGTGATCGCGCGCACCCTGCAGCTGGGTGACCGGCTGACCATGGGGCCCGGCGAGATGAAGTCCGGCGGCCATCGGCGCGACTCGACCCTGGCCGATGCATTCGAGGCCGTGGTCGCGGCGATCTACCTGGATGCCGGCTTTGAAGCCTGCCGGGCGATGGTCCTGCCCTGGTTTGCCGCCTCGATGGAGGCGCTGCCGGCCACCGGGCGACCGGAGAAGGACCCCAAGACGCGCCTGCAGGAATGGCTGCAGGGCCGACAGAAGGCGTTGCCCCAGTACGAACTGGTGTCAGAATCCGGTGACGACCACGCCAAACACTTCCGGGTACGCTGCAACGTAGCCGACCCCGCCGCCAGCACCGAGGGCGAAGGCTCCTCGCGGCGGATTGCCGAACAACAAGCGGCTGCGGCCGTCCTTGAACAACTGGATTCCAAGTGAGCGAACAAACTCCCCATCATTGCGGCAGCGTGGCCGTCATCGGCCGCCCGAACGTGGGCAAATCGACCCTGACCAATGCCCTGGTCGGGGCCAAGGTCAGCATCGTGTCCAACCGGCCGCAGACCACCCGTCACCGCCTGCTGGGCATCGCCACCTACCCGGAAGGGCAGCTGGTGCTGGTCGACACGCCCGGCCTGCACAAGGTGCAGAAGCGTGCGATGAACCGGGTCATGAACCGCGCCGCGCGCGGTTCGCTGGAAGGCGTCGACGCCGGCCTGCTGGTGATCGAAGCCGGACGCTGGGACGAAGAGGACAGCCTGGCCTTCAACGTGCTGCGCGACGCCGGTATCCCGGTGGTGCTGGTGGTCAACAAGATCGACCGCATGAAGGACAAGGGTGCACTGCTGCCGTTCCTGCAGGAAGTGACCGCCGGCCGTGACTTCTCGTCGGTGCATCCGATTTCGGCGCAGAAGCGCAACGGCCTGGAAGCCCTGGTCCGCGACGTGCTGGCACTGTTGCCGGAAGCCCCGCCGATGTTCGGCGAAGACGAAATCACCGACCGCAGCCAGCGCTTCCTGGCCGGCGAACTGGTGCGTGAACAGCTGATGCGCCAGTTGGGCGAAGAGCTGCCGTACGCCACTACGGTGGAGATCGAGCGCTTCACCGAGGACGGCAACCTGCTGCGCATCGGTGCGGTGATCTGGGTCGAGCGCGAAGGCCAGAAGGCGATCGTGATCGGCAAGGGCGGCACCCGCCTGAAGGAGATCGGGGCCAAGTCCCGCCTGCAGATGGAGCGTCTGTTCGGTGCCAAGGTGTTCCTGGAAACCTGGGTGCGCGTGCGTGAGGGCTGGTCCGATGACGAGGCCGCGCTGAAGGCCTTCGGCTACGAATAAGCCGCGACGGTCGCTTCGATGCTGATCGAGGACGACACCGGCTTCGTGCTGCATGCGCGGGCCTATCGCGAGACCAGCCTGCTGGTCGAGGTATTGAGCGCCGAGCACGGCCGTATCGGCCTGCTTGCGCGTGGCGTTTCCACTGCCAAGGGCCAGGTGCTGCGAGCGGCCCTGCAGCCCCTGCAGTGGATCCGCTTCAGCGCGCTGCAGCGTGGCGAACTGGCCCAGCTGCGCGGTGCTGAAGCGCTGGATGTGGCGCCGCGCCTGCTTGGCCAGGCCATGCTGGCCGGGTTCTATCTGAGTGAACTGACCCTGCGGCTGGCGCCACGCCAGGATCCGTTGCCGGAGTTGTACCTGGCCTACGGCGAAGCGCGTGCGCGCTTGGCTGTGGGTGCCGGATTGGCCTGGACCCTGCGTCGTTTCGAGCGCGAGCTGCTGGCAGCGCTGGGTGTGGGCTTCGATCTGGAGACCGCCAGCGATGGCCAGCCGATCGACCCGGCGGCACGCTATGAACTGGACCCGCAGGAAGGACCGCAGCGCCTGCTCAGTGAGCGTGGCGGCGAGCGTCGGGCGGCGGCTACCGGCTCGGCGCTGTTGGCGCTGGCAGCCGACGACGAACCCGACGCAGCCGATCTGGCCAGCCTGCGCCTGCCGATGCGGCGGGTGCTGGCTCATCACCTTGGCGCGCGTGGCTTGAAGTCGTGGGAGATGCTGGAGCAGCTCGCGCCCAGGCGTTGAGGGGTGTTCGGCAGGTCTTGCAGCCCTGCACCTGCCGAATCAACGTCAACGTCAACGTCAACGGCAAGAGCTGGCTATCCGTGGGTAGGCGGGGTGGGTCCGGTGGCAGGGGACGCCGTAAATACGTCCCTGTAGGCTCGGTCGCCGCATCCATGCGGCTCACGCCCCTGCCACCGGACCCACCCCGCCTTCGACAATTGTCCGCGAGCTGTCGGAACGGCTTCCGGCTCTGGTAGGTGTCGACCTTGGTCGACACGTAGATCCACGCCATGCGTGGATGCTCTTCGTTCAATTGTCGAAATCTTCGATTTCGTTGGAGATTCATCCACGCATGGCGTGAATCTACCAGCCATCGGGAAACTGTCAGGGGTGGGGCGGCATGGGCTGGCAGGACCGTTGGCGCCATGGATGGCGCCATCGAGCCCCCAGGGACGGGTTTACGGCGTGTCCTGCCAGCCCATGCCGCCCCGCCATCCCGCAGGAAGCCGCTTTGGCTGTTGCCGTTGCTCCGGCCGTTGCCTCGGCGGGTGCCGGGCGCAGCCCGGCCGAACCCCTCAGTGCAGCAGGGCCGCTACGGCGGCGCGGAACCCCGCTTGTGCCTGCCCCGATTCGGGCATGTGATGCAGCTGCCGCACCGCCCGCGCCAGTCGCGCGGCACCCACGAACCCGCAGCTGGCCTGCAACCGGTGCAACTGGCTGCGCAGCTGGCGCTCGTCGTGCTGGTCCACGGCCTGTTCGACCGCGTCGCGCACGCCCGGCAGTTCGGCCAGGAACAACTCGCGCAGGGCGATCAGGTGGTTGCGCTGGCCATTGAGCGCGGCCAGGGCGGCGGTTTCGTCCCAGTCCTCCAGCGCCAGCTCGACCGCCGCCGGCGGCACCGTGGAACCGGCAGGGCTGTTGACCAGCGCACGGCGGACCGCCTTCAGCAGCTGGTCGCGGCCCAGCGGCTTGACCAGGGTGTCGCTGAAGCCGGCCTCGCGCAGGCGTGCGTGAATGGCGGCATCGCCGTCGGCGGTGTGCGCCAGCGCCGGGGTGTCCGGGTGCGAGCGGCGCAGCTGGTGCAACAGCTGGGCACCATTGCCATCGGGCAGGTTGACGTCGATCAGCCACAGATCGTGGGCACCGGGCTCGGCGCGCGCCAAGGCGCTGGCCAGTGAGTCGGCGGTGTCCACATCCGCTGGTAACGTTTCCAACGCCGCTTTGAAAAAACCGCGGCTGATGATGTCGTCCTCGACAAGCAGGAAGCGGGGTCGACTGGCCCGCGGGGTCATCTGCATCAGGGCTGCCTCCATGTCAGCTGGGGTCAATCATCAAGCACGGCGGCGGCGGGCGCAAGCGGCCAGCGGCCCCGCCGGTCAGGATCTGCGACAATACCGCCCCACTTTTGCCCGCAGCCTGTTGCCACGTGGCCCGATCCCGCTCCCGCATCGACCGTACTCCCTTCCAGACCGAGATCCTCGACCTCAGCCATGATGGCCGCGGTGTTGCCCGCCGTGAAGGCGAGGGCGGCAAGGTCACCTTCATCAGCGGCGCCCTTCCGGGCGAAGTGGTGATGGCCGAACAGACCGCCCGCAGCCGCCACTTCGATGAGGCGCGCACGGTGCAGGTGCTGCAGGCCTCGCCGCAGCGGGTGACCCCCAAGTGCCCGCATTTCGGAACCTGCGCCGGCTGCGTGCTGCAGCACCTGGATGAAGACCAGCAGATCGTCGCCAAGCAGCGCGTGCTGATGGACAACCTGGAGCGCATCGGCCATGTGAAGCCGGGCACCGTGCTGCCGCCGCTGGTCGGCGACAGCTGGGGCTATCGCCGCAAGGGCCGGTTCTCGGTGCGCCGGGTCGAGAAGAAGGACAAGACCCTGGTCGGCTTCCGTGAACAGGATCCGCGTTTCGTCGCGGACCTGCAGCAGTGCCTGACCGTGATCCCGGAGATCGGCACCAAGGTGGAGGTGCTGTCGACTTTCATCGAATCGCTGGACGGCAAACGCGACATTCCGCAGATCGAATTCATCGCCGGTGACCAGGCGGTGGTACTGACCGTGCGCCACCTGCAGCCGCTGAGTGACGCTGATCGCGCTGCCTGGGCGGCCTTTGGCCAGCAGCAGGGCTTTGTCATCTACCTGCAGTCGGGTGGCGTGGACACCGTGCAGCCGCTGGACGGGCAGGGCGTGGCGCTGTCGTTCCGGCTGGCGCCGTGGGATGTCGAACTGGCATTCCGTCCGCTGGATTTCATCCAGGTCAATGCCAAGCTCAACGAGAAGATGATCGCCCACGCGCTGGACCTGCTTGAGCCGGGTGCCGACGAGCGCGTGCTGGACCTGTTCTGTGGCCTGGGCAACTTCACCCTGCCGCTGGCACGCAAGGTGCGCGAAGTGGTGGGCGTGGAAGGTGATGCCGGGCTGGTGGCGCGTGCGCGTGAAAACGCCGAGCGCAACGGACTGGCCAACGCGCAGTTCTACAGCGCCGACCTGACCCAGGACCAGCGCAGCACGCCGTGGATGCGCCAGGGCTTCGACAAGCTGCTGCTGGATCCGCCGCGTTCCGGCGCCATCGAAGTGCTGCAGCAGCTGCCGTTGAAGCAGTTCAAGCGCATCGTCTATGTCAGCTGCCATCCGGGCTCGCTGGCCCGCGATGCCGGCTACCTGGTCAACGAACAGGGCTTCACCCTGGTCAGCGCCGGTGCGATGGACATGTTCCCGCATACCGCGCACGTGGAAAGCATCGCGGTGTTCGAAAAGCGTTGATGCCTGCGGCGCCGGGGTCTACCCGGCGCCTGCCTTGCTGCCTGCACGCAGGCAACGCGCTCAGTCGGCCGGGGCGTTCTGCCACTGGCCGTCCACGCGCACGAAGGCCATCGACTGCTCGCCGTGCTCGCTGCCGTCGCCCGCGCGCACCGTGCATTCGATGACGGCCCTGTCGCTGGCGACGTCGCAGTTCCTCACGTCCTGCACCTGCAGAGTGCCGGCCGCCTGCGCGTAGCGCGTGCGCAGGGCGGGGTCGGCCTGCTGCTGCGCCTGTGCGGCGATCCGTTCCCGCAGCAGGGCCTGCACCCGATCCTTCGGCGGCGCCGGAACTGGGACATCGCGCTGGTCAGGCAGGGTCCACACGCCGGCCACCAGGGCCAGCCGCAGCAGCTGCGGTCGCGAGTTGATGCCTGCGTTGGCGGTGGCGATGCAGTCGACGGCATCGCCGGCCTCGGCGGCTGCGCAGCTGTCCAGGGCCTGCAGGCGGGGCCGGAAGGTCTCGGCAACCAGGCGGCTGCTGTCGCTGGCGGGGCGATCGGCAATGGCCTGATCGAACATCCGGTCCATCGCGGCCTGTGCCTGCTGCAGCGATGGCATCGCCGTTGATGCGGCATTGGCGGCCACACACGGCAGCAGTGCCGACAGGGCAAGACAGCGACGAAGACGACGGGAAAGTGCCATGGGCGACCCTTCCTTGGTTGGGGGCTGCGCAGTGTAGTCGTGCCTGTCGCCGCGCTGATAGGCAGCATCTGGCGTGAGCCGCATACTGTGCCCATGGGCATCGAAATCGAACGCAAATTCCTCGTCACCCATGATGGGTGGCGCACCGCCGCGCACCGGGTCATCCCGATGGCGCAGGGCTACATCAACGATCTGGGCGCGCTCGACCGCGGCACCCAGAACGCCTCGGTGCGGGTCCGCATCGAAGGCGAGAAGGCCGCACTGAACCTGAAGTCGCGAACGCTGGGCCATACCCGGCAGGAGTTCGACTACCCGATCCCGGTGCAGGATGCGCGCGACCTGCTGGCGCTGTGCGTCGGCGGCCTGATCGACAAGCGCCGGCATCTGGTCGCGTACGCCGGCCTGACCTGGGAAGTGGACGAGTTCCTGGGTGACAACGCCGGCCTGGTGGTCGCCGAAGTCGAACTCGACAGCGCCGACCAGGCCATCGACCTGCCGGACTGGGTCGGCGCCGAGGTCACCGACGACGCGCGCTACTACAACGTGGCGCTGGCCAACAATCCCTATTCACAGTGGTGAAATCCTGAAGTGGGGCGAACGGAATAGCGACATTCCTTCCGTCCCCCTTTTTTCGGGGCGAGCAGGCCACATGTCGCAGGGATGAGAATCGACATCTACTCCGACGTGGTCTGCCCCTGGTGCTGGATCGGCAAGCATCGCTTCCAGCAGGGTGTGCAGTTGCTGGGCGCCGACGCGCCCGAACTCGAGATCCACTGGCAGCCGTTCCAGCTCGACCCGGATGCGGACGCCACCCCGGTGCCGCTGCGCGAGGCCTATGTGCGCAAGTTCGGCGGTGCCGAGCGCACCGAGCAGATTCTTGGCCAGACCCAGACCACCGCGCGGGCCGAGGGCCTGCCGATGGACTTCAGCCAGGGCCAGGTGCGGGTAACCACGCTGCCGGCGCATCGCCTGCTGTGGCTGGCGGGCCAGAACGGCGTGCAGGAGGCGGTCGGCGAGGCGCTGTTCCGCGCCCACTTCGAGCATGGACAGAATCTGGCCGACCCGGCAGTGCTGGTCGAGGCCGGCGCTGCGGGTGGCCTGGCTGCAGACGAGATCCAGCAGATGCTGGCCGGCGATCGTGGCCTGGCCGAAGTGGAAGCGGGCCTGGCGCAGGCCCATGCGCTGGGTATCTCCTCGGTGCCCACCTTCGTCATCGACGGTCGCTGGGCTGTATCCGGCGCCCAGCCGCCGGAAGCCTTCGCCAACGCGCTGCGCCAGATTGCCGCCGAGCAGGCGGCAGGGCAGGGCGCGCAGGGTGCCGCGGATGGCAGCGACGACGCCTGCGGCGCGGACGGCTGCAAGGTCTGACCGGACCGCAACAGGGGACGGGGGGGATCAAGTCGTATTCGGCACCAGTGGGCCGATTGCGCGTTAATCCCCTCCGTCCCCTTTTTTGACCACTGCGCCTGTTGGCCGGTTCTGCGACAATGCGGCACTGCGCCATGCGGGCGCCCGTTGTGGAGATCGACCATGCTGCTGATCGGCGTTGCCGGTACTGAACTGACCGCCCAGGAACGTGACTGGCTGCAGCACGATGCTGTGGCCGGGGTGGTGCTGTTCAAGCGCAACTTCGCTTCGCGGCAGCAGGTGACCGAACTGTCGGCGGCGATCCGCGCTGCCGCTCCGCGTCCGCAGTTGATCTGCGTGGACCAGGAGGGGGGGCGCGTGCAGCGCTTCCGTGAGGGCTTCAGCGAGCTGCCGCCGCTGCAGGACATTGGTGTCCAGTACGCCAGGGATCCCGACGCTGCGCTGGCACTTGCCGAGCAGCACGCCTGGCTGATGGCCAGCGAAGTGCGCGCCAGCGGTGTGGACCTGAGCTTCGCGCCGGTGGTCGACCTTGGCCGTGGCAATCGCGCCATCGGCAACCGTGCCTTCAGTGCAGACCCGCAGGTCGTGGCCGCGTTCACCGCCGCCTATGTGCGTGGCATGCACGCGGTCGGCATGGCCGCCACCCTCAAGCATTTCCCCGGCCATGGCACCGTGCTGGAAGACACCCATGTGGATACCGCGATCGATCCGCGTGCGCTGGACGAACTGCGCGCACAGGATCTGGTCCCGTTCGCGGCCGGTATCGCCGCCGGCGCCGATGCGGTGATGATGGCGCACGTGATCTATCCGCAGGTTGCGCCGGAACCGGCTGGCTACTCGCCGCGCTGGATCCAGCAGATCCTGCGTGACGAACTCGGCTTCCGCGGCGTGGTGTTCTCCGATGACATCGGCATGGCCGCCTCGCACAGCGCCGGTGGCGTGCCGGCGCGCGTGCACGCGCACCTGGATGCCGGCTGCGACGTGGTGCTGGTCTGCCACCCGGAACTGGTCGATGAAGCCCTGCACGCGGTGCAGGGACGCTCCCTCAATACCGCTGCGCTGCTGGGCCTGCTCGGCCGCGGCGCACTTGGCTGGGATGGCCTGCTGGCCGATGCCCGCCATGGCGACACCCAATCCCGTCTGCTTCAAACCCTTGGAAGAACCGTCTGATGCCGAACCTCACCATTTCCCAGGCCCTGGCCCAAGCCGACCTGCTGGTCGACCGTCCCACCATCGACAAGGCCATTGCCGGCATCGCCGACGCCATCGCGCGCGATTACCAGGGCGAGGTGCCGCTGTTCCTGTCGATCATGCATGGTGCGCTGCCGTTCGCAGGCCAGCTGGCACTGGAACTGGGCGCGCGTGGCCAGGACGTGCAGTTCGATTACCTGCACGCCACCCGTTACCGCGGCGAGACCACCGGCGGTGACCTGGTGTGGAAGCACAAGCCGGCCACCGCGCTGTTCGGCCGTCGCGTGCTGCTGGTCGATGACATCCTCGACGAGGGTTACACCCTGCAGGGCGTGCGCACCTGGTGCCTGGAGCAGGGCGCGACCGACGTGCGCATTGCCGCGATGACCGTGAAGAAGCACGACCGCGCGCTGCCGGACGTCACCGCCGACTACGCCGGCATCGAACTGCCGGATCGCTACGTGTTCGGTTTCGGCATGGACGTCAACGAAACCCTGCGCTGCGTGCCGGCCATCTACGCGATGAAGGAATAACAACGCGGCCGCCTGCGGCCTGCGTTTCCTGCCGCCGGCATCCTCGGGTGCCGGCGTTCTTTTTTCTCTGGAGTGCTTTTCATGCAACAGATCGCCCTGGCCGTGATTGGCGGCACCGGTGTCTACAACCTGGCCAAGCTTGACGACGTGCAGACCCACGAAGTCTCGACCCGTTTCGGACAGCCGTCCGGCCCGGTGCGGGTCGGGACATTGCTCGGTCATCGCGTGGCTTTCCTGGCGCGCCACGGTGAAGGTCATTCGCTGCCGCCGCACAAGATCAACTACCGCGCCAACCTGGCCGCGCTGCAGCAGATCGGCGCGCAACGGGTATTGGCACTGAATACCGTGGGTGGCATCGGTGACGACTTCGGACCGCGTGTGCTGGCCTGTCCGGATCAGGTAATCGATTACACCTGGGGCCGGATCAGCACGATCTGCGAGGAAGAGGGCACCGACGTGGTGCACGTCGACTTTGGCCATCCGTACACGCCGATGCTGCGCAGCAAGATCCTGGCGGCAGCGAAGGTAACCGGTGTGAAGGTCCACGACGGCGGTTGCTATGGCGCAACGCAGGGCCCGCGACTGGAAACCATCGCTGAAATCGCGCGCATGCGCCGCGATGGCTGCGACCTGGTGGGCATGACCGGCATGCCCGAAGCGGCGCTGGCACGCGAGCTGGGGCTGGATTATGCCTGCCTGGCGATCGTTGCCAATTGGGCCGCCGGGTGCGGTGACGGCGAGGAAATCACCATGGCCGAAGTACTGGCCAATGTGCAGGCCGCCAGCAACGGACTTCCGGAACTGGTCGGCGAATTGGCGCGGGGGTGATTGTCTTCGCGTAACAAGCTTTGCATACTCAGCTTGTGCGCGGGTTCAGCGTACACCACCCATTCATTGCATAAGGTCACGCATCACCATGCCGAACGGTACCGTCAAGTGGTTCAACGACGCCAAGGGATTTGGCTTCATCTCGCCGGAGGACGGCAGCGCCGACGTCTTCGCGCACTTCTCCGCGATCAACTCCAAGGGCTTCCGCAGTCTGCAGGAAGGCCAGAAGGTCACCTACGACGTGACCCAGGGCCCGAAGGGCGCCCAGGCCTCGAACATCGTTCCGGCCGAGTGATCCACTCGATAGTGCGTTGAAAACCCCGCTTCGGCGGGGTTTTTTTTCGGGCCGTGAAGATGCCCTTGCTGCGGGAGCGCCTGTCCTTGCGTGCGAATGTCCCCCGGCGCTGGCCTGCGGCCATCGCCTCCTCCTTTACTTCGCACGCAAGGACAGGCGCTCCCGTTGCGGAATCGCGCGCGCGCCAACAGAGGCCATGAAAGCTGAGCGCCGCCACCACTGCCGGCTCTCCTGCGAAGTAAAGGAGGAGGCAGCCGCGCAGAGGCTGCCGGGGGACATTCGCAGGAGAGCCGGCAGTGGTGGCGGAGCCCGATGCAAATCTGCTCGGAAGAGGAGGCGGTCGATGTACCACCCCTGCGCCGATGGCACAATGCGGGCATGACGGAACGACTGCGCATCGCCGTAATTGGATACGGCACCGCTGGCCAGGCCTTGGCCATCCTGCTCACCCGTGATGGCCACGAGGTGGAGATCTTCGAACGCGTGCCGACGCCAGGGCCGGTGGGCGCAGGGTTCCTGCTGCAACCCAGCGGACTGCAGGTGCTGTGGCAGATGGGCCTGCTCGATGCCGTGCGCAGCTACGCCATGCCGGTGCGCCGGCTGTATGGCGACACGCCGTGCGAGCGCGCGGTGATGGACATGGGCTATGACGGCCTGGATGCGCGCCTGCACGGTCTGGGCATGCAGCGCGGGGCGTTGTTCTCGGTGCTGGACAAAGCGCGTGAAGGCGCCGGCGAACTGCATGTGGGTACGACCATCGTCGAGGTCGACCACCAGCAGGGGCGGCTGCGCGACAGCGACGGCCGCACGCATGGACCGTTCGATCTGGTGGTTGCCGCCGATGGCGCTGCATCCACGCTGCGCAACGGCATCGACGGTGGCGCCGCACTGGATCGGGTGTACCCGTGGGGCGCGCTGTGGTGCCTGTTGCCGGCCGAAGACTGGCCGCACATGCAGCAGTTGCGGCAGCGCTACGTCGCCGCGCGCAAGATGATCGGCCTGCTGCCGGTGGGTACCCGTCCGGGTGACGATACGCCTCGCCTGAGTTTCTTCTGGAGCCTGCCGCGTGCGGATTTCGAGCGTTGGCAGGGCGACGGCATGGCGCCCTGGCTGGAAGAACTGCATGCGCTGTGGCCACAGGCAGGCGCGCGCTTCGCCCATCTGCAGGACGCCGGGCAACTGGCGCGCGCGGTGTACCGCGATGCCGTGATGAAGCGTTGGCATCAGGGCCGGCTGGTACTGGTCGGTGATGCAGCACATGCGATGAGCCCGCAGCTGGGGCAGGGCGTGAACATGGCGCTGCTGGATGCGCTGGCACTGCGCGATGCGTTGCGTACCCACGGTGCAGGCGAACCTGCATTGCAGGCTTACCAAGCGCAACGGCGTGCGCACGTGGCGGTCTATCAGCGCTGGAGCCGCTGGCTGACGCCGCTGTTCCAGTCCGATCGCGATGCGTGGGCGAAGGCGCGCGACGTGCTGCTGGGGCCGATGGGACGACTGCCTGGCGGGCGCGGGCACATGCTGCGCGTGCTCAGCGGTACCCAGCACGGGTGGCTGGGCGCGTTGCCGCTCGATCCGGCATTCATCGAAGCGCTCGCCGCTGCGCCCATGCCGGTACAGGGCGTGGCGATGCCCGCCACTGCGTGAAGCCATTCATCGGCTTAACGATTACCTCACCCCGTATATGCGACAAGAGATGAGCACGCGACAGCCGCGTCGCCCGCTTTCCTTTTCGTGATCGATCATCGCGTGGCCCGGGTGGCGCCGCCGTCGCTGCCTGCTGCGGCCCGGATGCGCCGCACGATGCACGAGGAGGACGCCATGTTGTTCGCGGTCGAGAAGCTGGAATCGGAAATCTGCAAGCTGCGCGGTCTGCTGCGGATGCTGCACGAGGACCAGCCCGACGTACTGGAAGATGTGTTCGAGTTCCATGTCGGCAGTTTGATCAGCCACGCATCACCGGAAAACCACGACCATATCCGCGCCTGCGCCCACGAGATGCTGGTGGCGATACAGGCATTGCCGCGCCACGCCGACGAGGAAGCGCCGGATTTCAGCCTTATGCCCGGGATCGTCGCGCGCCCGTCGTAAGGCAGGGCAGGCCTCGACGCAGGCCTCGACGAATCAGCGAACCGGCAGCGGCACCACGCTGTCTTCCACGCAGGCGAGCAGCTGTTCGCCCGGTGCCAGTACAGGCACGACACCGGCGGTGAATGCCGAGAACGCCGGCAGGATGGTGATGCCCTGGCGCAGCCAGAACGCGGGGAAGCGCCGACGCAGTGCCGGCAACGCCACCTGCGGATGCACATGGCCGGCCAGCACGTGCGCAGAGGCATCGGCCAGCGGCTCGTGCCGCAGCAGGAACGGTCCCAAGCGTGCATCGTCATGCATCTGCACCTGCAGCGCCGCCTTCGGAAGATCACGGTCGTGATTGCCACGCACCACGTGGATGTCCAGCGCATCGTGCTGCTCGCGCCAACCAAGCCATTGCTGGTACCAGGCCGCGCGATGCGCCGGGCCATGCAGGACGTCGCCGAGAATCCACAGTTGCTGGCAGTGGTGGGTGGCCACCAGGTCCTGCAGGCGCTGCAGGTCATCGCCGGTACCGCCGGCCGGCAGGGCGATTCCCGCGCGCCGGAACACGTCCGCCTTGCCCAGGTGCAGGTCGGCGATCAACAACGCGCGACGTGCCGGCCACAGCAGCGCCCGTCCGCCCAGCAGCAGCATCGACTCACCGCCCAGCTGCAGTGGCAGATCAGCGGCCATGGCGGCGCTCCAGCTGTTGCGCGGCACGCTGCACGCGCGTGCGCCAGTCTTCATTGCTGAACTGCCCGCGCAGACGCTCGGCCCATAGCGGAAACGCCAGTGGTGTCAGCGACGATGGCTGCTGCAGCGACAACGAACGTGTGGCGATGCCTGCCAGCACCTGCTGCAGTCCGGGAAGATCCAGGCTGTCGTGCAGCACCTCATGCTCGGCCAATGCCAACAGCAGATGCTCCGGATCATGCTCGCGCAGCACGTCGTGCAGCAGACCGGCGGAAGCCTGCAGCTGGCGCAGCGAGCGTGGCATGCCACCAGGCAGGCTGGGCACCAGCAGGCCCGCCACGCGCGCGATGCCGCGGAACTGACGGCGCGCCAATTCGCCCAGGTTCACCGCTTCGCGCAGGTCCTGCAGCAGGCCGTCAGCATCCAGCATCGCCCGCCAGTCCTGTTCCTGCAGTTGCACCGGCGTCGCCGGAGCGAGCACCAGGCCATGGTCGTTCACCGCATAGCCGATGCTGTTGCGCTGTTGCCGGGTGCAGCGCAGGGCCAGCAGCGCGGCCAGCGCTTCATGCACATGGCGGCCCGCAAAGAGATAGACGAACAGGAACTGGCCCTCGCGCCGACGCACATCTTCCACCAGCAGGTGGCCAGGTGATGGCGGCGCAGACAGCTGCGACTGCAACGCCAGCAGCGGCGCAAGCCAGCGCGACTCCGCACTCTGGTCGGCGCCCGACAGCACCCTCTCCAGTTCGCGCCCCAGTGGCATCGACAACGGCAGCTGCCCGCCCTGCCAGCGCGGCACCACGCCATCGCCGCCACCGCGTGCCACGCGCACGAACGCGGTCATGTCGCGCAGCTGCACCAGCTCCAGCAGACGCCCGGCAAACTGGAAGCGGTCGCCCCGGCGCAGGCGGCTGGCGAACTGCTCTTCCACCGCGCCCAGGCTGCCGCCACGCAGGAACTGCACGCGCACGCTGCCGTCGCTGCTGATGGTGCCGATCGACAACCGATGGCGCAGCGCCTGGCGGCGATCGGGCATGCGGTAGAGACCATCGGCATCGCGTACCACCTTGTGGAACTCCGGATACCGCGACAGCGCACGTCCGCCCTGCACGATGAAATCAAGCACGGCATTCCACTGTGCGTCGTCCAGCGTGGCGAAGGCATGCGTGTCACGAACCTGCTGCAGCAGTGCATCGGCATCGAAGCCGCCAGCCAGTGCGCGGCTGACGGCATGCTGAGCCAGTACATCCAGTGACAAGGTGGGGGGACGTCGTGCTTCGATCACACCATCATGCAGCGCGCGTCGGGCTGCGGCGTACTCAGCCAGTTCCAGCGCATGGCTGGGAATGCACAGTATTTCGCCGCTGGCACCGGGCCGATGGCGTGCACGCCCGGCCCGCTGGCGCAGGCGGGCCACACCCTTCGGGCTGCCCAGCTGCAGCACCTGGTCCACTTCCGGAAAGTCCACGCCCAGATCCAGGCTGGACGTGGCCACCACGCACCGCAGCGTGCCGGCACGCAGTCCGTCTTCCACCTGCTGGCGCAGCGTAGGATCCAATGAGCCGTGGTGCAGGGCGAGCGTGCCGGCATCTTCCGGCCACACCGCCGCGAGGGCCTGGTGCCACAGTTCCGCCTGCGCACGCGTATTGGTGAAGAACAGGCTGCTGCGTGCGCGGAACACTGCATCGAGCACGCGCGGAAGCTGGGAAAGACCGAGATGCCCGGCCCAGGGAAAGCGTTCGCCGGGTTCGGGCAGCAGGCTGCGGATCGTTACCGGCCGCTGCCGTGCACCTTCCACGATGGGTGACTGTGGCCGGTGCGGCAGCAGTACGTCGCGTGCCTGCGGCAGGTTGCCCAATGTTGCCGACAGTCCCCACAGCTGCATCGCGGGCGCCGCCGCACGCAGCAGCGCCAGGTTCAACTGCAGCAGCACGCCGCGCTTGTTGCCCAGCAGTTCGTGCCATTCGTCCACCACCACGCAGCGCAGCTGGCGCATGCGTTCGAGGGTATCGGGATAGCTGAGCAGCAGCGCCAGCGACTCCGGTGTGGTCACCAGCACATCGATGCGACCTTCGCGCGCCAGGCGCCTGTCACGGTTGCTGGCATCGCCGCTGCGCAGCCCCACGCGCCAGCCCAGGCCAAGGCCATCGATAGGCGCCTGCAGCGCGCGTGCGGTATCGCTGGCCAGCGCCCGCAGCGGTGTCACCCACAGCACCTGCAGCGGGCGTACCGCGCTGGCGCGACGCGGTGCGGGGGGCGGGTCGAGCATCGCCTGCAGCAACGGGCCACCGAACATGGCAAGGGTCTTGCCGCTGCCGGTGGGCGTGTGCAGCAGGCCCGATTCGCCGGCCAGGTAGTGTCGCCACATCGCGCGCTGGAAGGGCAGCGGGCGCCAGCCGCGGCTGCCGAACCAGTCGTTCAGTCGCTGCAGCGCATCGCTGCGCTTCATCGCGCCAGCGCCTGCAACTGGGCCAGATGGTCGGCTTCGGCAGCCGGTTTGTCGTGGCGCCAGCGCAGGATGCGTGGAAAGCGCACGGCGATGCCGGACTTGTGCCGCGCGCTGCGGTTGACGGCTTCGAAACCGAGTTCGAACACCTGCTCGGCACTGACGCTGCGCACCGGGCCGAAGCGCTCGCGGGTATGCGCGCGGATCCAGCGGTCGAGGGCGAGGATTTCCTTGTCGTCCAGCCCGGAATAGGCCTTGGCCACGGGAACCAGCGTGTCGCCGTCCCAGACCCCGAAGGTGTAATCGGTGTACAGCGTGCTGCGCCGGCCATGACCCGCCTGCGCATACAGCAGTACGGCATCGATGGTGAGCGGCTCGACCTTCCACTTCCACCAGTCGCCACGACGGCGCCCGGACTGGTAGATCGAATCGCGGCGCTTCAGCATCAGCCCTTCCACGCCGCGCTCGCGCGATGCTTCGCGCAGCTGCGCGGCATGCTGCCAATCGTCGGCGGGCACCTCGGGCGACAGCTGGATGCGCGGATCGCCGAGCGCGCCGACCACCTCGGCCAACTGCGCGCGACGTTGCTGCAGCGGCAGCGCACGCAGGTCCTCACCGTCGCGTTCCAGCAGATCGTAGGCGAGCACGCGCACCGGCGTGTTGCGCAGGGTGGCGGCGCCGGGTTTGCGGCGCTGGATGCGGGTCTGCAGCGCGGTGAATGCACGCGGTAGATTGTCGGCGTCATCCCATGCCAGCAGCTCGCCATCCAGCACGCAGCCATCGGGCAGCGAGGCGGCGGCCTGTTCGATCTCCGGGAAGCGACCGTCCAGCCGTTCTTCGCCGCGCGACCACAACGCCACCTCACCCTGGCGCCGCAGCAACTGCAGGCGGATGCCATCCCACTTCCATTCCAGCAGCCAGTTGCCGATGTCGCCCAGCCGCTCGGTGGGCTCACCTTCCAGCGGCGAGGCCAGGAAGAACGGATAGGGCTGCTGGCGATCGGTCGGCAGTTCTTCGGCAGACAGCAGCGTGGCCAGCAGGCCGGGGGAGGGCACCCAATCGCCGAGCATGCGCTGGGCGATGCGGGCGATGTCCAGCCCGGACCACTCGGCCAATGCCTGCTGCACCACGCGCTGCGACACGCCAACGCGCAGTGCACCGGTCAGCAGCTTGTTGAAGACCAGGCGTTCGGCCGATGCAAGCTGTCGCCAGCCCTCGACTACAGCGGCACGACGCACGGGCTCTGGCTGGTTGGCGACGGCAAGCAGGTGCTGTTCGATCCAGTCGGCCAGGGGGCGATCCTCGCCTTCGCTGGCAGGATCATCCAGCAGCAGCGTGAGCGTCTCCGCAAGGTCGCCGACCTGCGCGTAGCTGTCCTCGACCAGCCATGGCGGCAGCCCGGATTCTTCGGCGATCCACGCCCGCAGTTCGCCACTGCCTGCGATCTTGCGGCGCGCGCCGCCCACCTTGCCACCGCTGAGCAGGTACAGCGCCCACGCCGCGTCGTGCGGACGTGCGTGCTGGAAGTAGTCGATCAGCGCCGCGCGCTTGTCCAGCGTCGCGGTGCTGCGATCCAGCCGCTGGTACAGCGCGGCGAAGGCCTTCACTCCTCGCCTCCGAAATCGGTGCGGAAGGCTTCGGCGGCAATGCCGCGTTCGCGCAGGTACGGAATCAGCGCATCGGTGTTGCCGTGGGTGGCGATGATCCTGCGTGCGCCGGTCTGCGTGATGGTCTGCAGCAGTGCTGGCCAATCAGCATGGTCGGAGATCACGAAGCCGCGGTCGACGTTGCGTCGGCGGCGATTGCCGCGCAACTGCATCCAGCCCGAGGCGAAACCAAGCTGGTGGCGGCCGAACCGGCGCAGCCAGGGCGTGCCGGCGGCCGAGGGTGGCGCCAGGATCAGCTGGCCTGCGGCATCGGGCTGACGTCCCTGTTCGGCAACGGTGAGCGTATCGAGCATCGGCACACCGGCCTGGCGATAGACGGCAACGCCGTTGGCGATGGCACCGTGCAGCCAGGCAGGCTGGTCATCCACCGCGCGCAGCTCGGCCAACACGCGTTGCGCCTTGCCCAGCGCGTAGCAGAGCAGCACGGCCGCTTCCCCGCGTTGCGCGCACTCGCGACGCCAGGCGGCGATCTCGGCCGCCACGGCGCGGGTATCGGGCCAGCGATAGATCGGCAGCGCGAATGTGGCTTCAGTGATGAAGGTATCGCAGGGCACCACTTCGAACGGGGTGCAGGTGGGGTCGGGCTGGCGCTTGTAGTCGCCAGACGCCACCCAGACCTGCTCACCGTCGTCGATGCGCACCTGCGACGAGCCGAGCACGTGCCCGGCCGGATGCAGCGATACCTGCACCCGGCCCAAGGCAAACGGCACGCCCTCGGCATGCGCGTGCAGCGGCACATCGCCCAGGCGCCAGCGCAGGATCGGCACGCTGCCGGTGCTGCAGTGGTATTCGCCCATGCCGGGTCGCGCATGGTCGCCATGGCCATGGGTGATGACCGCACGCGGCACCGGCCGCCAGGGATCGATATGGAAATCGCCTGCCGCGCAGTACAGCCCTTCCGGCCGCAGTACCACCAGATCGTCATTGCCTGCCATGCCGTCACTGTGGCGTGGCGGTCGTGCACGCGGCGAGAATCGGCCTGAACGCGGGGTTGCCGGGCGATACGGCACAATCGGGCCGCACACCTCTTGCCGGCGGGGAAGGAACCGATGAGTGGACCGAGCTTCAACAGCAGCGCTCCCTACGAAACCCACGTGGTGCTCAACCAGCCGCCACCGTTCGCCGGTCGCCAGTTGTGGACCGACGACATCGCACTGATGGAGGCCATACAGCGCGAGGGTGCGGCAGCGTTCGCGCCTCGCCTGGCGGTGTATGGAGGACTGGCCGGCGACGAGCTGTACCGCATCGGCTTCGACGCCAACCGCGACCGCCCACGCCTGCGCACCCATGATGCGCAGGGCCATCGCATCGATACCGTGGAATTCCATCCGGCGTACCACCAGCTGATGCAGGCGGCGAAGGAGCACGGCGTTGCCGGGCTGTCCTGGCACGAGCCACAGCCCGGCGCCCATGTCGCGCGCGCTGCGCTGAGCTACCTGCACCACCAGGCCGAAGCCGGCACCAGCTGCCCGCTGACCATGACCCATGCCGCAGTGGCCGTGCTGCGCGGGCAGCCGCATCTGGGCGAGTGGTCGCGCAAGGCCGCCGCACCGGTATACGACCCGCGTGATGTGCCGGTGGCCGACAAGGCAGGCATCACCCTGGGCATGGGCATGACCGAGAAGCAGGGCGGCTCGGACGTGCGCGCCAACACCACCCGCGCCGAACCCATCGATGGCGAGCGCTATCGGTTGATCGGGCACAAATGGTTCTTCTCTGCGCCCATGTGCGATGGCTTCCTGGTCCTGGCGCAGGCGCCGGCCGGATTGACCTGCCTGCTGATGCCACGGCGGCTGGCCGACGGCGATCGCAATGCGTTCCGCCTGATACGCCTGAAGGACAAGCTGGGCGACTGGGCCAACGCCTCCAGCGAAGTGGAGTTCTGCGGTGCCCAGGCCTGGCGGGTGGGCGAGGAGGGGCGCGGCGTCGCCACCATCATCGGCATGGTGATGATGACCCGGCTGGACTGCATGCTGGGCGCTGCGGCGGAAATGCGCATGGCGCTGGCGCAGGCGCTGCACCACGCGCGGCATCGTCGTACCTTCGGACAGCCATTGATGGACCATCCGCTGATGGGCAACGTGCTGGCCGATCTGGCGCTGGAATCGGAAGCTGCCACGGTGCTGGCGATGCGTATCGCGCGCGCGGTCGATCACGCCGGCAGCGATCCGGTCGAGGCCGCGCTCGCGCGGCTGGGGACGGCATTGGGCAAGTACTGGATATGCAAGCGTGCGCCTGCATTCGTCAACGAAGCGCAGGAATGCCTGGGCGGTGCTGGCTACGTGGAGGAATCGATGTTGCCGCGGCTGTACCGGCAGGCGCCGTTGAATTCGATCTGGGAGGGCAGCGGCAACATCCAGTGCCTGGACGTGCTGCGTGCGCTGGCGCGCGAACCGGAGGTGCTGGCGGCACTGCACGGTGAGCTGGAGGCGGTGGCCGACCGTGATGCGCGCTATGCGGCGGCGCTGCAGCGTTGGCACGATGCGGCGGCACCGGAGGAGGCACAGGCGAGGGTGTTCTGCGAACGCACGGCCCTGCTGCTGCAGGCGGCGTTGTTGCTGCGTGCACGCAGCCCGATGGCCGAAGCGTTCATCCGCAGCCGGCTGCAGGGCGAACATGGGTTGGCATTCGGCACGCTGCCGGCGGGGTTGGATGTGGCGGGGATGCTGGCGCGCGCGCTGCCGTAGCGGCGGCCAACGGCGAAGCCCCTCGTGGTGGGCGCTGCAGGAGCGTGGGCAGGGCCGCGCGGGTGGGCTGCGCAGGGGGCGCTGCAAGTACGTCCCTGTAAGCTCGGTCGCCGCATCCATGCGGCTCACGCCCCTGCGCAGCCCACCCGCGCGGCCTTGGACGGCTTCCGTGCGCGTCCAGCACGGAATCACAGAAGAAGCGAAAAGCGGAAAGCAGAAAGCAGAAAAGCCGCGGCGATGCCGCGGCTTTTCCTGTAGGGCCGAGCCCGTGCTCGGCTTTTCCGGTAGCGCCGGGCCATGCCCGGCGAACGCGAAGGCCTTAGTGCTTGGCTTCTTCCTTGGCGGCAGTGGCCTTGGCATCGTCGGCCACGTCGCGAGCCTTGTCGGCAACCTTCTGCGCGGCATCGGCAGTGGCGTCGCTGGCGTGCGCGGCGGCATCGGTCGCTGCGACCTTGGCCTTGTCAGCCGCGTTGGCGGTCGCGGCGGCAGCGCTGTCCAGCGCCTGCTGGGTGTCGGCGGCAGCCTGCTCGGAGGCGGCGGCGGTCTTGTCGGCGGCCTCACGGGTGGCTGCGGCAGCCTTGTCGACGGCATCGCGTGCGGCAACACCGGCGCTGTCGGCGGCCTGCGCGGCATCCTGCTTGGCCTGTTCGGCTTCCGGGCCCTTGCAGGCAGCCAGTGCGAGCAGCAGGGAGGCGGCCAGCAGGGTGGTGGTCAGCGGGCGAATCTTCATGGCGGTCTCCGGTACTGCAATGGATGGGGACGCCAGCCTATTCATACCGTTGTGAAGACGTGGTGGTGACCTGCGCGCGGAATGGCGCGCAAAGAAAAAGCCGCTGGCGAACCAGCGGCTTCTTCAGAACAGCTTGAAGAAAGAAGTTATTACTTCTTGGCTTCTTCAGCAGCGTCCTTGGCCTTCTCGGCGGTGCCTTCAGCAGCCTTGGCAGCGTCGGCAGCAGCGCCGGCAGCAGCGTCGGTGGCAGCGCCAGCAGCCTGGGCAGCGGCGTCAACCGAAGCGTCAGCAGCGGTGGCGGCGGTGTCAGCGGCCTGCTGGGCAGCGTCGGCGGTCTGGGCGCCAGCAGCGGCGGCCTGGTCGGCAGCAGCCTGGGCTTCGGTGGCGGCCTGGTTGGCCGAAGCAGCGGCGTCCTGGGCAGCTTCCTGCTTCGAGCAGGCGGCCAGGGCCAGAGCCAGGGACATCGCGACCAGCAGCTTGTTGATGCTCATTGTGTAAATCCTCGTCGTTAGAATTAGGCAACGCGCATGCTGCGCGCCGACAACATGATGACAAGCCAAGATTGGGTGTCAAGCGATCCCGCATTCATTTTTGCGAAATAGACGTTAAACCCTTTCAGATCAACTCGATGGCGATAGCCGTCGCTTCGCCGCCGCCGATGCACAGGGTGGCAATGCCGCGCTTGCCGCCGCGCGTGCGCAATGCGTTGACCAAGGTGACCACCAGGCGTGCGCCGGAGGCACCGATCGGATGGCCCAGCGCGCAGGCGCCGCCATTCACGTTGAGCTTGTCATGCGGGATGCCCAGTTCGCGCATCGGTGCCATCGCCACCACGGCGAAGGCCTCGTTGATTTCGAACAGATCGACCTGGTCCAGCGACCAGCCGGTCTTCGCCAGCAGGGTGTGGATGGCGCCGATCGGGGCGGTGGTGAACCACTCCGGTTCCTGCGAATGGGTGGCATGGCCGACGATGCGGGCCAGCGGCTGCAGGCCGCGTGCGGCCGCATCTTCTTCGGTCAGCAGGACCACGGCGGCAGCGCCATCGGAAATGCTGGAGGAGCTGGCGGCGGTCACGCTGCCGTCCTTCTTGAAGGCCGGGCGCAGGGTCGGGATCTTGGCAATGTCCGAGCGGCCGGGTTGTTCGTCGCTGGCGACCTCGACATCACCCTTGCGGGTGGCGACCTTCACCGCAACGATTTCGTCGGCGAAGGCGCCGTTGGCCTGGGCCGCCTGTGCGCGCTTGACCGATTCGATGGAGTAGGCGTCCTGCTCTTCGCGGGTGAACTGGTACTTGTCCACGGCACATTCGGCGAATTCGCCCATGGCCTTGCCGTCGTAGGCATTGACCAGGCCGTCATGGGCCATGTGGTCCACGGCCTGGAAGTTGCCGAAACGGTTGCCGGTGCGCGAGTTGGGCAGCAGGTGCGGGGCGTTGGACATCGATTCCATGCCGCCGGCGACCACGACCTTGGCCGAGCCGGCCTTGATCAGGTCATGGCCGAGCATGATGGCCTTCATGCCCGAACCGCAGACCTTGTTGAGGGTGGTGGCGCCGACCGACAGCGGAATGCCGGCGGCGATCGCCGCCTGGCGGGCAGGGGCCTGGCCGAGGTTGGCCGGCAGCACGCAGCCCATCAGGACTTCGGAGACGTCGCTGGCAGGCACGCCCGACTGTTCCAGCGCGGCGGCGATGGCGGCCGCGCCGAGGGTCGGGGTCGGAACGCCGTTGAACTGGCCGAGGAAGGAGCCGATGGCGGTGCGCTTGGCGGCGGCGATGACGATGTTGGACATGGCAATCTCGTTGATGCGTGAGCAATGTTCGGAAAGGAGACGACGGGCGTTGGATACGGCGCCGTTTCCCGGCAGACTGCGTGGGGGTCGGCCCAGTATAGAGGGTCGGCAAAGACTGCCGCTGGGCAGTACTGGATGCCTGCCCGGATGGCGGCAGGCCAACGTTCATGGGAAGGAAACGATGGAACGTAAGACGATGGGAAGGTCGGTCCTGGCATCGGCGCTGGCGGTGGCGCTGTCGGCGTGTGGCGGTGGAGGCGGCGGCAGCAACGTGCGCATCGACCCGCCTCCGACCACGCCGCCGGTCACCCCACCGGTCACCCCGCCTCCCGCTGCCAGGCCGCTGGAGCCGGCTGTGGATGCGCATCTGGCACAGACCAACGCGCGTGCCGCATTGGCCACGGGCGCGACCGGCCGTGGCGTGCGCATCGGCATCGTCGATTCGGGCGTGCTGCGCAGTGCCGAGGCGCTGAACGGGCGGGTGGTGGCCAACCTCAACTACATCGACCCGAGCCGCAACAATCTCAACGTCGATGACGTGCTTGGCCATGGCACGGCCGTCGCCAGCCTGGCTGCCGGTGCATCGGTGGGCGTCTGGCCGGGCGGCATCGCACCGGGGGCGGAGATCGTCTCGGCACGGATCATTTCCGACACCACGCCCAAGGATGACGGCAGTGGCAAGGGCAATTCCTTCAGCGGCACGCTGGGCGTGGCCGGGGTCCACCAGGACCTGATCAACTACGGCGTGAAGGTGATGAACAATTCCTGGGGCGGCCTGTACTGGACCGACCTCGGCACCACCGCGCAGGTCGCTGGCGAATACCGCCCCTTCATCATCAATCACGGTGGCCTGGTGGTGTTCGCCGCCGGCAACGAGGGGCGCGACCAGCCCAGCAGCGTGGCCGCGCTGCCCAGCCAGCGAGGCGTCGGCGGATCGCTGCCGGCAGCCGACCTGGAGAAGGGCTGGCTGGTGGCCACCGCGATCGATCCGAACAAGCCCGGTGAGCGTGCACCGTGGGCCAATGCCTGTGGCGACGCCGCACGCTATTGCCTGACCGCTCCCGGCAGCGCGGTGTTCCCGGAGCCGGGTACCGGCAAATACCTGTGGAACTACGGCACGTCCTTCGCCGCGCCGCTGATCTCCGGTGCCGCGGCGCTGGTCTGGCAGCGCTACCCGTACTTCGACAACGACCTGGTGCGGCAGACCCTGCTCGGCACCGCCACCGACATCGGGGCGCCGGGCGTCGATCCGATCTACGGCTACGGCATGCTCAATGTCGGCAAGGCGGTGAACGGTCCCGGCCGCTTCGACTGGGGCGATGTCACGGTCAATGTCGATGCGGCTTCCTCTGGCTCGATCTGGAGCAACGACATCGCCGGCGCTGGCGGCCTGGTCAAGCGCGGCGATGGCCGGCTGGAACTGAGCGGCAACAACAGCTACAGCGGTGCCACCCGCATCGAGCGCGGCAGCCTGGCCCTGCGCGGCGGGGCAGTGATCCGTTCCAACGTCAGCATCTCTGGTGCCGGCGGTGCTTCGATGGCCGGCCTGCAGTTCATGCCGGGCACGCCGCGGGTGATCGGCAACGTCGACAACGGCGCCAGCGTGGTGCTGGTCAACGCCAATACCACCGCAACCATCGAAGGCAATTACGCCCAGCGGCCGGATGCGCAGCTGATCGTCGCGTTGGGTGTGAACCCGCTGCAGGTGACCGGCACTGCACGCCTGGCCGGTGGCGTGGTGGTCGATGGCATCGTTTCCGGTTACGTGCCGCAGGTTGGCAGCCGCCAGGGCCTGATCCATGCCAACGGCGGTATCAACGGTACGTTCACCACGCCGGTGGCCAACACCGGGGCCAACGGCCTGACCCTGCTGCAGGCACAGTACGGCTATGGCAGCAACGATGCGTGGATGGACCTGACCCAGGTCAACGTTTCCGCTGCCGCGTCGGGCCTGGGCGCCAATGCGCAGGCGTCGGCACTGCGGGTGGCGTCGGCATTCACCGCGCTGGACCGCAATGCGGATCTGCAGGGTTCGGCATTCGGCGCGGCCGCCGGCGCGCTGCAGCGTACGGCGGGCGGCACCGATGGCCTGTCGGCGAGCCTGGAGAGCCTGTCCGGACAGGCGCATGCGCGTGCCGAAGCCTCGACCTTCGACAGCGTGGACATGTCGCGCCGTGCGGTTGCCGAGCGCTTCGACCGCGTGCAGGCGGCGCCGAAGCTGCGTGGCGCCTGGCAGAGCGCGCTGGGCGAAGCCGGGCAGGGCAGCTTTGCCGGCAACGCCGCCGACAGCCAGGGCTGGATGGCCGGCCAGGACGTGGCACTCGGCAGCAACGGTCTGCTCGGCATGGCCTTCGGCGAAACGCGCAGCAACGGTGGCAGCAACTTCAGCGGTGATCGTGGCCGCGATCGCCAGACGCAGGCGCAGCTGTATGCCGGCTGGAACCTGGGACGTGGCTATGCCCTGGCCCAGTTCGGTACCGGCCAGTTCACCCGTGAGCTGGACCGCCAGTTGCTGCTGGGCGCCGGTGCCTACGGTGTGTCCGCGCGCTACGGCGGGCGTTTCAGCAGTGCCAGCGTCGAAGGCGGCTATCGTTTCGGCCGCATCGGTGCATCGTTCACCCCGTACTTGGGGGCCAGCAGCACGCGTCTGGATACCGACGGCTTCAGCGAGCAGGGGGGCTTCGGCTTCGGCCTGCGCGGGGAGGCGTCACGTGCACAGCGCAGCCAGATGCTGGCGGGCCTGCGTGGCGAGCGGCAGTGGGGGCGTTGGACCCTGCGCGGCCATGCCGAATGGCAGCAACGGCTGGATGGCAGTGAGCAGGACTGGCAGGCAAGCTTCGTCGGCGTTGATGCCTGGGCGCCGTTGGCCGGTGTCGACGCGCCGCGTGGCAGTGCCTTGTTCGGCCTGGCGCTGGAATCGTGGTGGGGCCGCAATGGCCGCCTGAGCCTGGGTATCGACCAGCGCGTGGGTGGCAATGATGCCCGGCAGGCGGCGCTGCGCTACAGCACGGGCTTCTGATCATGGCGCCGGGCTTGCCCGGCGCGTCTATCCGGCGGTGCCGACCTACGGTCGGCACGCGCCCGGTCCGCCAGGGCGGCGATCAGCCGCCGCGCAGATTGCCCAGGCGCGGCGTGCTGCGGCCCAGCGGCATCTTCAGCTTGCCGATCGACAGGATGCGCGCTTCGGCGATCCGGTCGGCGGCGCGCTGCGGGGCGATGTTCTCGCGCTGCGACAGTTCGAAGATGCGCGTCAGGTTGTGGTAGATGCTGCGGATCAGCCGCATCGCGCGCTCGCGGTTGTAACCGTCGATTTCCAGCGACACGTTCATCACGCCACCGGCGTTGACCGCGTAGTCCGGCGCATACAGGATGCCGCGCGCATGAAGCTCGTCGCCGATCTCCAGGCTGGACAGCTGGTTGTTGGCGGTGCCGCAGATGATCTTCGCCTTGATCCGCGGCAGGGTGTCGGCGTTGATCGCGCCTTCCAGCGCGCACGGCGCGAACACATCGGCGTTCACTTCGTGGATCTCGTCCGGCTTGACGGCCTCGGCGCCGAAATCGCTGACTGCACGATCCACCAGCGCGCTGTCCAGATCGGTGACATACAGCTTGGCGCCACGGTCGCGCAGCAGCTTCACCAGTTCCATGCCGATATGGCCCAGACCCTGCACCGCGATGCTGGTCTTGCCCACTTCCTCATGGCCGAACTTGAAGCGCATCGAGGCCATCAGCGCCTGCAGCGCGCCATAGGCGGTGAACGGGGCCGGATCTCCCGAGCCGCCATGGACCTGGTGCACGCCGGTGACGAACTGGCTCTCCAGGTAGATGTTCTCCATGTCGTTGACGTCGGTACCGACATCCTCGGCGGTGATGTAGCGACCGCCCAGCGAATCGACATAGCGGCCGAAGGCGCGGAACAGCACTTCGGTCTTGTCGACCTTGGGGTCGCCGATGATCACCGCCTTGCCGCCACCGACATTGAGACCGGCCAGCGCATTCTTGTAGGTCATCGTGCGGCTCAGCCGCAGCACATCGGCCAGCGCATCGTCGGTGCTGGCGTAGGGGCGCATGCGCACCCCGCCCAGGGCGGGGCCCAGGGTGGTGTTGTGGATGGCGATGATCGCCCGCAGGCCGGCATCCTGGTTGTGGCAGAACACCACCTGTTCGTGGCCGGTGGTTGCGAGGGTTTCGAATAGCATGGGGTCTCCGATGGCGCGATCTGCGGTGAACTGCGGCGAACTGCCAATGAACGGTAGGGTCCGAAAACAAAAAAAGCGACGTCGTCAGTACAGGGGGACGGGTCGCGCGGCGCCATTCTAGTCCATTCGCCCGGGATATGCCGTCGACGCCGGAGGCGCCCGGGTTAAAGAAGATGAAAGTGCGGCCGATGCTGCGACGACGGCAAGTGGCCGGATGTGATGAAGGCGCAGGCAGTGGCAGCAGCAGGACAACGACAGGATGGGCGGCGATGACCGCAGCGTGGTGGCGATCCGTGCTCCGTTGGCTGTCGCGGCTGAGCGGGCAGGCCCCGGCACGCCTGGCCGCAGCCCCCCGCCAGGCCGTGGCTGCGGCGGCGGCCAGCCTGCAGGGTGACGCCTTGCCGGCGGCCGAGGTTGCCGCTCACCTGCAGCGCGGACTGCATGCGCTGGCCCTGTATCCGCGCTTGGCCGGCGAGCCCGCCGAGGTCAGCGCATCGGGTCTGGCCGAGGCGGTGGACCGCGCGCTGCAGGACCGCGACTGGGCCACCCGGCAGCTGCCGCGGCGCCCGCAACTGCTGCCGCAGCTGATCCAGACGGTCAATGACGACGTTGCATCGGCGCGGGTGATGGCGGCGATCATCGGCCAGGATCCGGTGCTGACCGGCAACCTGCTGCGGATCGCCAACAGCCCGGCCTACAAGGTGCACGAGCGGCCCGTGGAAAGCCTGCAGCGGGCGGTGACCCTGGTCGGCACCGAAGGCGTGCGGCAGATCATCAGCGCAGTGCTGGTGCAGCCGGTGATGCAGGTGCAGTGCGAGGTGTTCCCGCAGTTCAGTTCGATCATCTGGGAGCACGCCCTGCTGGCTTCGCGCGCGGCCGCCGACCACGCGCGCACGGTCACCTTCGGCGATGCCTTCGCGGCGCAATGGCTGGGCCTGGTGCAGGGCCTGGGCGCGGCGCTGGTGATGCGGCAACTGCTGCAGGAAGCGCAGGCGCGCGGCGAAGAGGTGGAGCCCGCGCTGGCCCTGCAGTTGCTGCAGCAATGGTCACTACCGCTGGCACAGCGGGTGGCTGCCGCCTGGGAACTACCCGAACCGGTGCATCAGGCCCTGGCGCCTGACGCTGACGGTGCGCTGGCCGACAGCCTGCGCCTGGCCAGTGCCGCTGCGGCGGCCAGCCTGCTGTGCCGGCACGGGCATGCCAGCCAAGGCCGCATGCTGGCCTTGCTGGAGCAGTTGCCGGCAGCGCCGCCGCACGCGCTGCGCTGGATCTGGCGGCGCCTGCACGGGCGCAATGTGGAGACCCTGGACGAGAGCCTGCACGGCGATGGCGAAGGGCCCGCCCGCTGATCGTTACAGCTGGGATTCCAGCGGCAACCAACTGATTACCCGCGCCGTCCAGCGCTTGCCGAGGCTGCTGCCGGGCTCGGCTTCGACCCAGTGCGGTGGTGGCTCGCGCTGCAGCCAGCGCAGTTCGTCATCAGCGCCCAGTGCCAGCCACCAGCTGTGTTCCGGGCTGGCCAGGCGCAGGTATTCCGCGCGCAGCTGCGCACCCAGTACCGGGTCGTCGAACAGCACGCCCATCTCGGTGTTGAGATAGGCCGAACGCGGATCGAGGTTGAACGATCCGACGAAGCCGCGTTGGTCGTCGACCAGCAATGCCTTGGTGTGCAGGCTGGCGCCACTGCTGCCGAACAGGCTGCCGTCACTGCTCTGGCCGCTCGCCTTCAGTTCGTACAGCTGCACGCCGGCCTTCAGCAGCGGCACCCGGTAGCCCATGTAGCCACCGTGCACGGCGGCCACATCGTTGGCCGCCAGTGAGTTGGTCACCACGCCGACCTGGGCGCCACGACCGGCCATCGCCGAAAGGCCGGCCAGCCCTTCGCTGCCCGGCACGAAGTACGGCGAGATCAACAGGGCCTTGTAGCGCGTCGACTGCAGCTGCCGGACCAGTTCGGTGACCAGCCAGTCGTCATGCGCATCGCCGTGGTGCTTCATCGGCGGATCGGACACGATCCGTACCTGCGTGCTCCAGTGCAGCGGCTCGGGGCTGGCGCGCTGGCGCTGGCGCGACTCGGCCACGCGCTGCAGGTACGGTTGCGCCTGCGCATGCAGCGCGTCCAGATCGGACTGGCGTACCAGCTGGCGCAGCTGCGCATCGGTGTAGGTCGCCAGCGCCGAGATCGGAATCGCCGCGTCGCTGTTCCAGTAGTCGTCGAAGATCTGGTTGGCCTGCTGCACGGCCGGGCCGGCCACCACCAGGTCCAGGTCCTGGAAATTCACGTCGCTGCGCGCGCTGAAATATTCCTCACCGATGTTGCGGCCCCCCACGATGGCGATGCGCCCATCGGCGATCCAGCTCTTGTTGTGCATGCGGTGGTTCACGCTGAAGGCGCGCTGCACCAGCTCCAGCGTACGGGCGATACCGCTGCGGTTGCGGAACGGGTTGTACAGGCGAAGCTCGATGTTGGGATGCGCATCGAGCGCCATCATCAGCGCATCCTTGTCCTTGGCGTTCATGTCATCGAGCAGGATGCGCACGCGCACGCCACGTTCGGCAGCGTCGTACAGCGCCTTGGCCATCAGGTGGCCGATCAGGTCGTCGTGCCAGATGTAGTACTGCAGGTCCAGGCTGCGGCCGGCATGTTCGGTGATCATCGCGCGGGCAGCGAATGCATCCATGCCATCGCTGAGGAAGGCCACGCCCGACTGCCCCGGATGGGCAGCCTGCAGCGGCATGATCTGTCGATCGATGGGCGTCTGCGCAGGCTGCAGTGGCAGGACCTGCGACGCTTCACCGCGCGCTTGTGGGGTCAGGTGGTCGGCCAGCAGCAGGCCGGACAGGACCAGCAGAAGCAGGGCGGCGACGATGATCGCGGCGACGCGCAGCAGGCGTCGCCATAGGGGGTTGCGCAGACTCATGACGCCGATGGTAGATCCACGCCACGCGTAGATCCACGCCACGCCTGGACGTAGATCCACGCCATGCGTGGATGAAACACCATCCGTAGATCCACGCCATGCGTGGATGAGTCGCCATCAGTAGATCCACGCCATGCGTGGATGAAGTGCCGTGACTCAGAACCGCTCGTCGCTGCCCAGGTAGCGCCACTGGCCCACGGCCAGCGGACCCAGCGCCACACGGCCAATGCGCAGGCGGCGCACCGCCACAACCTGCAGGCCGGCAGCCGTCACCGCAGTCCTCAGCCCCTTCGCAGTCAGCCCCTTGCCTGCAAAGCGCAGGCGCTGCTCGCTCTGCCAGCTGACCTTGGGGCCGCCGGCTTCATGCTGCAGCCGGGCCATCAGCCATGGGCCACGTTCCGGGCCGCCTTCAGCCACTTCGACCAGATACTCCTGTTCGGTGCGGCCCAGGTTGCGCTGCAGGTGCGCGAGCACCGCCGGATCCTGGCTGACCACCACCAGCCCGTTGTCGTCGGCCGGCAGCGAGGAGGCCAGCTGCAGGCCGTGGAAGTGCCGCTGCAGCGGACGGATGTCACTGGCGTCCAGCTCGCTGCGGGTCTCGGTGCGGATCAGCGCGCACAGGGCGTCGGCCGGTACGCCTGCCGGTTTGTGCAGCAGCATGCTGGCGCGCTCGGCCTTGCTGTCGCTGGCCTGTTCGGCCACCACGATGCTGGCGCTCTCGTCCACCGGACGTTGCGGCTGTTCCACCACCTCGCCATCGACGCTGACCCAGCCGCCCTCTATATAGCGCCGCGCTTCACCACGCGGGATGCCGAGCAGGGCGGACAGGCGTTTGTCGAGTCGGGTCGGTTCCATGGCGAAAGGTCGGGCAGGGGGCGCGCAGTGTAGCCGCTACGCCGGCTCAGCGCTGGCCACGGTTGGCCAGCTCGGTCAGGTACAGCCGGGTATCGAACTCCAGCTGCAGGTAATCGGGCTCCATGTGCTGGCACAGCTGGTAGAAGGCCTTGTTGTGGTCGGCCTCCTTCAGATGGGCCAGTTCATGCACCACGATCATGCGCAGGAAGGCGGCTGGCGCCTGCCGGAACACGGTAGCGATGCGGATCTCGCGGCTGGCCTTGAGCCGGCCACCGTGCACCCGGGAAATGGCGGTGTGGGTGCCCAGGGCGTGCTTGATGACCTCCAGCGTGTTGTCGTAGCAGACCTTGTTGAGCGGTACCGACTTCCGCAGGTAGCGGTCCTTCATGTCCTGGGTGTAGTCGTACAGCTGGCGGTCGCTGCGCACCTCATGCGGGTCGGGGTAGCGCTGCTGCAGCCACGGGCCGAGCTTGCCCTGTGCCAGCAGGTCGCTGACCTGGGCGACCAGGGGTTCGGGGTAGCCGGTGAGGTACTTCAGGACAGCCATGCAGGGGCGTCGGCGCGTCGGTAGAATGGGGCATCCAGATTACACGCGGTACGTATCGACCATGGCAAAGCCCAACGCGCTGCAGGAACAATTGCTCAAGGCCGGCCTGGCCAAGAAGTCGCAGGCCAGCGCCGCCGCGCGTGAACATGCCAAGGCCCGCCAGGGCAAGGCCGAGTCGACGTCGGCGGAAGTCCAGCGTGAAGCTGAACGCGCTCGCGCCGAGAAGGTCGAGCGCGACCGCGCGCTGGCCGCCGAACGCAACGCGCAGGCCAAGCTGGCTGAACAGAAGGCGCAGGCGAAACAGATCATCGCGGCCCACGCCGTGCCGCACAAAGGCGAGGACGAGTACCGCTTCAGCGATGGCGCGGTGATCCGCACCCTGTTGATCGATACCAAGCTGCGCAAGGCGCTGTCGGTGGGCGTGCTGGTCATCGTGGCCCACGGCGACGGCTACGCGGTGCTGCCGCGCGCGGCGGCTGAAAAAGTGCGCGAGCGCGCCCCGGAAGCGATTGTTGTCGACCATGGCACGCCCGGCTCCAGCGCCGAGATTTCCACCGGCAACGCCGAGGACGACGCCTACTACGCGCAGTTCCAGGTTCCCGACGACCTGGTCTGGTAAGGCGGCGCTGAACCGGCCGCAGCGTCCGCCGGGCATGGCCCGGCGCTGCCGATTGCGGCGGGGTGTATTGTCCCCATATCAGGCGACACCCCTGCGGAGGATGGCCATGGCTACCGGTTGGGCCGGAGATGGCGCGGTCCAGGACCAGATCGACGCCACCGTCGACGATGCGATTGCCCGCGCGCGGCGCCAGCTGCGCCAGGGCCCAGGTCTGGAACACTGTGAGGAATGCGACGCGCCGATTCCGTTGGCGCGGCGTCAGGCAGTGCCTGGGGTTCGGCTGTGCGTGAACTGCCAGCAAGCGCACGACGAAGAGGAACAGGCGCAGAGTGGCTACAACCGGCGCGGCAGCAAGGACAGCCAGTTGCGGTAAGGGGGTTCGGCAGGGCTGCGCCCTGCACCCGCCGAGGCCGTCAAGCCACAGCAACAGCGGGATTCCGTGGGATGGTGGGGCGGTGTCGGATTGCGGGGACGCCGCAAGTACGTCCCTGTAGGCTTGGCAGCCGCATCCATGCGGCTGACACCCCGCAATCCGAAACCGCCCCACCTCTGACAGTTTCCTGATGTCTGTTGGATCCACGTGCGCGTGGATGAATTTCGATGGAAATCGAGTATTTCGATATCGGATCGAACAGCATCCACGCATGGTGTGGATCTACGTGTCGACCAAGGTCGACACCCACCAAGGGCAGGCCATGCCGTTCCGACAGCTCGCGGAAAACTGTCGAAGGCGGGGTGGGGCCGGTGGCAGGGGCGTGAGCCGCATGGATGCGGCGACCGAGCTTACATGGACGTACTTGCAGCGGCCCCTGCCGCCGGCCCCACCCCGCCAACCCACAGGAACCCAGCTTTTGCTGTTGAGGTTGCCGGCCAGCGGCCGGCACTACCGCCTCTGCGGGCGCAGGGCGCAGCCCTGCCGACCAACCTAACCTCAGCCGTCGCCCTGGATGCCGCCGGGCGCCTGCGTCGGGTCGCGCCAGCGGCGCACCGTGCGTTGGAAGAACAGGTTGTTCGGCAGCTGCAGCACCGTGCCCTCGTGGCCGTCACCGGTTTCCTGCAGCGTGGTGTAGATCAGGTTGACGTCGATCACCCGGCCCTTCAGCCCGGGCTTTTCGCCGTTCTCCAGCACTTCGATGTAGTCATGCAGGCGGAACGGCCGCGTGGTGAAGATCAGCAGCGTGCAGAAGATGTTGGACAGCACGCTCCAGGCCGCGAAGAACGCCACCGCGCCCACCGCGGCAAAACCGGTGAAGGCCGTCCACAACACCGAGGGCGAGGCGCCGAGCAGGCTGAGGATGTACAGCACCGCGCTGAAATAGACCACGAAACTGGTGATCCGGCGCGCACCCATCACCATTTCCGGTGGCAGCGTGTAGTGGTCGGCGAAGCGGCGGATCAGGCGCCGCGCCAGCACCCGCAGCAGCCAGGCGGCGAGCAGGGTGACCAGGATCTGCAGGGCGATCCCGATGTCATGCAGCCAGGGGTGGGTCCAGGCGGGCAGGTGGTCCTTCAGCGACAACATCATGGGGCGACAACGTGTGACGGAAACGGGGCTTGATGTTACCCGGCGCGTGTCGGCGTTTCGACCGCCTGTGTCCAGGCAAGGCAGACAAGGTCCTGTTTGTGCTGCTGCAGGCAGGCGCGGCCGCTGTCGGTGCGCCAGTGCAGGGAAACGCCGAACGCCTGCAGCAGCATGCAGACCACGATCGCCAGCAGGGCGGCGCAGGAAGGACTGGACATGGGAGGCTCCTGGCCGGGCAGGCCTGCGGGGGACCTGGGATGGATGCAGCCAGCCGCGAAAAGGTTGCAAGCGGAAAGCGCCTCGGCAGATCTAAACCTTTTTCCGGCAGGCTGCATCCAACGGATATGCTCGACACCACCATGCCCGCGCCGCCTGCCGCCATCGACGTCGTCGACGAAACCGCTTTGGTGCGTGCGGCGGCGGCCGGCGATACCGCTGCCTACGAACTGCTGTATCGGCGGCACTCGCCGCGGGTGTTTGCCACCCTGTGGCGGCTGTGCGGCGGCCAGCAGGCACGTGCCGAGGATGCACTGCAGGAGGCGTTCCTGCAGGCATGGAAGGCACTGCCCGGCTTTCGTTTCGAGAGCAGCGTGTCGACCTGGCTGCATCGGTTGGGGGTCAATGCCGCGTTGATGGAACTGCGCGGCCGTGCCGCCGGGCATGACCACGACAGCCTGGACGACGTGGACGGTGGGTTGCCGGAGATGGCGGTGCATGACGGTTGCGCCGGCACCGAACGCGATCTGGAACGCGCATTGGCGACCCTGCCACCGCGCGCACGTGCGGTGCTGGTGCTGCACGATATCGAAGGCTGGAAACACCATGAAATCGCCGGCCAGCTGCAGATGGCGGTCGGTAGTTCCAAGGCACAGCTGCATCGCGCGCGTGGCCTGCTGCGCGCGCGGCTGGGAGACATGACATGAGTACTCACGACCACGATTCCGACCACGACCTTCTGGCCCGGCTGCGCGCGCTGCCGAGCGAACGCAGCGTACCCACCGATGGCTGGGAACGCCTGTCGGCGCGGTTGCCACCCCGCGAACCGGTTGCCGCGCAGGTGCCGACGGACAACGTGGTGGCCTTGCCACTGCGCAGCCGTCGACGCTGGTGGTTGCCGGTTGGCGCGGCGCTGGCGGCCAGCCTCGCGCTCTACGCGGTGGCGCCATGGCGGCATGCGCAGCTGGACGCGCCGGCACCGTCCGCCCTGCAACTGCAGGCCGCGGCGATGACCGAGCAGTACCAGCAGGCCGTGGCTTCGCTGCCTGATGGGCGGGCGCCGGAATGGCAGCCCGCCCTGCACGAACTGGATGAAAGTGCGGCACAGATCCGTGCCGCGCTGGCGCAGGACCCGCGTGCACCGCACCTGCTTGGCCAGCTCAGGCGCACTTACGCGCTGCGGCTGGAACTGACCCGGCAGGCGGCCTATGCCGCCGAATCCGGCTTGACGACCTGAGGAGACCCCCCGATGCGAACCCTTTTCCCCTTCTGCGCGACCCTGCTGCTGGTGCCCACCATGGCGCTGGCCGACACCCGCATCGACGAACGCCACACGCTGGCTGCGGGCGGTCGTATCGAATTGAGCAATGTGGCCGGCAAGGTGAGCGTGCGCGGCTGGGACCGCAACGACGTGCAGCTTACCGGCACGCTCAGCGACGGCCTGCAGCTGCGCCAGGAAAAGAGCGCCAACCGTGTGCGTTGGGAAATCGAGTATCCGCGACGCGGCAACAGTGGCGGCGCCACCCTGACCCTCAACGTGCCGCGCTCGGTGGAACTGCTGCTGAGCACGGTCAGTGCCAGCCAGGACATCAGCGGCATTGACGTGCGCCGACTGCAGGCCGATACGGTCAGTGGCAGCCTGAGTGCATCGGGTCGCAGTGGCGACAGCAAGCTCAATACGGTCAGTGGCAGTGTCAATGCGCGACTGCAGACGCCGAAGCTGGACGTGAACACGGTCAGTGGCCGCATCGAAGCCGGCGGCGGCGTGTCGGGCGATATCGGTGCGCAGACGGTGTCCGGCCGGGTCGAGGTCGACGCCGGTCGCGTGCAGCGGCTTGCGGTGGAAACCGTGTCGGGCAGCATCGACCTGTCGGCGGCCGGGCTGGCACCGGGCGGGCGCATCAACGTGGAGTCGGTCAGTGCATCGGTCAGCCTGCGGCTGCCGCGCACGGTGTCGGCGCAGCTGTCGGTGAACAGCTTCAGCGGGTCGATCAACAGCGACGCCGGCAAGGTCGAGCGGCCGCGCTATGGACCGGGCAGCAGCCTGGATGCCCGCCTGGGCAGCGGCGACGGCGATATCCGCGTGCAGTCGCACTCGGGCAGTGTGCAGGTACGCCTGGACCGCTGAGCGCGGCCCGGCAGGCCGCGGCGGCAGCGCCGCCGCGGTCGGGGGTGGGTCAGCTGGCTTTCTTCAGCGCCCAGGTGGTACCGAGAACTTCAATCTTGCCACCGCTCTTGCGGAACGCGGCCAGGTCGGAGGCGATCGAGTCGCTGTTGACCACGGTGCTGGCGGATGCGCCCTTGCGTTCGCTGCGGATGCTGTTGCTGGCCTTCGCGGGGGTCTTTGCCTTGCGGGGCATGGTTGCTCCTGTCAGGTGGAAGGGGAGGAAAGCGCGCAGGACTCAGCCTGGCGCAGGTAGTCCTGCCGCTCGCGGCGGCAGTCGTCGCCGCCCATCGAGAACTGGCGGCAGATCGCCGGGCGCTGCGAATAGATCGTGCAGCGCAGGTGATACGGATCGATCGCCGCGCACCAGCCTTCCTCGTTGCGCGCCATCACGGCACGGCCGTGGGCGTCGCGCGACAGGAACTGGCCGGGCACGTGATCGCCGGGCTGCAGCAGGACCGGCAACCGGCAACAGACCGCGTCACAACGGCGGCAGTCGATGGGTGCTGGTTCAGCGTCAGGTTGTACGGCCACAGGGGCCTGGCGGGTGCCCAAAGCGGGTCTCGATGGCGGCTCGGGTAGTACGCAGACCATGATCGAGCCAGAGGGCATGGTCGCCAGACCCGCTGGGCGGGGCAGGCTGCACCATGGGTACACACACCGGCGAGGCCAGCGGAAGGTGCAGCGGTTTTCTAGCCGGCCAAGGGTAGCGCAGACCGCGTAACGTTTTGTTAATCCCGGCTGGCTGCCGCCAGCGCAAGGCCCTGGACGACTCCCAACGAGGGCTCGCCGTGGACCATGCGGGCGCCCGGGAAGGCCTCGGCAGCGGCCTGCCGCAGGTAGCCGGCGCGGGACATGCCGCCGGTCAGGAACACCGCGTCCGGGTCGCCGCCGATGTCATTGCGGACCTGCGCAAGCAGTTCGCGGATCTGGGTCAGGTAACCATGGGCGGCGGCGGCCAGACCGTCGGCGCTGTTGTCCACGTGCAGGTCGCGGGCGATGTAGTCCAGTGTGCTGCGATGCTCGCTGGCGCCGCTGAGGGCGATCTTGGCGCGCTCGACATCGCGGTACAGGCGGGCAGTGTTGCCGGTGTCCTGCAGTGCCTGCAGGCGCGCGCCCCACGGCGCATCCACGTTGTCGTAGTTGTGCTGGCGGAACTCGCGCTGGCGGGTCATGTCCTGCACGGTGGCCGCTTCCACGTAGTGGTGGGTGGGTACGCGGGTGATGCCACGGCCGAACAGCGGCATGTAACCGGACAGGCTCAGGGCCAGGTCGATATCGGTACCGCCGCGGGCTATACCCCAGGCGCGGTGGATGCGTGGCGCTTCGCTGCCGCCCACTTCGGCGTGCGCGATGTCGGTGGTGCCGCCGCCGATATCGACGATCACCGCCTGATGGCGATCGCTGCTTTCAGCGTGGTAATGCATCGCGGCGGCAGCGGGTTCTTCAAGGAAGTCGATCTGGTCGAAGCCGGCCTGGCTGGCCGCTTCGCGCAGGATGTCCAGGGCCTGGTCGTTGCCGGCCTCACCGATCGAGCTGCGGAACTGCACCGGGCGGCCGAGCAGGGCGCTGCGCAGCGGCTGGCCGAGCTGGGCGCTGGCAGTCAAGCGGATGTGTTCGAGGATGTGCGCGGCGATGCCGGTGATGGTCTGCCGCGCGCGCGGGTGCAGGTTGTAGCCGAGCATGGACTTCGGGCTCTGCACGAGGTTGCCCTCGTGCTCCTCGAAATACGCTTCCAGCGCGTCGTCGCCATAGACCGCGTTCTGCAGCAGGTCGCTGGCACTGCGTTCCTTTCCAGCGCGCGCCTCCATCCACTCCCGGCGCAGGGCGCGCAAGGCCTCGCGGCGCAGGGCCTGTGGCGTGCGTTCCTGGCCGGCGGCGCGGGCGGCACGGGCGGCGCTGTCGATCAGCTGCTGTAGTTCGTGTTCCTGCCCGGCGTCGAGCTGGAAATCGTCCGGGTCAGGCACCACGCCGGGGAAGTACACGCTGGTACGGAACTGTTCGGCCTCGCCGAAGCGGATCGGCAGCAGCGTCCCATCACGCACGATGGCGGCGGCGGAGTTGCTGGTACCGAAGTCGATGCCGAGGCGCATGGGGAGGTCCGGGGACGATCAGGGGCCGCGCACTCTGCTGGAGTTTGCCGCGCGCTGCAAGTTCCGCTGCCTGCCTTGTGCGGGGGCGGGCGGGGGCCCAGCCGGGACGCCGCCGGAAAATGAACGAAAAGGCCGGGCGGTTACAATGGCGGCTGTTGATTCATTTTGAGGTACTTGCGATGTCTTCTGTTCCCGCCTGCCCGCAGTGCACCCTGGAAAACACCTATGCCGATGGTGCGCTGTGGATCTGCGCCGACTGCGGCTTCGAGTGGACGGCCGAAGAGGGTGCTGGCTCGACCCTGGTCGTGCGTGACAGCAACGGCAATACCCTGCAGACCGGCGACACCGTCACCGTGATCAAGGACCTGAAGGTCAAGGGTTCCTCGATCCCGCTCAAGCAGGGCACCGTGATCCGCAACATCCGCCTGGTCGAAGACGATGCCGAACACATCGAAGGCAACTCGGACAAGATCAAGGGGCTGGTGCTGAAGACCTGCTTCCTCAAGAAGGCCTGATCGCGCCTCAGCGCTTGGCCTGCTGCGCCCGCCAGCGGGCCAGGCTGTCCAGCTTGGCCTGGTAGCGGGCCTGCTGGGTTGAACCGCCCAGTTCCTGCGCCCGCAGCAGTTCGCGGTCTGCACGCTGCAGCCGGCCGGTCAGGAAATACACCCGCGCCAGGCCGAAGTGGAACTGGTGCGCGGTGTCGTACAGGCGCACCGCGCGCCGGTAATAGGTGATCGCTTTGTCCAGGTCGCCAGCGCGTTCGGCCTGGGCACCCTGCATGTACTGTGCGAACGGATCCTCGCGTTGCACCGACTGCAGCTTCTTCTGCATGGCCTGCGCCTGCGCCGTCATGCCGAGCTTGCGATAGAGCGCACTGGCGTTGTTCAGCGCCGCGCTCTGGCGTCCGTCCAGGCGCAGGGCGGTGTCCAGCGCCGTGCGAGCTCCCTGGTCATCGCCCAGGCGGTTGTCGAGCACGCCGATGTTGTTCCACGTCGCGGCGAATGTGGGGTCCTGCGCCAGCGCCGCATCGAAGAAGGCACGCGCGCCGCTCAGGTCGCCATCGGCCAGATGTTCCGCGCCGCGGTTGTTGTAGTAGTGCGCCAATGCCCGCTCACGGCCGATGGGCTGCGGCCCATGGCGGTCGTACAGCACGTTGCGGTCCAGGTCGACGGTGCCGTAGCGGCCGCCGACATCCACGCCGGCGTTGACGTGCCCGACGTTGTAGACCACGCCCTGGTCCTGGTCCTGGTACCACGACACCACCTGGCCGACTTCCTGCACCCGCGCCTGGATGCCGGCCTCACGGGCGAGCGTGACGAACAGCAGGGTGAAGGCGAGGCAGTTGGCGCGCTGGTGCTGCCAGATCTCGCTGACGGTGTAGGTCGCATCGGCGTCGTACTGCAGGTCCAGGCCGTGCTGGCTGAAGATCATTTCCACCAGTGCCTGCAGGCGCTGGTCGCGCGAGTAGCTGCGGCTGATCACCTGCTTCTGCAGCATCTCGCGCATTGCCGGCGGGATCGCGAACACCTGTTCGGGCGTCGGCACGCTGGCGGCGGTGACCTTTACGGCAGAGATGGTCGGAATGGCGGGCGCGGGGGGCGGAGCATCCTGCGCAGACAGGGCTGGCGCGCCGAGCGCAGCCAGGGACAGGAGAAAGCATCGAGCGGCAAGACGGCGCATGACGGTTTCCGGCAGCGGCGGGCGCTCCCGCCTGCGGCCAGTGTAGACCTGCATGTGGCAGTCCGCATCCACTGGCGGTCGGCACGCCGCTCATCCACAGCCGGTGTGGACCAGCACGCGACAAACCTGTGGACAACTGTTGCCAGGCCTTGCCTGGCGCGGCGTGTGAAGTGCTGGTGAAAAAACAGCCAGCTTGCCCGGCGTTGCCAAGGGCGGGATCATCCACGCATGGACTTCGCCCCGCTGACTCTCGCTCCCGCGCATTGGCAGGCATTGCAGGATGCCTATGCGACGCCGCCGCGCGCCTACCACCACTTCGGCCACGTACGCGCGGTGCTGCAGCATTGCCAGGCGGTGGCCGAGGGGCCCGGCTGGCAGCAGCCGGCCGAGGTCTATCTGGCGGCGCTGTACCACGATGCGATCTACCAGGCCGGCCGCAAGGACAACGAGGCAAAGTCGGCCGCGCTGGCGCTGCGGGCCATCGCGGACTCACCGGAGCTGGCATCGGTGGACGCCGGCCGGGTCGAGCAGTTGATCCTGCTTACCGCCCGCCATGGCGAGCTGGGCCCGGCCGATGTCGATGCCGAAGCCGCGTTGTTCCTCGATTGCGACATGGCGATCCTGGCAGCGCCGGAAGCGGTGTTCTCCGCCTACGACCGTGGCGTGGCCGAAGAGTACAAGGGCGTGGTGCCGGGCTTCCTGTACCGCGCCGGACGCCGCCGCTTCCTGCAGGGGCTGCTGCGCGCGCCGCGGATCTTCCTCAGCGACTTTTTCGACCAGCGACTTGATGCTGCCGCGCGGGCCAACCTGCGCCGCCAACTGGGCGCCTGAGCGCGCCGCTACACTATCCACCTGCAATCGCGTGGTGCTGTTTCCAGCCGTGACCGTCTCCGATACCCCTGCCGATCCCCGTCCGCTGCCGCCGGAAGAACCCGGCCCCAACGAATGTTGCGGCAGTGGCTGTCCGCTGTGCGTGCTCGACCTGTACAGCGAGGAGCTGCAGCGTTACCGCAAGGCGCTGGCTGACTGGAAGGCACGGCACCCGGACGCCGACCCATGAGCCGTGCCCGTCCAGCCGCGATGCTGGCGCTGGTGGCACTGCTGTTGTTCGTGGCGACCGCGTTGTGGACGCAGTTCTCGCGCGCGGATCTGGATTGGGTGAAGGCCACCCTGAGCCTGTACCTGCATGGGCCGTGGGGCCTGGCGCTGCGCACGGCCTACTGCCTGCTGGCACTGGCCATCGCCGTGCTGGGCATCGCGTTGTACCGGTACAGCGTGGGGCCACGGCGCAGCGCAGCGGCACCGTTGCTGTTCTGCGTGGCTGCCGGCGGCCTGGCCACCGTTGCCATCGGTGACAGCTGGCTGCCCGAGGCAACACCGTTGCTGGCACCGCTGATCCACGGGCTGGCCGCCAATACCGCGTTTCTGTGCGCCAGCGTGGGCATGCTGCTGCAGGCCTGGTACCTGCGCCGCGAGCCGGGCTGGCAAGGCAATGCGGCGCTGCTGTGGGGCTGGGCATGGCTGGCCTTCGTGCTGCTGTGGATGCACGTGCTCTGGCGCGGGGGACCACCGCGTGGGCTGGGGCAGAAACTGGTGATCGCGGTGATCGTCGGCTGGCTGCTGTGGCTGGCGCTGGCGCTGTATCGCCGCGGGCGTGCCACCGGCATCCGCTGAATCGACCACCTGCTGCGTTGCAGGTCGCCTGTACCGGTACGTGCCGTGCACGCAGTGGCGGCGTATCGTGTGCGCATTCCAACGGGATGCGAAACGATGCGTGCAGGGCTGGGCAGGGCGATGGGACTGGTGTTGACGCTGGCGGCATTGCCAGCGATGGCGGCAGTGCAGCAGGTCAGCCACGGACGCTTCGATCAGGTGCCGGTGCATGTGCCGGCCGGGGCGCCACAACGGGTGGTGATCTGGTTCCATGATGGCGCCGATGCCGGCCATACGCCGATCGAAGCGCTGCGTGCCGATGGTGCGCTGGTCGCCTCGGTGGATGTGGCCCACCTGCGCGGCGTGCTCAAGCGCGAAGGCAACAGCAGTTGCGCGTTCGGGGCGGGCGATGTCGAGAATTTCTCGCGTTGGGTGCAGGCATTCCTGCATCTGCCGGGGTATCACCTGCCGTTGGTTGGCGGCAGCGGTGAAGGTGCTGAACTGGCCTATGCACTGGCAGCACAGGCCGACACCCAGGTCTTTGCCGGCCTGTTGACCTCGGGTTTCTGCCCGGCCCACACGCACGAGCGCATGGTCTGCGGCGATGGCGTGAAGCACGACCGCCTGCAGCCCAGTGAACTGAATTTCCCGTGGTTGAACGCGGCCGGTGCGCCGGGGTGTTCAACCAACAGCGCCGGCCCGTTCGTGCAGCAGGTTGCGATGGCCCGCGAATTCAAGCGCACCGCTGCCGGCGATGCGACACCGGGGCTGGTGGCAGCCGCCCGGGTAATCGGCGCGCAGGCCGGGGTCGCGCTGGCACCGCCGCCGGATGCCCTGAAGGGGCTGCCGGTAGTGGAAGTGCCGGCGCAGGGCAGCGGTGACACACTGGCGGTGTTCGTTTCCGGCGATGGCGGCTGGGCCGGCCTGGACAAGGACGTAGCGGGTGCCCTGGCCGAACATGGCGTGGCGGTGGTCGGCCTCGATTCGCTGCGTTACTTCTGGAGCGAACGCACGCCGCAGGGATTCGCTGTCGATCTGCAGAAGATCATCGGTCACTACCGCCAGCAATGGCAGCGCGACAAGGTGATGTTGATCGGTTTCTCGCAGGGCGCCGATGTGCTGCCGGCCACCATCAACCAGCTGGATGCAGGCACCCGCGCTGGTCTCGAGCGCATCGTGCTGCTGTCGGTGGGCAAGAACGCCGACTTTGAATTCCATGTCAGCAACTGGCTGGGCGGTGGTGGTGGCGGCCTGCCGATCGCGCCGGAAGTGGCCAAGCTGCCGGCGGACAGGACTCTGTGCGTGTACGGCGACAAGGACGAGGACGCGCTGTGCCCGGATCTGCCGAGCAACGATGGCGTGCACAAGGTCAAGCTGCCGGGTGACCATCACTTCGGCGGTGACTACGATCGCCTGGCCGAGGTGATCCTCAAGGGCGGCGCGTAAGCCGCTGGTAGACGCCGACCTTGGTCGGCGCTTGGGCTTGGAACTCCATGGCAGGAAGTGTATCGACCAAGGTCGACACCTACCGGGCGGCAGGTAGCGCCGGGCCATGCCCGGCGGATCGTGACCTCAATTCCGCCGCGGGTCCAGCGAGATCAGGCGCGTGGCATCCAGCAGTGCGGCCGGCAGGTGCATGCCGCCGGGCGCGGCCAGGTAGCGCGGTCGCCACTGCGGATCGAACTTCGACTTGAACCGGCGCAGGCCGCTGAAGCCATAGAAGCGTTCGCCATGCCGTGCGAGCAGGCCGGCCAGGCGGTTCCAGCGACCGGCCAGGCGGTGCTGGGCCAGGCCGGACAGCGGCGCCATGCCCAGCGAGAACCGCGCATACCCCTGCGCGCGCCCCCACAGGAACAGCTCGATGAACAGGAAATCCATCGTGCCCTTCGGCGCGTCGCTGACGTGGCGCATCAGGTCCACTGACAACTCAGCGCCCGCCGGTGCCTGCCACAGGTTGGCAAAGGCCACGATGCGGCCTTCGGCTTCGACCAGGGCGATCGGGAAACGCACCAGATAGTCCGGGTCGTAGCTGCCCAGCGAGAAGCCCTTCTCGTCGCCGGACTTGTCGTCCAGCCACGCGTTGGAAATGGCATGCAGGCGTGGCAGCAGGGCAGGGATCTCTTCCGCTGGTGCTACGCGGAAGGACAGCCCGCCGCGCTTGCCGCGGTTCCAGGCTTGCCGCAGGTCGGCACGCTCGCGGCCATCCAGGCCGAAGTCGTGCAGCGGCACCATGGCCTCTTCACCCAGCTTGACCAGGCCCAGCCCGAGATCGAGATAGGTCTGCCAATACGCTTCACCCACCTGGTAGAACACCGGGCGCAGGCCGAGCCGGTCGGCTTCCTCGCGGAAGCGCCAGATCAGTGCACGCGCCACCTCGGGCGGCCCGACCGGATCGCCCATCGCGATCAGCGAGCCGCCGTAGCGCTGCATCATCACAAAGCCCTTGTGTTCCGCATCGCGCAGCACCGCCTTGTCGGCGGTCAGCACCAGGCAGGCCTGGGTGTCGGTAGCGCCGGCGAGCACCGGTGCCAGTGCCTGCAGGGTTGCATCGTCGGCAGGCGGCAGCGGGCTGCGCGTGCTGTGCAGCAACCGCGCCAGCCCGAACATCACCAAAGCCATCGCCACCAGCAGCAGCGCACGCAGCGCGCGCGGTGCATTGCCGGACACCGCGAACTGCCACCACAGCTCGTTCTGGTATTCGACATGGCTGTAGGTGAAGAACAGCAGCCACGTCACTGCCACCAGCACCAGGCCGAGGTTGCGCAGCCAGGGCCACGACCAGGCTTCGTCCAGCAGCGCGCCCTGGCGATAGAACTCGCGTCGCGCCGCCCACAGCGCCATCGCCACCAGCAGCGCCGACAAGGCGATCAGTGGTTGGCCGCCGCGCAGCCAGATCGGCAGCGGCGCGATCACGCAGATCGCCATCGCCAGCATCCACGCCGCGTGGCTGCGGCGGGCCAGGCCCTGGCCGATCAGCAGCAGGGCGACGCCGCCGAGGCTGCCGATCAGGTGCGAGGTTTCCAGGATCGGCAGTGAGGCATTGATGAGGTGCCGCCGTGGCGTGGGCAGGGTACCGTCGATGACCAGCGCGGCGCCGACACTGAAGGCAGCCAGCGCGATGATCTGCGGCAACCACGGGCGCAACGCGTACCAGCCGGCGCGGGTTGCGCCTGCGCTGGCCTGCAGCGGTTGCCGCAGCGCCGGCGCCAGCGCCAGCACGGTGGCCAGCAGCAGCGGCAGCACGTAGTAGCTGACGCGGTAGATCAATGCCGCCGCCAGCACCGCAGCGGGCGCCACCTGCGGCAGCAGCTTCAGCAGGCTCCACTCGAACACACCCAGACCGGCCGGCACGGTGGAGACCAGGCCGGCCAGCACGGCCACCAGATACAGGCCGACGAAACCGGGCAGGCCGGTCGGCGTGGAATCCGGCAGCAGCACGTAGAACGCGGCGCTGGCCAGCACCAGCTCGACCACGCTGAGCACGGTGACACCCAGCATGGTGCGTCGGTCGGGCAGCCACAGGCCATGGCCGAAGATGCGGAACTGGCGACCGTCGCGGCCGACCAGGATGAAGGTGGCGGCAAAGGCGATCAGTGCAACGATGCCGACCACGCGCACCGCCGCGGGATCCAGCGGCAGTGCAAGCGCGGCAGCGGCCGGCTCCGTGCACAGCGCCACGCCGATCAGCAGCCACGCGCCGAAGATGAAGCCCAGCGTGCTCATCAGCACCACCTGGCCGATCTGCGCCAGATCCAGGCCGGCACTGCGGTAGCCACGCAGGCGCACGGCACCACCGGTGAGTGCGGCAAAGCCCACGGTCTGGCCCAGGGTGTGGGCCAGGAAGGCGGTGATGCCGATCCGCGCCGGGTGCACGCGGATGCCGCTGCGGCGCAGGCCGATTGCATCGAAGCCGATCAGGCACGCGTAGCTGGCCAGGCCGAGCAGCACGGTCAGTGCGATCTGGGCACCGCTGAGCTGACGGAAGGCCTGGCGGATCGCGCGATAGCCGTGCTCATCGAATTCACCGGCCAGCCCGTGCAGGGCCAGCGCCAGGATCAACAATGGAACGACGATGGTGACGACCCGCTTCCAGGTCGGGGCAGAGGCGGCAGGGACGGAATCGGTAGGGGCGGTCATCGGCGCAAGGGTGCGGCAGCAAGGGCGAGGGCGGTGTCAACGCAGGGCGTCGCGCATCGTGCGCCTGCCAGCGCGCTTTGACCAGCGCCACGGCTGTGCCGCCGCTGGCGGTGTTCAGTGGCCGCACAGGGCACACACTTCCAACGCCGGCTGGGTGAGAATGCAGTTCAGACCACCCGCAGGAGCCACGCCCATGATGGAGCGTTACGACGTCGGACCGCGCATGTCCGAGATGACCGTGTACAACAAGGTCGCCTACCTTTCCGGCCAGATTCCGGAAGACACCAGCCAGGACATCACCGGGCAGACCCGTCAGGTGCTGGCCGAGATCGACAAGCTGCTGGCGCTGGTCGCCAGTGACCGCCAGCACGTGCTGCGTGCGGAGATCTTCCTGGCCGACATGGCTGATTTCGAGGGCATGAACAAGGCGTGGGACGAGTGGGTGGTAGAGGGCGCGACCCCGGCCCGCGCCACCGTCGAAGCCAAGCTCGCGCACGCCGAATGGAAGGTCGAGATCATCGTTACGGCGGCCGTGCCGTAATCACCGGACAGGGGTCAGATCCCTTTTCCGGAGGAAAAGGGATCTGACCCCGTTACAGTTTCACCAGCTCGATGCAATCCACCGGACACGGCGGAATACACAACTCGCACCCCGTGCACAGATCGGCGATCACCGTGTGCATGTACTTGGCGCCGCCGACGATCGCATCCACCGGACACGCCTGTATGCACTTCGTGCAGCCGATGCAGTCAGCCTCCACGATCAACGCCACCTGCGGCGCCTTGTGCTCGCCCCGCGATCGATCGAACGGCAGCGCCGGCACACCCAGCACCTGCGCCAACGCACGCGCACCGGCATCGCCACCCGGCGGACAACGATCCACGCCCACCTCGCCACGCGCCATCGCCTGCGCGTACGGGCGGCAGCCGTCGTAGCCGCATTGCCCACATTGGGTCTGCGGCAGCAAGCGGTCCAGGCGTTCGGTCAGGGGCGGAATCAGGCTCATGCGTGGCGAAGGCTGCGCGTGTGGTTACTTCAGGGGTTTGCCGCGGTACCAGCGCTCGTGCGCCAGCGCCAGCATCGGACGATCCTCGGCGCTGTCACCGTAGGCATGGATGCGTGTGTAGCGTGACAGATCGAACTGGCGACGGATGTGCTCGACCTTGCGCGGGCCACAATCGCCGCCGGCGTAGCGGCCGGTCAGGCGTCCGCTTTCGCTTTCCAGTCGATTGCAGATCAGCTGCAGGCCCAGTTGTTCGCACCACGGCCGCAGGTACAGATCCAGTGAACCGGATACCACCACCACGGTGTGCTGCTGCGCCTTGTGCCAGCGGATCTGCTCCAGCATTTCCGGACGCACGACATCGGGCAGGAACTCGCGGGAAAAGCCCGCCGCCAGCGTCTCGATGTCATCGGCGTGGCGCTCGCTGAAGGTCAACCGGGTCACCCGTGCACGGATGCGCTCGGCAGAGATCAGCTTCAGCTTGTACGCCAGCAGCCATGGGCCGACTTTCCACCAGGCCTGTGCCAGCTGTTCGGCGGTGGCGACCCGGCGCAGGAAGCGGCCATAGGTGTCGCAGGTGGTAACGGTGTGGTCGAAGTCGAACAGCGCCAGTTCCAACGCAGCATCTCCCATCACGGTACCTCCCTTCGCGGTGCTCAAGGCTGGGCGCGGCCGGGGCCGCGCCCGTGTTGCATCAACGCACCGGCATGCCCGGCTGCGCGCCGCTGTCGGCGTCCAGCAGGGCCAGCGCGCCGCCATCGAAACCGGCCGACAGGATCATGCCTTCGCTCAGGCCGAAGCGCATCTTGCGCGGGGCCAGGTTGGCGATGAACACCACGCTGCGGCCGACCAGCGCTTCCGGCTCGCCGTAGCTGGCGCGGATGCCGGAGAAGATCTGGCGCTTGCCGAGTTCGCCCGCATCCAGTTCGAAACGCAGCAGCTTGTCCGAACCTTCCACGAACTCGCACACCAGCACCTTGCCGATGCGCAGGTCGAGCTTGGCGAAGTCGTCGATGCCGATGTAGGCCGGCGCGTCAGCGCTGTTTGCTTCGTCCTTGACCACTACCGGTGCGGCAGGCTTTGCGGCTTCCACCTTCGCTGCGGGGGCTGCAGCGGCAGCGGTCAGGGTGTCCTTGGAGGCGTCGATCATGGCGTCAATCTTCTTCGGGTCGATACGGGTGAACAGCGGGGTGTATTCGGTGATGCGGTGGCCCAGCAGCGGCTGCGCCAGCTCGGTCCAGTCATTCACCGGCGCAGCCAGGAAGGCCTCGGCCTGCGCGGCGGTGGCCGGCAGCACCGGCTTCAAGGCGGTGACCAGCACGCGGAACAGGTTCAGGCCCTGGCTGCAGACCGCCTGCAGCTGCGCGTCGGCGCCTTCCTGCTTGGCGATCACCCACGGCTTGACGTCGTCGATGTAGCGGTTGGCTTCATCGGCCAGGGTCATGGTCAGGCGGATCGCCGCGGCCGGGTCGTTGCGCTCGTACGCCTCACGGATCGGCGCCAAACCATCGACGAAGCGCTGGTACTGCGCCGCGTCGGGCAGCTGCGCGGCCAACTGGCCATCGAAGCGCTTGCTGATGAAACCGGCGCAGCGGCTGGCGAGGTTGACGAACTTGCCGACCAGGTCGGCGTTGACGCGGGCGATGAAGTCGCCCAGGTTCAGGTCGAGGTCGTCGACGCCGCCACCGGACTTGGCGGCGAAGTAGTAACGCAGCGCTTCCGGTTCCAGGCCGGCATCCAGGAACGTACGCGCCATCACGAAGGTGCCGCGCGACTTGCTCATCTTCGCGCCATCGACGGTCAGGTAGCCGTTGACGTGCAGGCGCGTCGGCGCGCGGTGGCCGGTGCCGTGCAGCACCGCCGGCCAGAACAGGCCGTGGAAATTGACGATGTCCTTGCCAAGGAAATGATGCAGCTCGGTGCTGGTGCCGGCGCGCAGGTGCGCTTCGAAATCCTCGCCGATCTTGCCGCACAACGTCTGGAAGCTGGACAGGTAGCCGATCGGCGCGTCCAGCCAGACGTAGAAGTACTTGCCCGGCTGGCCGGGGATCTCGAAACCGAAGTACGGCGCATCGCGCGAGATGTCCCACGCGCGCAGGCCACCTTCGGCGTTGAGCCATTCGCCGAGCTTGGCCTTCACGCCGGGCAGGGCGACATCGCCGGCCAGCCAGTCGCGCAGGAAACCGTCGAAGTGGCCGACCTCGAAGAAGAAGTGCTCGGAATCGCGCATTTCCGGGGTGGCCCCGGAGATCACCGAGCGCGGTTCCTTCAGGTCGGTCGGCGCATAGGTGGCGCCGCAGACTTCGCAGTTGTCGCCGTACTGGTCGGCGCTGCCGCAGTTCGGGCAGATGCCCTTGACGTAGCGGTCGGGCAGGAACATGCCCTTGGCCGGGTCGTAGAACTGCGCCACGGAACGACGGCTGATGTGGCCAGCGGCTTCCAGCTTCAGGTAGAACGCCTCGGTCAGTGCCTTGTTGGCCGCCGAATTGGTCGAGTCGTAGTGGTCGAAGGCGACGCCAAATGCGGCGAAATCGCGTTCGTGACTGGCCTGGATGTTGGCGATGAAGGTTTCCGGGGTGACCCCGGCCTTCTCCGCAGCCAGCATGATCGGCGTGCCGTGGGTGTCGTCGGCGCACACGAACCAGGCCTTGCCGCCGCTCATTCGACGCGCACGCACCCAGATGTCAGCCTGGATGTAGCCGACCAGGTGGCCCAGGTGCAGCGGGCCGTTGGCGTAGGGCAGGGCGGTGGTGACGAGCGCGGTACGGGTCATGGTCACGGGGTGCAGCCAGGGGGAACCGAGGATTATCGCATGCCCGCAACGAGGTGACCCGGCCTGGGCCGGGTCACGGGAGCAAGGCGGGGGCCGGGGCGCTTATTCGCGCTGCCAGGTCTGCGCGCGGCAGATGAAGGCGATGCAGCCGGACACGTCCAGCTTGGTGCCGCCGGGCTGCAGTTCCATCTTCGATCGGTAGGTCTTGCCGTTGGCCGGGTCGAGGATGGTGCCGCCGGACCACTTGTTGGCGCCGTCGGCCTTCAGATTCCAGAGGATGGTCATTCCCTTCACCGGCTTGTTCTTGTTGGCGCCCTCACAACCATCGCAGACCGGGTTCGGGCCCTTGTCCGAATGCAGGATCTCGACCACCCGGCCGGTCAGCGTGCCGTTGGCGGCCTGGCTGATCTCGACGATCGACTTCACCTTGCCGGTCTTGTCGTCGATGGTCTTCCAGCGGCCGGCGGCACTGTCGGCGGCCTGCGCGGAGAGCGCGGCCAGGCACAGCGGCAGCGCCAGCAGCAGGGTCTTGAAGGTCTTGCGCATGGTCCCCTCCCAGGGTTCATTCCGGCACGATGCCGGTACGGGTCGACTGTATACCCATTCGGCGGGGTATGGGGAAGAGGGGCTCGGCCGGGCGGCGCCCGGCACCCGCAGAGGCAACGGCCGGAGCAACGGCAAAAGCTGGCGTTCCGTGGGATGGCAGGGTGGGTCCGGTTGCGGGGGACGCTGCCAGTCCCCCTCCGGGGCCCGGCCCAGCCGCTGGCGGCTGTGCGTTCGGGCGCTTGCGAAGCAGTGTTTCGCAAGCAAAGCGCCCTCACCCCTGTAAGCTCGGTCGCCGCATCCATGCGGCTCACGCCCCCGCAACCGGACCCACCCCGCCTTCGACAGAGTCCTGCGATCTGTCGGAATGGCATGGCCTGCTCTCGGTAGGTGTCGACCTTGGTCGACACATGTGGAGGCGATGGGGTCGAGGCGATGGGGTCAGATCCCTTTTACCTTGGAAAAGGGATCTGACCCCGGGGGCCTCAACCGACTTCGTACAGCTCCAGCGGCAGGTCGTCGGGGTCGGCGAAGAAGGTGAAGCGGCGGCCGGTGTATTCGTCCACGCGGATCGGTTCGCAGGCTACGCCGTGGCTGGCCAGGCGTTCGATGAACGGTTCGAGGGCGGCTACCCGGAACGCGAGGTGGCGCAGGCCCTGGGCTTCGGGGCGGCTGGGCCGTGCGGGCGGCGAGGGGAAGGAGAACAGTTCCAGCTGGCCGCCATCGGGCAGGGCCAGGTCCAGCTTCCACGAGTCGCGTGCGGCGCGGTGGTTCTCGGCCATTATGCGCAGGCCCAGCACGCGCACGTAGAAGTCTTTCGAACGGGCGTAGTCGCTGCAGATCAGTGCGGCATGGTGGATGCCCAGCAGGCCGGTGGTAGCGGTGGTCATTGCAGGGTGTCCAGCCAGCGCTGGGCGATCTTCAGCGCCAGCGGATAGGGTTCGGGGGCGTTGCAGTTGCTCAGCACGATCACGGTCAGGTGTTTGTCCGGGTAGCGCAGGATCACGTTGCGGAAGCCGATGCTCTCGCCGCTGTGCCAGTGCATGCGGCCGTTCAAGCGCCAGCCGAAACCGTAGTGCGGTACGTCCGCTTCGGTGGTGGCGGTGGCCGGGCTGAACATCGCTTTGCGCGATGCGGCTGACAGCAGGCGGTCGTCGTACAGGGCCGCATCCCAGCGCGCGAGGTCGTCCAGCGAAGCGTAGATGCCGCCGTCGCCGAGCACGGCGCTGGTCGTGCTCTGGTCGGTACGTTGCCAGCGGCCCTCAACCTCGCTGTAACCATAGGCACGCTGCGCCACCACGTCGACACCGTCCTGGTGGGCGACGGTGTGTGCCATGCCCAGCGGCCGGAAAATGCGCTGCTGCAGGAAGCTGGCAAAGTCGCTGCCGGCGGCGCGGCCGACGATCAGCGCCAGCAATGCGTAGCCGCTGTTGCTGTAGCGATACTGCGTACCGGGTGCGAAGGCGAGCCGATCTTCGCGGGCGAGCAGCGCCAGCACATCAGCGTCGTGCACCTGCCGGGTGTCGGCAGGGTCCATCAGGTCTTCGTAGTCCAGCAGGCCGCTGGTGTGCGACAGCAACTGCCTCAAGGTGATGGCGGCAGCGGCGGGCGGCAGTTCCGGCAGCCAGCGCCGCGCCGGCTGGTCCAGCGCAAGGCGACCATCCTCGACCAGCAACAGCACGGCGGCGGCAGTGAACTGCTTGCTGACCGAGGCCAGGCGGAAGTTGCTGGCCGGCGTCACGGCGCTGCCATCTTCGACCACGGCCAGCCCGTAGCCGCGGCGGAATACCGGCTGCCCATCGTGCAGCACCAGCACGGCCGCGCCCGGCACCTGGCCGTCATAGGCCTGCATCAGTCCATCGATGCCTGCATCCGGCGGCACCACCGGTGCCGCCGCCAGCGTGATCGACGGCAGCAGGGCGAGAACGGTGGCACACAGCAGGGCGGCAGGGCGCATGGCAGCTCCGTGATGGTCAGGGCGCCGGTGCAGGCGTTGCAGCGGCCGGCTGGGCCAGCCAGCGTTCGATCTTGTGGTCCAGCACATCCAATGGCATCGAACCGTCCTTCAGCACTTCGGCATGGAAGCGGCGCAGGTCGAACGCTGCCCCCTGGCGTGCCTTGGCCTTGTCGCGCAGCGCGATGATCGTGGTCAGGCCCGCCACGTTGGACAGTGCCTGGCCCGGCTGGGCCATGATCCGCTCCACTTCCGCATTGGCATCGTCAGCGCTCATGTCGACGGTCTTCTGCAGATAGGTCACGGCCTGCTGCTTGCTCCAGCCCTGCGCATGCACGCCGGTGTCGGCGACCACGCGCGCGGCACGCAACAGGCGCGAATACAGATAGCCGATGCGGTCGTACGGATCGGTGTACACACCGAGGTCTTCGCCGAGGGTTTCCGCATACAGGCCCCAGCCTTCGACGAAGGCGAGGTCACCGCCGAGGCGGCGGAAGCGCGGCAGCTTGGTCAGTTCCTGCTGCAGGCCCAGCTGCACATGGTGGCCGGGAATGGCTTCGTGCAGGTACTGCACCGGCACGTTCCAGCGCTTGCGGCTGGGCAGGTCGCGGGTGTTGACGAACAGCACGCCGGGCTGCCCCGGGGGCGACGGCTGGTAGGAGGCGGCGGCGGCGGTCATGGCACGCTCCGGTTCCACTGCATGGATCTGCAGCGGCGCCTTCGGCAGGGTGTCCAGCACCTGCGGCAGGCGTGCATCAACCTGCTGCTGCACCTGCCGGTAACGGTTGAGCAACGCGTTGGCATCGCTGTACTGGAACTGGCGGTCGTTGCGCATGCTGCGCAGCAGCTTGGCCTGCGAGCTGCGCAGCTTGCCATCGCGCATCACCGTGGTGATCTGTGCCTGCAGCTCCTGCACACGCTGCTCGCCCAGCGCATGCAGCTGCGCGGCGGTCTGCTGGCTGGCAGTGGTCTGCACGATCAGGTTGGCGTACCAGGCCTGGCCGTCGGGCAGGGCACCCAGGCCGCTGCTGCTGCGCGTGGCAGGCAGGTATTCGGTGGCGATGAAGCCACGCAGGGCGCGGTAGGCCGGCATGATGCGCAGTTCGATCATGCGCTTGTACTCGGCGCTGATGCGCGCCTTGTCTTCGGCGGAGATGGACTCCGGCATGGTCCGGATCGGCGACCAGAAGATGCTCTCTTCGGCGGTCGGCTTGATCACCGCGTCCAGCTGCGGGAGTACTTTTTCCATCAGGTCGCGCGGCTGCACCACGCCGGCCTTCATGCCCTGGCGCATGTTGGCGATGGCCTGGTCGAACAGATCGGGAATGCCCAGCGAGCGTCGCGACCAGGTGTCGTAGTCCTTGGCCGTGTTGAACGGCTGCGCGCCGGCACCGGCGCCGAGGATGGCCATGATGCTGCCGACGTTGTAGTACTGGCTGATCGGCATCATCCAGCTCGGATAGCGTTCGGCGGCCAGCGAGGCACGGGCATCACGCACGAAGATCTCGTAGCTGAGCAGGTCCTGTCCCTGCAGGCCATCGCTGCCGATCTTCTCGACCTTGCCCAGCCATTCGGTGGTGAAGTCGTGCGATTGTTGGCGCCAGGCGGCGGACAGGATGTTGGGCAACTGGTCGTTGTAGCGCGGCTCGCCCTGGAAGGTCGCCTGCAGCGGGTTCAACCGCATGGAGGCATCCCAGTATTCGTCGTACAAGCGCTCCAGCTGCACCTGCTTGGGCACTGCGCGGGCTGGGGCGACCGGACGCGGCGCGGCGCGGCGCGCCGAACTGCCGCGGGCCGGCGGGGTGGCACGTGTGCCGGCGCGCGCCTTCGGCTTGGCCGCCTGGCGGGTCTGCGCGGCGGCGGGGCGGCTGCCCTTCTTCTTCGCTGCTTCGGCCGGCGGAACGGCGCTGAACAGGAACAACGCGGCGATGGCGGCGGCCAGGACGCGGGGGGAATACGGCATCAAGAAGCTTCCGTGGAACACAGACCGTGGAGCTTGCACGATCCGCGCGCGTACGGCCAGCGTGAGGGCGCAGTCAGCTTGCGCGCCGCTGGGGCTTCAGTCAGCCGCGGCTGCGGCGCGCAGGTCGGCGGCGCGGTGCTCGCCCAGATAGCGGGTGATTGCACGCCGCATCAGGTACAGCAACGGAATCAGGGCGATCGCGAAGCCCATCTTGTAGACGTAGTTGACGCTGCTCACCGCCAGGAACAGCGATGTCGGCCAGTGCTGCGGGCCGAGCACGAAGGCGATCCAGATCACCACGAAGCTGTCCACCAGCTGCGAGACCGCGGTGGAACCCGTGGCACGCAGCCATACATGGCGCTCGCCGGTGGCCTGGCGGATGCGATGGAACACCGCCACGTCGATCAACTGGCCGAACAGGAACGCCACCAACGAACCGGCGATGGTCCACATGCCCTGTCCGAACACCGCCGCGAACGCGGCCTGGTAATCGGGCACGCCATGGGCATCCATCGAGGTCACCCACCAGCTGGCCGGCGCCAGCGAGATCGCAGCGAAGGCGAACAGGAAACCGTAGGCGATCAGCACCACCGCCAGCCACGAGATGAAACGTACCCCGCGCTTGCCGAAGAATTCGTTGATGGTGTCGGTCATGATGAACACCACCGGCCACAGCAGGGTGCCGGCGGTGAAGCTCAACGAGCCGGTCTGGCCGAACAGGTTCCAGTTCAGCGGATCGATGCCGAGCGTGTCTTCCAGGGCGAAGATCTTCACCCCGATCAGTTCGGCCAGTACCGCGTTGCCACAGAAGAACGCGGCCAGCACGATGAACAGCAGGACCGCGCGGTCCTGCAGCGGGCGCGCGTGCGACGCCTCGCTCATTCGGAACGATCGCCAGCGCGGGTGAACGGAACGCTGGAGGGCGCCACTGCACCGCCGGAAATGATGAAGCTCATCGCCTGGTCCACCGTCCAGTCGGTCGGGGTGAGCAGCTCGACGGGCACGATCTCCAGATAGCCCGAGGTCGGGTTCGGCGTGGTCGGCACGTAGACGGCTGCCAGTTCGCGGTCGGTGCCCTGTTCCTTGATGACCCGGGTGACCAGGCCGACCGATTTCATGTCGCGGTGCGGGAAGTCGATCAGCACCACGCGCTGGGTGCTGCCCGGCTCGGTCTGCAGCATGTCCAGCAGCTTCTTGGCGCTGTCATAGATGATGCTGGCCAGCGGAATGCGCTTGATGATCGCGCCGACCCAGCGCAGCAGGCGCTGGCCGACCACGCGGCGGCTGGCTACGCCCACCGCCAGGATCACCAGCAGGGTGGCCAGCAGGGCGATGGTGTTCTGGATCCATTCGGCGCGGACCCAGCCGAGGTAATGCGGGAAACTGGTCGCGATCTGTTCGGACAGCGGTACCACCAGTGGGCTGGAAATGCCCGACAGCAGCACGAACACGAATTTGACCACCACCCAGGTCAGCCAGATCGGCAACAGGGTCAGCAGGCCGGTCAGGAACAGGCGCTGCAGGGAGGGGCGGGGAACCAGGGCGGGGGCATCGAGCGACATGCGCGCATTGTAGCGGTCGCGGCCGCTCGTTTACGCTGCCCGTTGGCGGCGCTGGCCATGCAGGGAAAGGATGCTGTGTTGAAGATGCTGCGGTGGTTGGGCTGGGCAATGCTGGCCCTGGTGGTGATGGCCGTCGCGGCATGGCTGCTGTCGAGGTTCTGGCCGTTGTCGGCCGCGCAGCGGGAAGACAGGCGTCTGCTTGAGGCCGTGCGACCCAATGAAGGTCGCAACGGCTTCGCCCTGCTGTGGACGCTGCCCTTCGATGGGCTGGACCCGGCCCAGCGTGAGGCGGCATTGGCCGACGATGTGCAGCGCTGGCAGACGACGCCCTCGCAGGCGTCGCATGCCTCGGTGCTGGCCGCCAGGCACGCACCGTTGAAGCTGGATGGGGCAGGTCGTTGTGCCGTCGGGCCCGTCGGCTGCCTGGCACAGGTGCGCGCTGATCCGCAGCGTTTCGCTGACGCTCACGCCGGGCATGCCGGCCTGCACCAGCGACTGGCCCGGTTGGCAGACTTCGATCGTTTCGATTCCCCGTTCCAGCCCAGCGGAATCGAACTCATGCCACTGCCGGCGTACACGCCGCTGTTGGATGGCGCCAGTGCGCAGGCACTGGCCTATCTGCAGGGTGATGTTGCCGGTGCCGTCGAGGGTAGCTGCAGCGCGGTTCGGTTCGGGCGGCGGATGATGCGCACCGGCAGCACGCTGATGGACAGCATGATGGGCGCTGTTGTGGTGAGGACCCATGCCGGGTTGCTGGGCGACATGCTGGTCGAGCAATCACCGGATTACGTCCTGCCCGCCTCCTGCGAGGTGGCGCTGCAGCCGCTGGACGCCGACGAGCAGAGCCTGTGCCAAGCGATGCAGGGCGAATTCGCGATGAACAAGGCTGCCATCGAGGCGTCCACGCAGACGGCAGGCAGCCGCCTGCTGCTGGATCGCGACCACACCCTGGCCCGGATCGCCAGCAATTTCGGTTGGGCATGCCGGCCTGGTGCGGCCACGGCGCTGGCAGCCGATGTCCCGCTCCTAGCCCCGCCATCGCCCCGATGGGACGTGGGCTGCGTGGCCAATCCGCTGGGATGCACAGTGAGCGCCATCGCCGGGCCGTCCTACGCACAGTACGCGGCGCGCAGCCAGGACGCAGCGGCGATGATCCGCCTGCTCGGCGCACAGCGCTGGCTGCGGCAGCAGCCCGGGCCCGCCGACAAGGCGCTGGCGCGGTTGCCGGCGCAGTGGCGTTCGGACGCCCGCATGCCACAACTGTCTGCAGACGGCCGCCACCTGCAGGTACTGCGGCGTGGACCGGCACGCGAAGGCGAGGGTCCGTATCTGTCGATGCCGTTGCAGGCTGACTGACCCGGGCTCAGCCGCCGTCGCCGAGCGGATTGAACGCCCAGCCATCGCCGACGCTGTCCAGTGTCCAGCGCCTGCGGTCACCCAGGGTCTGCCAGCGCACCTGTTCCTTGTCGTCCTGCATGCTGCCTTCGGTCAGCTTCACCTTGTCGGTGGAGTAGTTCACGCTGAGGCCTTCGGTCTGCCCGGAATTGCGCATCATCGAGTCGCGGTCGTAGCCGATCAGCGCGAAGGCGCCTTCCTGCCAGCGGAACGTGAACGTGGTGGTGCTCGTCGACCAGCTGCCCGCGCTGGAGAACGAGTACAGCCCCACCCGCAGCGCGCCGCGCTGGATCGACACGCCGGTGCCTTCGGCCAGCGCATCGCTGAGCACCGGCGAGTCCGGTCGAGGAATGAGGGTGTGGTTCTGCGCGGCCAGCAGGTAACCGGAGGGGCGCGCAAAAGCGATGGCGAGGATGCGCGGGTTGCTGTCATACGGCGACGGCCCGAACCCATCGTGCTCGATGATGTTGCGCTGGTCCTGCTGGCGCAGCACCAGCGCAAGGTCGGCGCGCCCGTCCTGGTCGAGGTCGCCTTCGATCCTGTATTCCAGCGCCCAGCCGGCAGGTACAAAACCCTCGGCCGTAGCGGCGTGCGCCGGCAGGGAGGGATAGCGCACTGGCGGCACGTCCAGTGCGGTGGCGGCGAAGGGCAGGGCGGCCAGTGCCGCAGCAAACAACGAAAGGCGCATTGCAGCCTCCATGGCAGGGCTGCAGAGGATAGCGGGGCGTCGGCCGACCCGCTTTACCGTGCGTGTGGCTTCAGGCGCACATAGACCTGCTTGCGTACCTGCGCGACGACCTCGCCAGCTTCGTCGACCACGTCGTTGCTGAACCAGCGCAGCACTTTTTCGCCGCCGGCCGCCGCCGTACGCAGTTCATCCAGCAGGGCGTCATCGATGCGGAACGAGGTGCGCACCGTTCCGCGGCCGGGCTTGAGGAAATCGATCGCACCGGCGCGATCCCAGACGTAATAGTCACGGCCGAGGGTGTGCATCAGGCCCAGCATCCAGAACGGATCGGTCATCGCGAACAGGCTGCCGCCGAAGTGGGTGCCGACGTAGTTGCGGTTCCAGGGACGCAGGCGCAGTTCCACGTCGATCTGCCGGTAGTCCGGGGTGATCCGGGTGACATGGATGCCGGTGAACAGGAACGGTGGCCACAGATTGATGCCGAAGCGGAACGTGCTGGCTTTCATGCGGGAACCGGGCAGGGGGCGGGGCCCCAGTCTAACCATTCGCATGCGTATGTTGTAGCCCGTAGGGGCCGCATGAGGGCTGCCGGGCGTTACGGTCCGGGCGTGCCGCCGTCGATCACGTAACCGTCGCGGCCATTGTCCTTGGCCCGGTAGAGCGCGTTGTCGGCGCCTTCGACGAAATGATGCGGTTGCAGGTCGCTGTCCGGGACACGGGTGTAGACGCCGATGGTCAGGGTGACACCGGTCTCGCTGCCATCGCCGGGCGGCGGCAGGGCGCGGATGCAGGAGATCAGGTCTTCGATCACCTGCCGAGCGCCTTCCACCGGGGTATCGGGCAGCACCAGGGCGAACTCGTCGCCGCCGTAGCGCGCGGCCATGTCACGGGGGCGTCGGGCATGCGCCTGGATCAGGCGGCCCACTTCGCACAACACGCGATCGCCGACCTGGTGGCCATGGCGATCGTTGTGGTGCTTGAAGTGGTCGACGTCGATCAGGGCCAGGGTCAGTGGCTTGCCACTGCGGCGCGCCGCATCACATTCCTGTTGCAGCGATTGTTCGAAGCGCAGGCGGTTGCCCAGCCCGGTCAGCGCATCGCGGTTGGCCTGGCGGTGCCAGGAGGCGATGCGCCAGGTCGCCCACGCCGTCAGCACCAGCACGATGCCGAGCAGAGCGCTGGCCGGCGCCCACCAGAGGCTGCTGGTGCGCAGCAGCAGCCAGCTCAGCAGCGGCGCGGCCGGCAGCGAGCACAGGGCAACGACCCAGGGCAGGCGCAGCCCGAGCAGCAGTACGCACATCGCCACCAGCACGCCGGCCAGGGTGTCCTGCCAGGCGCGGGGCAACACGTCGATCTGCTTGTCCTGCAGCAGCATCGAGGCGAGGTTGGCCTGGTACTCGCTGCCGCTCATCCAGTATTCGCGGGTGGTGGGTGTCAACAGCCGCAGGGCGATGCCGCTGGCCGTCATGCCGACCACGATGCGCCTGCCACGGAGCATCGAGTCATCCACGCGCCCTTCCAGCACATCGGCGTAGGACACCTGTGGCAAGCGTTCCGGTGGCCCGGCATAACGTACGCGCACGTAATCATTGCGGCGCCATTGATAGGGCGAGTCCAGCGCCGGGTCGGGGTCGGGCAGACCGTGTGCGCGTTGCGGCGGCAGATCGGTCAACGCCAGGCCGAGTGCCGGCCAGTGCGCTTGGCCGATGCCGGCATGCAGGTAGACCCCGCGGGCGACACCATCGCCGTCGACTTCAACGTCGCTGTGGCCCATGGCGGCAGCGCTGGCGGCAATCAACGGGATGGGCAGCATCTCCTCGGCCATGCGGTCGCCGGCCGCCGGCGCGGCCAGCACCGGCAGCACCACGCGGCCGTTGCGACGGATCGCCGCGGCCAGCTCGGCGTCCTGGCGTGCATCGCGGCGGTCGGGCTCGGACAGCATGAGGTCCAGCGCGACGCGCTCGGCACCAGCGTCGGTCAGGCGGTCCAGCAGGCGGGCATGCACCGAGCGCGGCCACGGCCACTGACCCAGCCGCTGCAGGCTGCCCTCGTCGATGGCGACGATCAGCACGCTGGGGTCAGGACGGTAATCCCAGCTGCCGACCATCATGTCGTACGCCGTTTCGTCCTGCCGCCACAGCCATTGGCCGTGGCTGACCACCGCAGTCGCTACACCTGCCAGCAGGGCCAGCAGGATCCGTCGCGACCACGGCAGCGGCGAGCGCCTCACAGCAACAGCCACAGCAGCAGGACACCGCCGCCCGCGCCGTAGCACAGGCGGCACGGCAGCTTGACCTGCTGGGCAGGCGAGAACGGGCCCGCGTGGCCGTCATCGTCGATGTACTGCACACGGATGTGCAGCGTGCCGCGCCACGGGCGCTTGAAGCTGACCTGCGGTTCGTCAACGGTGGTATCGAGCAGCGGCGCGCTGAAATCACCGCGACGATCAACCTGCACCCGGTAGCGCTGGCCATCGCTTCCCGCCTGCCAGCGCAGGGTCAGCTCGCCGTCGATGGCCTCGGGTGGCTGCAGTGCCGGGTCCACCGGTTCATCGCTCAACTGCAGCGCCAACGCCTGGCCATAGCGACCCTGGCGGCCCTGGCCATCACGCGAAGCGATCCGCCAGTAGTACTGGCCGGGCGGCAGCGGCTCACCCAGGCGCAGGTCGGTGCTGCCGGTGCTCTGCTCGCGCAGCGGCTGCAGGAACTGCGGCTCGTCGGCCACCTGCAGCACGCTGCTGCTGGCACCGGGCGCCTGGCTCCAGTGGAAGCGCGGCCGGTCGCTGTTGACCGTCTGTCCCTGCAGCGGGGAAATGGTCAGTGGCGGTGGCGGCTGGTCGCCGAGGAGGAAATTCTCGCTGGCATCGAGACCTTCCACGCCCTGTGCATCCACTGCGCGCAGCAGCAGGCGCAGCGCACCCGGCGGCAGCTCGCCGATCGCCAGCCCGGTGTCGGTGGTGGTGGCCGCAAACAACAGGATTTCCGGAGTGGCGGCCTGCACCACTTCCACCCGGTAGTGGTCGGCACCGGTCACCGGTTCCCAGGCGAGCTGGGCCGGCAAGGCGCCCAGGCGGGTCGCATCGGCGCGCAGGCGCGGTGCCGGCAGCAGGCCGGAAACCGCTTCGGGTGCTGTTGCGCTGCCCGCGCTGCGGCTGGCCTGGCCGGGGTGGACCAGACGCTGGCCATGCGGGTTGCCGACCTGCACCTTGCCCTCCAGTACTTCGGTGGCACCTACATGGGCGTCATCGCCGGCGCTGACCCGGAACACGGTGCCGCGCACGCTGCTGGTGGCCGTGGGTGCATCGATGATGTAGCGCGATGCCGGCCCGCGCGCCGGGGTGACCCGGTTGCTGGCGCGCCCCTGCTGCAGGCGCAGGCGGGTATCGACCATGCCGGTGCGGCCATAGCGGCTGAGCTGGTCCAGGCGCAGGCGTGAGTGTTCGCGCAGCTGCAACCGCGAGGCGTCGGCGAATTCAAGGGTGATGCTGGAATCGGCCTTGGTCTGGATCGCATCGCCGATGTGCAGCTCTTCGCCTGCGCGCACGGCGCGGTTGCTGCTGCCATCGGCTGCGCTCAGTTCAACCTGCCCACGCACGGCGAGTACCCGCGCCGGGGCGGGTTCAACGCGGAGCCAGCCGATCGGGAAGCGCAGCAGTTCGCCCGGCGGCAACCGGTATGGGTTGTCGATGCGGTTGTGCTGCTGCAGCTGCTGCCAGCCCACGCTGGGCTTGAGATAGGCCGCGCCCAGATCCCACAGGGTATCGCCGGGGCGGACCCGGTAGTTCCAGTCCTGCGCGCCGGCAAACGTCGGCAACAGGCAGAGGGCACACAGCAGTGTGCGCAGGAAACGCATGATGAAAGACGACGAGCGGCCAACGGTCACGGATTGCTGTCCCGGCAAAGCGGGGGCGCAGCTGCAAGACCCCATGGCCCCGACCTCATCCCCCCGAACGGATCGTGGCGGCCCTGGGGGCCACCATCGCGGGCATTATTGCCCGCGTTCAGTGCAGGGATTCTGAACGATGCCGGTGCCGTTCAGAACAGCAGGGAGGCCATCCGGCGCCGCGAGCGGCCCACCAGGTCTTCATCGGCGATGACATTGAAGGCGTCGATCAGGGCCTTGCGCGGCAGTCCTTCCTGGAAACCGCGGTCGATCCGCAGCATCTCCAGGAACTGTTCCAGCGCGGCTTCGTCCTCGCCCGCCAGCAGCAGCTGCACACCGCGCAGGTGACGCGCCTGCAGATCCTTGCCATCGGCGGCGATGCGCGCATCCAGCACCTCCGCAGGCGGCGCGTCCTTCAGCGCGGCGGCGAAGGACAGCCGGGCGCGGCCACGCACGGCGCGGTCGTCGGTGGCCAGGTTGGCGGGCAGGGCATCGATCAGCGTGCCGGCCTCGTCCACGCCGCCAACCTGCAGCAGCGCCAGGGCCAAGTCGAGCTTCAGCTCGTCCTTGTCCGGCTCGGCGGCGATCTGCGCGCGCAGTACGTCCACCTGCGCCTGCGGGTCCAGCGGGGCCTCGTCCTCGGCAATGCTGTCGCCGACATCGGCCGGCACCACGCCGTGCTGGGCCAGGAATTCACGCAGCTGGCCTTCCGGCAGGGCGCCGGGGAAGCCGTCCACCAGCTGCCCACCCTTGACCAGGAACACGGTGGGCACCGAACGGATCTGGAAGGCCGCAGCGATCTGCTGTTCCTTGTCCACATCGACCTTGGCCAGTTCGAACGCGCCGTTGTATTCGCCGGCCAGCTTCTCCAGCATCGGGCCGAGGGTCTTGCACGGTTCGCACCAGGTCGCCCAGAAATCCACCAGGACCGGCGTCTGCAGCGACTTCTGCAGCACGTCCGCCTCGAAGGTAGCGGTGGTGGCGTCGAATACGTAGGTCGTCTCGGTCATGGGGCATCGTTCGGCATCTGGAGACCGATTCTATGGTGACGAACCCTGTCGGTCTCAACCCTGGGACCACGTCTCCATGAAATCCGGGACAGCTTGGCGGAGCTGGCAGCTGCCGCGACAATGTGCTGATGTTCTTGTGGAGAGTGGCTGCGATGTCCGTGGTTCGGCTGGATCGTTGGGTGGGCGTGCTCGCCGCAGCCCTGTTCGTGCTGTCGGTGGCCGGCTTCGGTGCGGCGCTGCCGGACTACTCGCAGGCGCTGCATCCGGTGACCTGGCTGGGCGCGCACGGCATTCCCCATGCGCTGGGCTTCAACCTGCTGGGGCTGGTGCTGCCGGGTGCGCTGGCGGTGGTGGTGGCCGAGCGCCTGCGCCGGCAACTACCGGTGGATGCCGCCTGGACGGCACGCGTGGGCAGCCAGATGCTGCTGCTGGCCGCGCTTGCCTTCATCGCGATGGGTCTGCTGCCGCTGGATTTCGAGGACCAGATGGACATGCAGGGCCCGGCCAGCAAGCTGCACGCCAGCGTGTGGATGGTCTGGGCGCTGGCTTTTGTCGCAGGCAGCGTGCTGCTGGGGGCGGCGCGACTGCGGCATCCGGGTGGCCGAAGGCTGGGCCTGCTGGCGCTGGGCTGCGGAACCGGCGCTGGTCTGCTCGCGTTCGGCCTGCCGGGAGTACTGCCGGCGGCGCTGGCGCAACGGCTGGCCTTTGCCTGCTGGGCGCTATGGCTGGCCTTGGCCCTGCCGCTGTCGCGCAGGCGCTGAGACGCGTTCCAGCGCCTCGCCGCGCGCCGGCCCGGCAGGCGGGATTGGAGCCATTTGCCGCACTGCGGTACGCTGTACCGCTTTGCCGCCGCAACCGCGTGTTACATGACCAGCGTCGAACCCAACGTTTACGATCCGCAGCAGGTTGAATCCGCCGCCCAGAAGTACTGGGACGCTACCCGTGCCTTCGAGGTCGATGAAGCCTCGGACAAGCCGAAGTACTACTGCCTGTCGATGCTTCCGTATCCGTCCGGTGCGCTGCACATGGGCCACGTGCGCAATTACACGATCGGCGATGTGATCAGTCGCTACAAGCGCATGACCGGCCACAACGTCCTGCAGCCGATGGGCTGGGACGCGTTCGGCCTGCCGGCGGAAAACGCTGCGATCAAGAACAAGACCGCGCCGGCCGCCTGGACCTACAAGAACATCGACCACATGCGCAGCCAGCTGCAGTCGCTGGGCTATGCCATCGACTGGTCGCGCGAGTTCGCCACCTGCCGCCCGGACTATTACGTCCACGAGCAGCGCATGTTCACCCGCCTGATGCGCAAGGGCCTGGCCTACCGCCGCAACGCGGTGGTGAACTGGGACCCGGTCGACCAGACCGTGCTGGCCAACGAGCAGGTCATCGACGGCCGCGGCTGGCGCTCCGGCGCGCTGGTGGAAAAGCGCGAGATTCCGCAGTGGTTCCTGCGCATCACCGATTACGCCCAGGAACTGCTGGACGGCCTGGATGAGCTGGACGGCTGGCCGGAGTCGGTCAAGACCATGCAGCGCAACTGGATCGGCCGCTCCGAGGGCCTGGAAATCCAGTTCGATGTGCGTGATGTGGATGGCACCGCACTGGATCCGCTGCGCGTGTTCACCACCCGCCCGGATACCGTGATGGGCGTGACCTTCGTGTCGATCGCCGGCGAACACCCGCTGGCCCTGCATGCGGCGAAGAACAACCCGGAACTGGCTGCGCTGCTGTCGGAAATGAAGCAGGGCGGCGTGTCCGAGGCCGAACTGGAAACCCAGGAAAAGCGCGGCATGGATACCGGCCTGCGCGCCGTGCATCCGGTTACCGGTGCCCAGGTGCCGGTGTGGGTCGCCAACTTCGTGCTGATGGGCTACGGCACCGGCGCGGTGATGGCCGTACCGGGCCACGACCAGCGCGACAATGAATTCGCCAACAAGTACAACCTGCCGATCCGCCAGGTCATCGCGCTGAAGTCGCTGCGCAAGGACGAGGGCGCCTACGACGCGACGCGTTGGCAGGACTGGTACGGCGACAAGACCCGCGAGACCGAACTGGTCAACTCCGACGAGTTCGACGGCCTGGATTTCCAGGGCGCCTTCGAGGCGCTGGCCGAACGGTTCGAGCGCAAGGCCCAGGGCCAGCGCCGGGTGAACTACCGCCTGCGCGACTGGGGCGTGAGCCGCCAGCGCTACTGGGGTTGCCCGATTCCGGTGATCTACTGCGACAAGTGTGGCGCGGTCCCGGTGCCGGAAGACCAGCTGCCGGTGGTGCTGCCGGAAGACGTCAACTTCGTCGGCACCGGTTCGCCGATCAAGGCCGATCCGGAATGGCGCAAGACCACCTGCCCGGAATGCGGTGGCGCGGCCGAGCGTGAGACCGACACCTTCGACACCTTCATGGAGTCGAGCTGGTACTACGCCCGCTACACCTCGCCGGGCGCCCGTGATGCGGTCGACAAGCGCGGCAACTACTGGCTGCCGGTGGACCAGTACATCGGTGGCATCGAGCACGCGATCCTGCACCTGATGTATTTCCGCTTCTACCACAAGCTGCTGCGTGACGCGCGGATGGTGGACAGCAACGAGCCGGCGCGCAACCTGCTGTGCCAGGGCATGGTGATCGCCGAGACCTACTACCGCCCGAACCCGGACGGCTCGAAGGACTGGATCAACCCGGCCGATGTGGAAGTGCAGCGCGACGAGCGCGGCCGCATCACCGGCGCCACCCTCATCGCCGACGGTCAGCCGGTGGTGGTCGGTGGTACCGAGAAGATGTCCAAGTCGAAGAACAACGGCGTGGACCCGCAGGCAATGGTCGGCAAGTACGGCGCCGATACCGTGCGCCTGTTCTCGATGTTCGCTGCACCGCCGGAACAGTCGCTGGAATGGAACGAAGCCGGCGTGGACGGCATGGCCCGGTTCCTGCGCCGCCTGTGGGCACAGGTGCAGAAGCACGCTGCCGACGGTGCCGCACCGGCGCTCGACGCGGCCGCGCTGGATGCCGGCCAGAAGGCCCTGCGCCGCAAGACCCACGAGACCATCGGCAAGGTCGGCGACGACTACGGGCGCCGCCACAGCTTCAACACCGCCATTGCCGCGGTGATGGAGCTGATGAACGCGCTGGCCAAGTTCGAGGACGGCAGTGAACAGGGGCGCGCCGTGCGTCAGGAAGCACTGCAGGCCATCGTGCTGCTGCTCAACCCGATCACCCCGCATGCCAGCCACGCCCTGTGGCAGGTGCTGGGCCATGGCGAAACGCTGCTGGAAGACCAGCCGTTCCCGCAGGCCGACAGCAGTGCGCTGGTGCGCGATGCGCTGACCCTGGCCGTGCAGGTCAATGGCAAGCTGCGTGGCACCATCGAGGTCGCCGCAGATGCCGCGCGCGAGCAGATCGAAGCGCTGGCCCTGGCCGAGCCGAACGCGGCCAAGTTCCTGGAAGGCCTGACGGTGCGCAAGATCATCATCGTTCCCGGCAAGATCGTGAACATCGTCGCTGCCTGATGTACCTGGCGCCGGCCGCCATTGTGGCGGCCGGTGCGTTGTCGCCACGCCGGGCGCGCCCGGCCGATGGCCCTGCGTTCACGCGGCCTCGGGCACCCTGTCTGTTGCCGTGATCGCCCGGCTCCGCCAGACTGTCTCCATGACCCGAATCCTGCTTGCCCTCGTTCTCGCCCTCGGCCTCGCCGGCTGCGGTTTCCACCTGCGCAACAAGCTGATGCTGCCGACCGACACGGCACCGGTGAAGGTGGTATCCACCGCGCCCTACAGTGAGCTGGTCAAGCTGTTGAACCGCAGCCTGCTGGCCTCCGGTGCTCGCTTGGCCGATGAGGACAGCAAGGGCCCCAATGCCCAGCTGCAGGTGCTGTCCGAACGCTGGGGCGACCTGCCCATCGCCATCGACTCGCAGGGCCGCGCGCAGGAATACAGCCTGCGCTATGCGGTGATCTTCATCTTCCGCCGCGAAGATGGCAGCGAACTGGTGCCGCAGCAGGTGATCGAACTGTCGCGCGACTACGTGTCGCCGCCGACCGACGCCACCGGTACCACCACCGAACGCGAGATCCTGGCTGACGAACTGCGCCGCGAAATGTCGGCCTCGATCATCCGCCGTATCGACAGCGTGGTCCGCGCCGAACTGGAAAAGGGCGGCAGCCTGTCGGCGCCGAAGCCGGTCGAGCACGATCCGGTCGAGCCCGCACCCGCCGTCCAGCACTGAGCCGGGCGCCTGATGGAACTGCGACCGGAACAGCTGGCCGGGCAGGGCGCTGACACGGCGCTGGCGCCGGTCTATCTGATCGCCGGTCCGGAAACACTGCGTGTGCTGGAGGCGGCTGACGCCGTGCGTGCCCGCGCACGCGCGGCCGGCATCGACGAGCGCGAAGTGTTCGATGCCGATGGCCGCGACTTCGACTGGAACCAGCTCGACGCCAGTTTCCACGCCCCCAGCCTGTTCAGCGCCCGCCGCCTGGTGGAAGTGCGCCTGCCCAGTGGCAAGCCGGGCAAGGACGGTGGCGAGGTGATCAGCCAGTTCTGCGCCAATCCGGCGCCGGACGTGATCCTGATGATCACCGCCAATGAGTGGAGCAAGGCCCACCAGGGCAAGTGGGCCGAGGCGGTGAACCGCGTCGGCGTGCTGTCGGTGGCCTGGGCGATCAAGCCGCACGAGCTGCCGGACTGGATCGAACGGCGCCTGCGCAGCAGAGGCCTGCGCGCCGAGCCCGCCGCCGTGCAACGCCTGGCCGAGCGCGTGGAAGGCAACCTGCTGGCCGCGGCGCAGGAGATCGACAAGCTCGCACTGCTGGCCGATGGCCAGACCCTGGACGTGGAACGGATGGAATCGCTGGTGGCCGATGCCGCCCGCTACGACGTGTTCCGGCTGGTCGAATCCACCTTCTCCGGCCAGCCGCAGGCGGTGCTGAGGATGCTGGCCGGTCTGCGCGGCGAAGGCGAGGCCGTGGCCGCGCTGATGCCGATCGTGATCCGCGAACTGCTGGCTGGTGCCGGCCTGGCACGGGTCCAGGCACGCGGCGGCAACCTGGCTGCGGAGATGAAATCCCGTGGTATCTGGGAATCGCGGCAGGCACCCTACAAGCGTGCGCTGCAGCGGCACCCGGAAGGCAAGCGCTGGGAGCGTTTCGTGGCCGAAGCCGGGCTGGTTGACCGCATCGCCAAGGGGCGAGCCGACGGCGATGCCTGGCTCGCGCTTGAGCGCCTGCTGGTGGCGGTGGCCGAGGCGCGCGCGGTACGGCTGCTCGCCCGGGCCTGATCCATGAGCCTGCGGATCTATTACGGGGGCACCTTCGACCCGGTGCATCTGGGCCATCTGGCGATCGCGCGCGCTGCACGCGATGAACTGCAGGTGGCGGTACGCATGCTGCCTGCCGCCGACCCGCCGCACCGCGCGGTGCCGGGCGCGACCGCCGAACAACGCTGCACCATGCTCGGCCTGGCCATCGGCGATGAGCCGGGCCTGCTGCTGGACCGTCATGAGCTGGATCGGGCCGCGCGCTTTCCCGGCCGGCCGTCCTATACCGTCGATACCCTGCGCGAACTGCGTGCCGAACTTGGCCCCAGCCGCCCGCTGGCGTGGCTGGTGGGGGCCGACAGCCTGCTCGGCCTGCCCAGCTGGCATGAGTGGCAGGCGCTGTTCGGGCTGGCCCATTTCATCGTCGCCGAGCGTCCGGGCAGTCCGCTGCGGGCCAGTGTCGACGGCGCGCTGGGGCAGGCCACCGAGGGCCGCTGGGCCGACAACGAACAGGCGCTGTTTGCCAGCCCGGCCGGTCGCATCCTGCGCCTGCACCACCCGCTGCGCGAGGAATCGGCCAGCGCCGTGCGCACCCAGATCGCCGCGGGTGGTCCCTGGCGGGCCATGCTGGCACCGGCGGTGGCCGACTATGTTTCTGGCCATGGCCTGTACCGCTCCGCCACCTCGTGAATACGGTTGCCGCGCTGTGGCCGTATAATCGCCCCCACGTTTATCGAGTCGACCCGCTTTGAGCAACCAGACCCAGCCCCAGACCATCAAGGTCGATCTGCCCAGCCCGCCGCCCTCCGTGCCGGAACTGCTGGCCAGCGTCCGTCAAGCCACCGAAGACCTGAAGGCCAAGGACCCGGTCGAGATCGACGTGCGCGGCAAGTCCAGCGTCGCCGACTACATGGTGGTCGTGTCGGGTACGTCGACCCGCCATGTGAAGTCCATCGCCGATGAGGTCGTGCGCTTCGCCAAGAAGATCGACGTCATGCCGCTGGGTGTTGAAGGCGAGCGTGAAGCCGAATGGGTGCTGGTCGACCTGGGCGACGTCATCGTGCACGTGATGCTGCCGCGCGTGCGCGAGTTCTACGCGCTCGAGCGCCTGTGGACCGTTGGCGACCAGCCGCCGTCCTACGACGACGACGAAGTGGCCTGAGCCATGCGTTGATGCAGTTCTCGACGGCGCCGATGGCGCCGTCGACGTTTTGGAGGAATGTTGATGAAAGCCCGCCTGATCGCCACCGGCGAACGCGCGCCCAGCTGGGTCGCGCAGGGGTTTGCCGAGTACCAGAAGCGGCTCTCGCACTGGCTGCCCTTCGAGCTGGTGGAGATCGAGCCCGGCCTGCGCGGCAAAGGGCGCGACGCGCGTCGCGCCACCGAAGACGAAGGCAAGCGGGTGATCGCTGCGCTGCCGAAGAATGCCTATGTTGTTGCACTGGACGTACCGGGCCGCCAGCTCAGTTCCGAACAGCTGGCGCAGCGCCTGGAGCACTGGCGCGGACAGGGCAGGGACCTGGCGTTCCTGATTGGTGGGCCGGAAGGCCATTCGCCGGAAGTGTCTGCGCTGGCCGATGAAAAGTGGTCGATCGGCCCGCTGACGCTGCCGCACATGCTGGTGCGGCTGGTGGTGGCCGAACAGTTGTATCGCGCCGCTGCGATGTTGGCCAATCACCCCTACCATCGCGCGTGAAGAGTCGTTATACTGGCGGTCTGCCCGAATAGCTCAGCCGGTTAGAGCACTTGACTGTTAATCAGGGGGTCGTTGGTTCGAGTCCAACTTCGGGCGCCACATTCAAGAGGCCTGCATCGCAAGATGCAGGCCTTTTTTGTTGCGTCGAACCCTGCAGTCGCGTGCGCAGGTAGATCCACGCCATGCGTGGATGCACTGCGCGCACTCTGTCGAGCGAACCCGACTCTACAATGCGGTTTCATCATGTGGATGCTGACGATGCGCGCGATCGGCTTCGCTGTTTCACTGCTGCTGGCCGTGCAGCCGTTCGCTGCATCTGCCGCCGCGCCAGCGACCTGGCAACCGCCCGCCGGCACCACGGAACTGCCGCTCTGGCCGGATGGCCAGGTGATGGCGCCGCCGAAGCTGAAAGGCCCCGAGCAGGTCAGCGAAACCGTCTCCCGGGCCAGTGGCGAGCACTGGATGATGCTGCAGAACGTAGCCGTGCCCACGCTCACCGTGTTCCCGGCGAAAGGCTCGCCCACCGGCACCGCAGTGATGGTGGTGCCGGGCGGTGGCTACAACGTGCTGGCGATGGACCTGGAAGGCAGCGAGATCTGTGATTGGCTCACCGCACAGGGCGTCACCTGCGCGCTGCTGAAGTATCGCGTACCGGCCTCGGGGCCGAACTGGGATCGCGAATGCAACTGCCGCGACATTCCCGCCGTGCCGATGGCATTGCAGGATGCGCAACGGGCAATGGGCCTGCTGCGTGCGCAGGCCGCCCACTGGAAGATCGATCCGCAACGGGTGGGGGTAATCGGCTTCTCGGCCGGCGGCCATGTGGTGGCCGGGTTGAGCACGCATGCGCAGCGCAGCTATGCAGCGCTGGATGCGGCGGATGCGCAGTCCAGCCGGCCGGACTTTGCGATGCTGCTGTATCCGGGGCATCTCTGGGTACGCAAGGATGATTCGCTGGAAAAAGACATCGTGGTCGATGCCAAGGTGCCGCCGACATTCATCGTGCAGGCCGCCGACGACCCCACGGACGATGTCCGTCACGCGTTGACCTATCAGCGTGCACTGATCGAAGCGGGAGTGCCGGTTGAAATGCATCTGTTCGCACGCGGCGGCCACGCGTTCGGCCTGCGCCTGAAAGATGCGCCGGTGTCGGCATGGCCCAGCCTGGCCGAACGCTGGATGCACGACATCGGCATGCTGCCGAAACGCCGGTTGTAGAGCCGAGCCGGGAGGAACATACAAGCCATGCTCGGCTGCCTGTGCGAAGCCGAGCGCGGGCTCGGCTCTACAGCGTCAGCTGGCCTTTCCAGAACGCCACCAGTGTAGCGATGGCCACCACCAGGATCGCGCCGAACAGCACCCACTCCCAGCGCGTGAACACCCGCTCGCCGCGCTGGCGCCGGGTCAACGCGTACAGCACCACGCCCGGCACATACAGCAGTACCGACAGCAGCAGGTTGTCCAGGCCGCCGGCATACACCAGCCACAGCGCATAGGCGCTGGCCAGCAGCGCGACGAGGAAGTCGCGCCAGCGGGCGCCGGCGGCGCTGGCGTACGCCTCGCCCTGCCAGGCCAGCTTCACGCCGAATGCGCTGGACAGGAAGTACGGCACCAGGCTCATCGACGCCGCCAGCAGCACCAGGCTGGTGTAGCTGCCCGAATTGAACAGCACCAGCAGCAGGAACAACTGGATCAGGCCGTTGCTCAGCCACAGCGCATTGGCGGGCACGCCGCGCGTGTTCTCGCGGCCGAGAAAGGCCGGCATCGTGCCATCGCCAGCGGCGGCAAACAGCACTTCGGCGCACAGCAGCACCCACGCCAGCAGCGCGCCCAGCACCGAGATGATCGAGCCGATGATGATCACCGTCGCGCCCCATTCGCCAACGATCGCGCGCAGCACATAGGCCATCGAGGGGTTAGGCAGGCCCGCCAGTTCGGCCTGTGACAACACACCCATCGACAGCAGGCTGACCAGCACCAGCAGCAGCCACACGCCGATGAAGCCGATCACGGTGGCGCGGCCGACATCGGCGCGTCGTGCTGCGCGCCGCGAATAGATGCTGGCGCCCTCGATACCGATGAACACCCACACGGTGACCAGCATCATTCCGCGCAGCTGCTGGCCCATGTCGCCCAACGCGGGAGCGCCGAAGAAGTCGGCGCGGAACACGTCCATGCGGAATGCGCCGGCCGCCAGGATCAGGAACAGCGCGATCGGCACCAGCTTGGCCACGGTGACCAGGCCATTGATGATCGCGGCGGTACGCAGGCCTCGCAGCACCAGCAGGTGCACCGTCCACAGCAGAACGGACGATGCGGCGATGGCAGCGGGAGTATTGCCTTCACCAAACACCGGCGCGAAGTGGCCGAGACCGCTGAAGATCAGCACGAAGAAACTGGCGTTGCCGAGCACCGAAGCCACCCAGTAGCCCCAGGCGGCGGAGAATCCGATGTAGTTGCCGAAGCCTGCGCGCGCATACGCATAGATGCCGGTGTCCAGGTCAGGGCGACGATTGGCCAGGGCCTGGAACACGAAGGCGAGCATCAGCATGCCGGCGCCGCTCACTGCCCAGCCGATCAGCGCGGCCGCCGGGCCGGCGCTGCGCGCCACGTTCTGTGGCAGCGAGAAGATACCGGCACCGACCATCGAGCCGACCACCAGTGCGGTCAGGGCGGCCAGGCCAAGGCGTTGGTTGGAAGAGGGCATCACGCGCGCCGCAGCTGTCGGGGTGCCCATGATGGACGCTGTCGCGTGCGGAAAAAAGCAAAGGCCCGGGCAGGAGCCCGGGCCTTTGCAGGTGATGCTGCAGCAGGATTACTTGAACGTGTACTTGGCGCCGACGGTGAAGTAACGGCCCAGCGCACCGGAGAAGTGCATCGGGTTGTAGTTCACGCCACCGTAGGTGGTCGGATCGAGCGGGGCGATACGGTCGAACACGTTGGCCACCGAGGCATTGAGCTCGAAGGCTTCGGTGATGTTCCAGCGGCCGGACAGATCGAAGGTGGTGAACGAAGAAATCTTCGTCACCGGCGTGCCGTCCTCATAGAACGCCTGGTAGTCGCCACCGCGCTTGTCGGTGTTGTCCATCTTGGCGATGTAGTTGGCAACGCCGCTGACGCTCCATACACCCTGGCGCCAGGTGGTGCCGAAGTTGATCTTGTCCTTCGGCGTGCCGATGCAGTTGGTGACATCGCAGTTGCCGTGGGTTCCGGCATAGTCAACGGTTTCACCGCCTTCGGTACGCTCGAACTTCAGGATGTGGCTCCACTGCAGATCCATCTCCAACTGGCCCGGGCCGATATCGAAGGTCTGGCGGATATCGGTGTCGATGCCGCGAACGCGCGAGGAGCTTGCGTTCACATAGCCGGTGTTGACGGCCAGGATGCTGCCGGAGTTGGCCACGCCGCCGATGTTGTTGGAATCACGCAGCACGCTGCCGGCGAGGATGGCGGCGGCGGTGCTGCCCTGCACGATCTCGTTGGTACGCTTGATCTGCCAGGCATCGACGGTCAGCGAGGTGCTGGAGGTCGGCTGCAGCACCAGGCCCACCGAGTAGCTCTTGGACTCTTCCGGCTTCAGGTCCTTGTTCGGGCGGGTGATGATGGCGACCGAACGCGCGGTGCACTCGGCCGGATCGATGGCGCAGCGCACCGGGTCGCGTGCGTTGGAGAAGGCGGCCAGACCACCGTCACCGTTCTCGGCCGGGTTCGGTGCGCGGAAGCCCTCAGCGTAGCTGGCGCGCAGGGCGATCCAGTCGGCCGGGGTCCACTTCACGCCCAGCTTCGGCGTGGCCTTGCCTTCACCGCTTTCGTACTTGTCGTAACGCAGCGCGGCCGACAGTTCCAGTTGCTCCAGCACCGGTGCGGACAGCTCGACGTAGCCGGCGTACACGTTCTGGGTGCCGTCGTAAGCCGAATAGCCCAGGCCGATGATGTCACCCTGGTCGGTGTAGGTCTGCGGGGTCAGGCTGTTGCTGGTCTTGCGCCATTCGGTACCGAACGCCAGGCCCAGCGGGCCGCCCTTCAGGTCCATCAGGCTGCGCGAGATGGTGAAGTCGAACATGTCCAGGCTGGACTTGGCGCGCGCGCTGATGGTCGGCGAGATGTAGTCGTACAGCGCCTGCGAGTTCTGGCTGGCGTTGTCGCCAATGCGCCAGGTGCCGCCAGCGCAGTTCGGGTTGCCCAGCGCGCACAGCACGGAGCTGTAGCGCAGGAAGCCGGTGCGCTTGTTGGTCAGGTCGGTGCCCGAATGCAGGTAGGCGGTGTCGTAGCTCCAGTCACCCCAGTTGCCCTTGACGCCCACCAGGAAGCGGTTGAACTCGTTGGTGTTGTTGGTCACGCGCGGGCCGACATCCCAGGCGCTGTAGCGCAGGCGCGCGGCGTAGGGCAGCGGATTGTCCGGGTGGCCGGCATACAGCATCGTCGCGCCGGGGCCGCTGCTGGCGTTGACCGGGCCGCCGGGGTAGCCCCAGCCGCCGGACACGCCGGACGGGGTGTTGCTGAAGATGGTTTCCTTCTTCGAGTAGCCGATCTCGGTGTAGACCTCGCCGCCTTCGCCGAAGGCGAAGCTGGCGCGACCGAACACGTTGACGTACTTCTCTTCAGGCGTCAGGTCGCGGTACTGCTGGGCCGGATCCCACAGGCAGCCCTGGGACGCCGCAGTTGCATCGCTCTGGCCCGGGATGGTGCTCAGGTTGGCACAGCCCGGCAGGGCGACCAGGTGCGGCGACGGAGCGTCGTTGTTGAACACCGAACCGTTCGGACCGACGCCGCCGTTGGTGCGGCCGCTGAGGTAGGCGCCGCCAAGGAACTGTGCGTCGGTGGCGTCATAGCCCCACGGACGGGTGTCGCCGGTGCCGATCCACTTGCGATTCTTGCGGTCGCTGATCTTGATGGCGTCGGACTTGCCGACGTCCAGGCTGAAGAACGCGTTCCAGCCATCGCTGGCCAGGTCGCCGGTACCGGCGGTCAGCGTGGCCTTCTTGGTGTCGCCGTCGCTGTCACCGGACAGGCCGTACGAGGCACGCAGGATGGCACCCTGGAAGTCGCTGCGCAGGATGATGTTGACCACGCCGGCGATGGCGTCGGAGCCATAGATCGCCGAGGCGCCGTCCTTCAGTACTTCCACGCGCTCGACCGCGTCGAGGGGGATGGTGCTGAGATCGGTGAACACCTTCTGGCCATCATCGGCCAGGCCGTAGGTGGCCATGCGACGGCCGTTCAACAGCACCAGCGTCGAGCCGGCACCGAGGCCGCGCAGCGAAATGCCGGCGCCGCCGCCGGCGAAGCCGTTGCCGAAGGTCTTGGGGATGGAGCCGGCGCCATCAGCGGTGATGGTCTGCAGGTACTCGGCAAGCGTGGTCTTGCCGGTGCGATCGATTTCCTGGCGGGTCACCACCTGCACCGGTGACGGTGTCTCGGTGTTGGTACGCGGGATGTTCGAACCGGTGACGGTGATCCGGTCAAGGTTGGTGGCCTGCTCCTGCGCGAATGCAGAGGAGGAAGCCACCGCGCCGGCCAGCAGCAGGGCGCCGCCGGTAAGGATATGGGTGATGGACGATGCCAGGTGGTTATGGCGGCGGCTGGCGGGCCGTTGGATCGGGTGTTTCACAGCTTCTCTCCTGACTGGAAAACTCGAGCATTGAGGGCTGTCTCCGGTGTGTCCCGGGACGCGTCAATCTAGGTTTCCAGCAGGTGACGAAGGTGTGAAGTTTTACTAAATTCGTAACGGATTTCCAACGAACTTCAAATAACCGGGCAGCTTGGCCCTGTTCCGGCCCATTCACCGTTACTGCCGGCCCGGCAGGCGCCGGGCCGGCCCTTGGTCAGTTGGGCAGAGAGAACTGCACCGGCACCATGCCGATGGCCGGAACGGCCATGCCGTCACGTTCGGCCGGCACAAACCGCCAGTGGCGCAACACCTGCTGGCGGGCGGCCTGGTCCAGGCTGCGCGAGCCGCTGCTGCGCTCGATGCTGACGTTCACCGGCTGGCCACTGGGGTCCACTTCCACCCGCAGCAGCACCGTGCCCTGCTCGTGGTTGCGCAGCGCCTGGACCGGGTAGCTTGGCGGCGGATTGCTGCGGTACTGCAGCTGGGCGCCGGCCAACGGCGTGGACGGGGCGATCGTCGGTGCCGCCTGCACCGCTGTCGGCTCGGCGGCCGGCAGGATGATGCCCTGGGCCTCCTCGACGGTCGCGGTGGGGGCGGGCAGTGTCTGCGGGGCCGGCACGGCCTGCTTCTTCTGCACCACTTCCACTTTTTCGGGCTTGGGTGGCAGCGGCAGCGGCTCGATCGGCTTGGGCTCTTCCTTCGGAATGAACCGGATCGTGGTCTGGTCGCGGGGAAGTGCGGTGACGGCCTGGTAGGTCGCCGGGATCAGCAGCATCAGGAACGCAAGCAGATGCAGGGCGATGGCCGCACTCCAGGCGGCAACGCGGGCGGGATCGAAGTGCAGGGGTACTACGGGATACGTACGAACCATGGTCCACCTCCATGCCAGTGTCGAAGTCCTCAACGCACCAGGGCCGCCATCGGGGTTGCCGCACGCGGCTGGCAGTCAATCATTAGCGCGCCGCCTCCACCACTGCCTAGAGGCAGGGGCGGCAGCGTTGAGCTGGCCTTCATCTAGCGGGGCGCGCGCGGCGGCGGCGGAAACGAAAACGGCGCCCCGCAGGGCGCCGTTGCAGCAAGCGGGCAGGGGCCTCAGCGGCCCAGTTCGAACACCACGTCCAGGTTCACCGACACGGTCGACTCACCCGGGGCGACCGGGGTCGCCTTGTCCATGGCCATGCCGGCGGCCTGCGCACGCATCATCGGCATCGGGCGGAAACCGCCACCGGAATTCTCGGAGATGCTGACAATACGGCGCACCTGCAGGCCAAGCGATTTCGCATAGGTCTGGGCGCGGGCCTGGGCCTTCTTCAGTGCCGCCAGGCGGGCTTCGTCATAGACAGGTTCGGGCTGGTCGATCTCGAACTGCGGACCGTTGATCTGGTTGGCGCCCTGCGCGGCCAGCGCATCCAGCACTTTGCCGAGCTTGGCGATGTCGCGGACCTTCAGGCTGACGGTGTTGCTGGCCTGGTAGCCGGTGATCTTCGGTGCTTCGTTGTCGGCATAACGGTACTGCGGGTTGAGGCTGACGCCGCTGGTCTGCACGTCGCGCTCGGCGATGCCGGCGGCCTTGATCGCGGCCAGTACCTTGTCCATCTGCTGGGCGTTCTGGCGCATCGCGCTGTTGCCGTCGGCAGCCTGGGTGACCACGCCGGCCGACAGGGTGGCGACGTCCGGCACGCGGGTGGCTTCGGCGTTGGCCGAGATGTTCAGCAGCGTGCCTTCGGCCGCGGCGGCGATCGACGGCGACGACGGGTCGGCATGGGCGGTCATCGAAGCTCCAAGAGCGAGGGACAGGGCAAGCAGCAGCGGGGTGGCGGTGCGGCGCATGGGATCTCCTTGTTGTGGCGGTGAGGGTGGTGTCGTAGCGATGAACGCGCTGTGAGTCCGTTCGGGGTTGCAGGCGCCGGGGACGGATTGTCCGACGATTCAGGTACCGGCGTCAGGTTATGCTGTGTCGATGCTCTATCTTGCTTCCCGCTCCCCCCGACGCAACCAGCTGCTGGCCCGACTCGGACGCCCTTTCCAGGCCTTGGACCTGGAGGTCGTCGAGCAGCGTGCGGCCTCTGAAAGTGCCCAGGACTATGTGTGCCGGGTCGCCGCCGACAAGGCGCGCGCCGGCCTGGCGCGGGTGCTGGCCGATGACCCGCAGGCGCGGGTGCTGGGCTCGGATACCGAAGTGGTGCTCGATGGCGACGTGTTCGGCAAGCCGGCCGACGCCGCCGACGCGCGGGCGATGCTGGCGCGGCTGGCCGGGCGCACCCACCAGGTGATGACCGCCGTGGTGGTGGTGGACGCGCAGGGGCTGGACAGCGAACTGGTCGTTTCCGAGGTCACTTTCGCCGCGATCGATGCGGCCGACATCGCCGCCTACGTTGCCAGCGGCGAGCCGCTGGACAAGGCCGGTGCCTATGCCATCCAGGGCGGCGCCGAGCGCTGGATCGAACACCTTTCCGGCAGCTACTCCGGTGTCATGGGGCTGCCGTTGCTGCATACCGATCGTCTGCTGGCCCGCTGCGGCGTGCTGGCCCCAACTGCTGATGCCGCCAGGGAGGCTGCCGATGTCTGAGGAAATCCTGGTCAATGTGACCCCGCGCGAAACCCGGGTCGCGGTGATCGAGAACGGCATGCTGCAGGAACTGCACATCGAGCGCGGTTGGCGCCGGGGCGTGGTCGGCAACATCTACAAGGGCAAGGTGCAGCGGGTCATGCCGGGCATGCAGGCGGCCTTCGTCGAAGTGGGGCTGGAGCGCGCCGCGTTCCTGCACGCCAACGACGTGGTGCGGCCGGCGCCGGTGGCCAGCGCCGATACCGAGAACACGACCCTGCCGCCGCCGTCCAGCGTGCCGATCGTGGAGCTGCTGCGCGACGGCCAGGACATCGTGGTGCAGGTGGTGAAGGACCCGATCGGGACCAAGGGTGCACGCCTGACCACCCAGATCAGCATTCCCTCGCGCTACATGGTGCTGCTGCCGCAGTCGAAGGTGGTGGGCGTGTCGGCGCGCATCGAGGACGAAGGCGAGCGCGCGCGGCTGAAGGCGCTGGTGACCGAGCTGTCGGCCCAGCACGGCGGCTACGGCTATATCGTGCGCACCAATGCCGAGGGCCAGCCGGCCGAGGCCATCGCCGAAGACATCGCCTACCTGTCTCGGGTGTGGAACGTGGTCGAGCGCCGCGGCCGCGAGGCGGCCTCGTGCAGCAACATCTATGAAGACCTGAGCCTGCCGCTGCGTTCGGTGCGCGACCTGATCCGCAAGGACGTGGACAAGGTGAAGGTGGACTCGAAGGAGACCTTCGCCCAGCTGCAGGCCTTCGTGGCCAAGTACATGCCGGTGCTGGCCGAGAAGATCGAGCTGTACAGCGGCGATCGTCCGATCTTCGACATGTTCGGGGTCGAGGACGAGATCGGCCGTGCACTGGACAAGCAGGTACCGCTGAAGTCGGGGGGCTACCTGGTGATCGACCAGACCGAGGCGATGACCACGATCGACGTCAACACCGGCTCGTTCCTTGGCCAGCGCAACCTGGAAGAAACCGTGTTCCGCACCAACCTGGAGGCCGCGCAGGCGGTGGCCAGGCAGCTGCGCCTGCGCAACCTGGGCGGCATCATCATCATCGACTTCATCGACATGGATGACGCCGAGCATCGCCGCCAGGTGCTGCGTACCCTGGAGAAGGCGCTGGCCCGCGACCACGCCAAGACCACGGTGTACGACTTCTCGCCGCTGGGCCTGGTGGAGATGACCCGCAAGCGCACGGTGGAAAGCCTGGAACGCCAGCTGTCGGAAACCTGCCCGCAGTGCAGTGGCCGCGGCACCATCAAGACCACCGAAACGGTGACCTACGAGATCTTCCGCGAGATCACCCGTGCGGTGCGCCAGTTCGATGCCGCGCGCCTGCTGGTGATTGCCTCCAGCAAGGTGGTGGCGCGGATCACCGATGAGGAATCCACGGCCGTGGCCGAGCTGGAGGAGTTCCTCGGCAAGAGCATCCGCTTCCAGGCGGACGAGCAGTACCTGCAGGAGCAGTTCGATGTTGTTCTGCTCTGATCCAGGCCGACTGTCTGCCTTCGGTGGCCGATGAGCGCGCCGCCGCGCCTGCGACTGCGAAGGATCCGCCGTCATTTCATCGCCGCATGCGCGGTCGGCCTGGTCGGGCTTGCCCTGCTGGTCGGCACCTTCAGCCAGCTGCTGCCGCTGGCTGAGCGCCATCCGGACAGGATCGCGGCCTGGCTGAGCGCGCGTGCCGGACAGCCGGTGCGCTTCGAACGCCTGGACACCACCTGGACCCGTCGCGGTCCATTGCTGCAGTTGAAGGGCCTGCGCATCGGCGCGGGCCAGGGCCTGGCCATCGGTGAAGCCGAAGTACTGGTGTCGATGTACAGCGGCCTGTTGCCGGGCCGCTCGCTGACCGAACTACGCCTGCGCGGCCTGGCGCTGGATCTGCAGCAGGCTGCCGATGGGCGCTGGTCGGTGCGTGGCCTGCCGCAGTCCAGTGCTGGCGGCGATCCACTGGACGCGTTGCGCCGGCTGGGCGAACTGCAGGTGATTGGCGGCCGCCTGGGCGTGCACGCACCTGCGCTGGGCGTGGACACCACCCTGCCGCGCATCGACCTGCGCCTGCGCGTGGATGGCGACCGCCTGCGGGTGGGCGTGCGTGCCTGGGCACAGGCCGACGCCTTGCCGCTGACGGCGGTGCTGGACCTGGATCGCCAGCGCGGCAACGGCCAGGCCTGGGTGGGTGCCGATCCAGTTGATTTCCGCGCCTGGTCGCCGTTGCTGGCGGCCGGTGGCATGCGCCTGCGCGAGGGCAAGGGCGAACTCAACCTGTGGCTGACCCTGCGGGATTTCGCGCCGGTGGCGCTGACCACCGATTCGGACCTGCGCGATCTGCGTATCGAAGGCGCGCCGATGCCCGGCATCGCGGCTCCGCAGATGCAGCTGCAACGGCTGCAGGCGCGCCTGCGCTGGCAGCGGACGGCAGACGGTTGGGCGCTGCAGGTGCCGCGCCTGCGCCTGCAGGCCGATGGCAGCCAGCAGCAGCTGGACGGCCTGCACGTGCGGATGGGCAAGCAGATGCGGGTGCAGGCCGGGGCGGCGCAGGCGGGTATCGCGCTGCGCGCGCTGTCACTCAGCGATCGGCTGGATGCGGGCCTGCGCCATTGGCTGTACCTGGCCACGCCGCAGCTGGATGTGGCGCAGGTGCAGGTGCGCGGTCAGCAGGATGGCCCGTTGTCGGTACAGGGCGAACTGCAGTCGCTGGGCTTTGCCAGCGTTGGCAACTCGCCGGGCCTGCGCGGCCTGGGCGGCCGCTTCGAGGGCGATGCCGATGGCTTCAGCCTGCAGCTGCAGCCGCAACGCCAGCTGCAGTTCGATTGGCCGACCGGTTTCGGCGTGCGGCACGATCTGCACCTGGCCGGACAGATTGTCGGTTGGCGCGACGAGGCCGGTGGCTGGCGCATCGGCACCCCGGCGATGCGCGTGGAAGGCACCGACTACGCCGCCGACGTGCGCGGTGGCCTCTGGTTCCAGGGCGACGGCACCCGGCCGTGGATGCAGCTGGCGGCCAAGCTGGACGACGTGCCGATGACCGCCGCCAAGCGTTTCTGGATCCATTCCAAAATGAGCAAGGGCGCCACCGACTGGCTGGACATGGCCCTGGCCGGCGGCCAGGTGCGCAACGGCATCGGCCTGGTCAGCGGTGACCTGGACGACTGGCCGTTCGACAACAACGATGGCCGCTTCGAGGCCACCGGCCACATCACCAACGGTGACATCCGCTTCCAGCACGACTGGCCGTTGATGAGCCAGGTGGACGCCGATGTCGCCTTCATCGGCCCCGGCTTCCACATGCAGGGTCGCGGCGATCTGGCCGGCGTAGCGGTACAGACGTTCGAAGCCGGCATCCAGGATTTCGGCCAGCAGCCCCTGTACGTGCGCGCCGACAGCCAGGGCGATGCCGGCAAGCTGCTGGCAATGCTGCGGCAGAGCCCGCTGCACAAGGAATACGGCGACACCCTGGACAACCTCGCGGCAAGCGGCCCGGCCAACGTGCATTTCGACCTGCTGCAGCCTCTGCATCATGACCAGGGCGGTGGCCACCTGCAGGGCACGGTGGACCTGGCTGGGCTGAAGCTGGTCGACAAGCGCTTCCAGCTGGAATTCGACAACATGCGCGGGCAGGCCCGCTACAGCAACGCCGGCTTTGCCGCCGAGGAACTGGCGGTGCGCCACCTCGGCCAGGACGGCCGGCTGAGCCTGCGCGCCGGTGGTTTCGTGCGTGACCCCAAGCTGGCCTTCGAATCGGAACTGGCCGCCACGCTCGACGCGGGCGTGCTGATCGACCGCGCACCGGAAATGGCGTGGCTGAAGCCGTACATCAATGGCACCTCGCCGTGGACCATTGCGGTGAATTTGCCGAAGGTGGCACCGGGTGCGCCGGCGCCGCCGAGCGAGCTGCGCCTGCGCTCGGACCTGGTGGGCACCCGCCTGGACCTGCCGGCACCGCTGCAGAAGCCGGCCAGCGAGCCGCTGCCGACCACCGTGGCCGCGCAGTTGCCGATGGGTGCTGGCCGCATCGACGTGGCATTCGGCCAGCGTCTGGCGCTGGCCGCGCGCAGCCACAACAACCAGACCGGCGTGCAGGTCACCCTGGGCAGCGACCGTGTCGACCGCGAGCCACCGCCCAGCGGGCTGACCGTCAATGGCCGCAGCCCGACGCTGGATGCGCTGGAATGGATCGGCCTGGCCCGTGGCGCCGGTGGCGATGGCGATCCGATGCCGCTGCGCGCGGTTGACGTGCAGGTCGGCCAGCTGATGCTGATCGGTGGCGTGTTCGAGCAGACCCGTCTGCAGCTGCATCCCGGCCCGCAGGCGCTGGACGTGCGCCTGGATGGCCCGTCGCTGGCCGGCAAATTGAACGTACCCAACGCCGAGGGCGGCACCATCAGCGGCCAGCTCGAGCGGGTGTACTGGCAATCGCTGCCGACCCTTCCCGGAGCCACTGCGGCACCGGCACGGGTGCAGGCCGGTGCCGACGACATGGACCCGGCCAAACTGCCGCCGTTCGCACTGGACATCGCCGACCTGAAGTTCGGCAAGGTGGTGCTGGGCCAGGCGGTGCTGCGCACGCGGCCGATCGCCAATGGCCTGAGCGTGGAAGAACTGCGCTTCCGTGCCCCCAGCCAGGAGATCGACATCCGTGGCCGTTGGCTCGGCAAGGGCGGCGGCTCGCGCACCGCGCTCGATGCGCAGGTGCGCAGTGAAGACCTGGGCGGGTTGCTGCAGAACCTCGATTACGGCGGCCAGCTGCGCGGCGGCTCCGGCCACGCCCAGCTGCAGGCGTCGTGGCCCGGTGGTCCTTCGGACTTCCAGCTGGGCAACCTGCAGGGCCAGCTTGATGTGAATGCCCGCAATGGCCAGCTGCTGGAGCTGGAGCCAGGTGCCGGCCGCGTGCTGGGCCTGCTCAGCGTCGCCCAGCTGCCGCGGCGGTTGATGTTCGACTTCCGCGACTTCTTCTCCAAGGGCTTCGCGTTCAACCAGGTCGAGGGCAGCGTGCAGTTCGGCGAGGGCATGGCCCGTACCGACAAGGTGCTGATCGAAGGGCCGGCAGCGAACATCACCATCCGTGGCGAAGCCGACCTGCGCAAGCAGCAGTTCGACCAGACCATCGACGTCAACCCGCGCGCGGGCAACCTGCTGACCGTGGTCGGTGCGGTGGCCGGCGGCCCGGTCGGCGCGGCGCTGGGTGCCGCCACCAATGCGGTATTGTCCAAACCACTGGGCGAGATCGGCGCCCGCACCTACAAGGTGACCGGCCCGTGGAAGGAGCCCAAGGTGGAAGTGATCGAGCGCAGCCGCGAACGCGCGCCAGCGCCGGCACCGCCGCCGCGCATCCAACCATTGCCGGCCGCGCCGCCGACCGTCACCGAACCGCCGCCGCCGCGTTGAGCCCGGCGTCCCCGTTTCCCCCGGCGGACTTGCCTGGCCGCCTTCACACCCCCAGATCGAGACCATGACTGACAACGCCCTGACGCTTGCCCAAGACCGCCTGTTGCGCCCCGGTGGCCTGGATACCGCTGGCCTGGAGCGCACCTTCGGCCAACTGCTCGGCCCCGGTGTGGACTTCGGCGACCTGTACTTCCAGCACGCCCGGCGCGAAAGCTGGAGCGTGGAAGACGGCATCGTCAAGGACGGCGCCCATTCCATCGAGCAGGGCGTGGGCGTGCGCGCGATTGCCGGCGAGAAGACCGGCTTTGCCTATTCCGACGACATCCACGCCGGTGCGTTGCTGACTGCGGCGCAGTCGGCACGTGCGATCTCGCGCGAAGGTGGCGCACAGACCGGACGCTCGCTGCTGCGCGGCGATGCGCGCGTGCTGTATCCGGCACTGGACCCGATCGACGGCATCGGCAACGAAGCCAAGGTCGAGGTGCTCAAGCGCCTGGACGGCTACCTGCGCGCGTCCGACCCGCGCGTGAAGCAGGTGATGGTCAGCCTGTCCGGTGGCGTCGATACCGTGCTGGTTGCCCGCACCGATGGTGTGCTGGGCGCCGATGTTCGCCCCCTGGTGCGCTTGAACGTACAGGTGATCGTTGAACAGAACGGTCGCCGTGAGTCGGGTTATTCCGGCGGCGGCGGTCGCTATGGCTACGAAACGCTGTTTGCCGATGGCCGCCCGGAAGCCTTCGCCCGCGAAGCGCTGCGGCAGGCACTGGTCAACCTGGAAGCGGTGCCGGCGCCGGCCGGTGTGATGCCGGTGGTGCTGGGGCCGGGCTGGCCGGGCGTGCTGCTGCACGAGGCGGTCGGGCATGGCCTGGAAGGTGACTTCAACCGCAAGGGCACCAGTGTCTACGCCGGCAGGATCGGCGAGCGCGTGGCTGCCCCGGGCGTGACCATCGTCGACGACGGCACCCTGGATGGGCGCCGTGGTTCACTCAACATCGATGACGAAGGCCATCCGACCCAGTGCACCACGCTGATCGAGGACGGCATCCTGGTCGGCTACATGCAGGACAGCCTCAACGCGCGGCTGATGGGCGTGGCCCCGACCGGCAACGGCCGTCGTGAATCGTTCGCGCACATGACCATGCCGCGCATGACCAACACCTACATGCGCGCCGGCCAGCACGATCCGCAGGAAATGATCCGTTCGGTGAAGAAGGGCCTGTACGCGGTCAATTTCGGCGGCGGCCAGGTCGACATCACCAGCGGCAAGTACGTGTTCTCGGCCACCGAGGCCTACCTGATCGAGGATGGCCGGATCACCGCGCCGGTGAAGGGCGCGACCCTGATCGGCAACGGCCCGGAAACCATGCAGAAGGTGCGCATGGTCGGCAACGACCTGGCCCTGGACGAGGGCGTGGGCATCTGCGGCAAGGACGGGCAGAGTGTGCCGGTCGGTGTCGGCCAGCCGTCGCTGCTGATCGAAGGCATCACCGTCGGCGGTACCCAGGCCTGAGCACGGCGATGGCCACAGCCACCGCCATGCCCGACGGGGACTCAGTCCTCGTCGGCGTCGTCGACCGGCGCGTCTGCCTCGACATCCTCACCGGATGCCTTCAGGCCCAGGGCGGCCGGCAGCATCAGCGCGCGCAGCACCTGGAAAATCTCGCGGTAGGCGCGCGGCGGCTTGTTCTTGGCCTTTTCGGCCTGGGCGTTGCGTACCAGCGTGCGCAGCTGCTGGCGGTCAGCCTGTGGGTAATCGTTGAGCAGTGCGGCCAGCGCGGTATCGCCCTCGGCCAGCAGGCGCTCGCGCCAGTCTTCGGCGCGGTGCATCATCGCCACTTCGCGGCGACCGGTGTCGCTGTTGGCGTCCAGCGCATCGCGGATCGCGTCCAGCGCGGCATCGTCCTCGCGGCGCATGTGCTTGGCCAGGAACGCCAGCTGCCGCTTGTGCGCGATATGCGCGGTGATCCGCTTGCACTCGGCGATGTGCGGCAGCAGGTCCTCCGGGATCGGCAGGCGCGCCAGCTGGGCCGGGGTCAGCGACACCAGCTTCTCGCCCAGGGCCAGGACGTCGAGCGCGTCGCGCCGGTTCTGGCTGCGGCTCTTGTCGTGGAATTCACCGGTTTCTTCGTCGCGTCCGCGCATCGTCCATACCTGATTTCAAAAAAAGTCGCCCGGCGTGATGCCGGGCCCAACCCGCACAGGATAAAGCATTGAACGTGATCGCCCCTGAAGTCGCCGTCGGCGACGACAGCCCGGCCCGGCTGGAACGGCTGGCCGACATCTCCCAGCAGCTGTTGCAGCGTGCCCGCGCGCTGGGCGCCAGCCAGGCCGAGGTCAGCTGCAGCGAGGACCGCGGGCTGGAGGTCAATGTCCGTCTCGGCGAGGTCGAGACCGTGCAATCCACCCGTGACCGCGGCATTGCCGTGACCGTCTACTTCGGCCAGCGCAAGGGCAGTGCCAGCACCGCCGACCTGCATGAGGCCAGCCTGCTGGCCACCGTCGAGCAGGCCTGCGCGATCGCCCGCCATACCGAGGACGACCCGGCTGCGGGGCTGGCCGAGGCCGGCTTGATGGCCCGCGACTTCCCCGAGCTGGACGGCTGGCACCCCTGGGAGCTGCAGGCCGACGAGGCGGTGGACCTGGCACTGGCCTGCGAGGCAGCGGGTCGCGAGGCCGATGCGCAGATCCGCAATTCCGATGGCGCCTCGGTGTCGAGCATGCAGAGCGTGTCGGTCTATGCCAATTCGCATGGGTTCATCGGCCGCGAGCGCGGTACCCATCATTCGATCGGCTGTGCGCTGATTGCCGGCACCGGCGATGGCATGCAGCGCGACGGCTGGTACACCGGCGCACTGGCCCGAGAGGACCTGGAAGATCCGGCCAGCGTCGGTCGCCGCGCCGCAGAGCGCACGGTCGCCCGCCTGCAGCCGCGCTCGCTGCCGACCGGCAGCATGCCGGTGCTGTACGCGCCGGAAGTGGCGCGCAGCCTGGTGGGCCATCTGCTGTCGGCGGTGTCCGGCGGCGCACTGTACCGTCAGGCCAGCTTCCTGCTGGACAGCGTCGACCAGCAGCTGTTCCCCGACTGGATGCAGATCGAGGAGCTGCCGCACCTGCGCCGCGGCCTGCGCTCGGCCGCCTTCGATGGCGACGGCGTGGCCACGCGTGCGTCGGCCCTGGTCCGTGATGGCGTGCTGCAGCGTTACGTGCTGGGCAGCTATTCGGCACGCAAGCTGGGCCTGCAGACCACCGCCAATGCCGGTGGCGTGCACAACCTGCAGCTGGCGGCCAATGCCGGTTCGCTGCAGGACATCGCCGCGCAGATGGGCAACGGCCTGCTGGTGACCGAGCTGATGGGGCAGGGGGTGAACGGGGTGACCGGCGACTACTCGCGCGGCGCCGGCGGCTTCCGCGTGGAGAACGGCCAGATCCAGTATCCGGTGGACGGCATCACCATCGCCGGCAACCTGCGCGACATGTTCATGGCCATCGAGGCGGTCGGCAGCGACGTCGATCCGCGCTCGCATATCCGCACCGGCTCGATCCTGGTGGGACGGATGACGATCGCCGGCAATGATTGATGCCATTGATGGCGTAAGCTAGGCCCGCCTGACGCGACCGGCCTGCCGCCGGTCGGTCAAGACCACCCAATAAAAAGGAGTTTTGTCGTGAGCGAATTCGAGAACGTCCCGGCGGCGAGCAGCGTACCTGCCGACCAGCGCACCATGGCCCTGGCAGCGCACCTGCTGGGCATCTTCACCGGTTTCATCGGCGCGTTGATCATCTGGCTGATCAACAAGGATGACGCCAGCAAGGCCTTCGTCACCGACCAGTCGAAGGAAGCGCTGAACTTCCAGATCACCGTGGCCATCGCAATGGTGGTGTGCATCATCCTGACCATCGTGGTCATCGGCGCGATCCTGATGCCGATCGTCGGCCTGATCAGCCTGGTCTTCAGCATCATCGCTGCGGTCAAGGCCAACAACGGCGAAGCTTACCGTTACCCGTTCGCGCTGCGCCTGATCAAGTAAGACAGGCTGTACGCGGATACGAAAACGCCCGGCACTGCCGGGCGTTTTTTGTTGCTGGCGGCACGCTGCCTCAGTGGTCGCGTTCCACCGCCAGCGTGGCCAGCGCGCGCAGTGCATCGGCTTCGTCGTGATAGCCCGCCAGCGCCTGCTGCATGCGAGCAGACAGTTCGCGCAGCTGCGCCTCGGCACCGTCCATGCCGAGCAGGGCGGGGAAGGTGCTCTTGTCCTGGGCCTGGTCCTTGCCGGCGGTCTTGCCCAGCTGCTCGGAACTGGCTTCGACATCGAGGATGTCGTCGCGGACCTGGAAGGCCAGGCCGAGCGCATCGGCGAAGCCGTCCAGCTGGGCCAGCACGGGTGCGGGCGCATCACCGCACAGCGCGCCCATGCGCACCGCGGCGCGGATCAGCGCACCGGTCTTCAGCGCATGCATGCGGGTCAGGGCTGCCAGCGACTGCTGCCGGCCGGTGGCATCGATGTCCAGCGCCTGGCCACCGCACATGCCGGCCGCACCGGAGGCATGGGCCAGGGTCTGCAGGCACGCCACGCGCAATGCCGCCGGCAGCGGCGCATCGGCCAGCAGGCCGAAGGCACGGGTCTGCAGGGCGTCACCGGCGAGGATCGCGGTGGCTTCGTCGAAGGCGATGTGAGTGGTGGGCTTGCCACGGCGCAGGGCGTCGTCATCCATCGCGGGCAGATCGTCGTGCACCAGAGAGTACGCGTGGATCAGCTCCACCGCCATCGCTGCGGCATCAAGCCTGTCCAGCGGGGCGCCGAACACCTGGCCGGCGGCATAGACCAGCAGGGGGCGCATGCGCTTGCCGCCACCGAGCACGGAATAGCGCATCGCCTGGTGCAGGCGCTGCGGGGCTTCGGCCGGTGAGGGCAGGGCGGCGTCGAGCTGGCTTTCGATACGGTCGCGCCAGCGCGCGAACAACGCCTCAGCCGTCATGGCTGGGCGGATCGAACGGTTCGGCGGTTTCGGGCTGGGCCGGATCGCTGAGCAGGCGCACGCGCAGTTCGGCCTGCTCCAGCGCCTGCTGGCACTGGCGGTACAGACCCACGCCACGTTCGTAAGCACTGAGCGAGGCTTCCAGGCTCAGCTCGCCGGTTTCCATCTGCTCCACCAGTTGTTCCAGCGATTCGAGCGACTGCTCGAACTGGGCGACGGGGGAGGCGTTTTCGGGGGACTTCTTGGCCATGCGACAAGTGTGGACGGCGCGCGCGCGAGGGTCAATTCACCAGCCGCCCGGATGCCACTGCAACTGTGCATGGTGTGCCTGCAGCCAGGCCTGCAGCGGCGCGGCGATGACTACGTCGGCGGCCGCCAGCAGCTGCCCGCCGTCGAACAGCAGGGGCAGCTGTGCGCGCCGCCAGGGCGCCAGGTGTTCGCGCTGCAGGCAGTCCTTCAACGCGGATGAATGCGTACGGCCGGGCAGCACGATGCGTTCGCCGCCCTGGCGGGCGCGCAGTTGCAGCGGGTGCTCGAAGCCGTCCGTGCCAAGCAGGCGCAGCTGGCCGCCGTCGGGCAGCTGCAGCGGCGCGCGGCCGTCCCATGTCGCCTGCCAGTTCTTCGGCAGTACCGGCAGTTCTGTGGGCAGCAGGTAGGCATGCTGGCGCCACTGGTGGATGGCGTGCTGCTGCCAACGCACCTGCGATTGCCGATCGGCACCTGCCGCCATCAACTCGTTCTGCACCTGCCGCAGCACATGCGCCGGCAACGGGGCTGCGTCATGACGGCGCACCCACGCACGCAGCACGCGCGCCGCACGCTCCGGTGCAACCTGGCGCAGCAGCTCCAGCGACAGCACCCGTGGTGCCACTTCCAGGTGAGCGAGCAGCTCGGCGTCTTCTTCATCCAGCAATGCACGGGTCTGCGCGCAATGCGCGGCGCTGCCGGCCAATGCGGCCGTGGCGTGTGGCCAGCGCTGGCGCAGCAGTGGCAACACCCGCAGGCGCAGGAAATTGCGGTCGGCGTGGTCTTCGCTGTTGCTGGGGTCTTCGATCCAGTGCAGGTCGTGTGTGGTGGCGTAGGCCTGCAGCCCGCTGCGAGGCACATCGAGCAATGGCCGCCACAGCCGATGGCCGTCGAGTTGGCTGTCAGCGGTCATCGCCGCCAGCCCATCAATGCCCGAGCCGCGCAGCGCGCGCAGCAGGAAGGTCTCGGCCTGGTCGTCCTGGTGCTGGGCCAGCGCCAGGGTTTCTCCAGCCTGCAATTCGGCGGTGAATGCCGCGCGGCGTGCCAGCCGGGCAGCACCTTCGAGGCCATGGCCGCCCTCACGCGCGACCTGCACGTGGTGCACGGCCAGTTCGATGCCCAGCGCAGCACATTGCTGCTGACAGTGGCGCACCCAATCATCGGCAGCCGGTTGCAGGCCGTGGTGGACATGGATGGCACGCAGTGGTGTGCCGGCGGCCCGCGCCGATTGCCACAGCCAGTGCAGCAGCACGGTCGAATCCAGGCCACCGCTGTAGCCGACCAGCAGCGGTACATCCAGCGGAACGAGGGCGGGGAAGGCGGTCACGGCGGCAAGTATAGGGTGGGTCGGCAGGGCTGCGCCCTGCACCCGCAGAGGCTGGAGCAACAGCCGAAGCAACAGCCGAAGCAACAGCAACAGCGAGCATTCCGTGGGATGGCGGGGTGGGTCCGGTTGCGGGGGACGCTGCAAGTACGTCCATGTAAGCTCGGTCGCGCCATCCATGGCGCTTACGCCCCCGCAACCGGACCCACCCCGCCTTCGACAGTTTCCCGCGATCTGTTGGAATGGCACGGCCTGCCTTTGGTGGGTGTCGACCTTGGTCGACACGGATCTGACCCCAGAATTTCATTCGATATCTGAAAGAGATTCATCCACGCATGGCGTGGATCTACTGGCCACCGGCCAACTGTCGAAGGCGGGGCACTGTGGGTTTGCGGGGTGTGAGCCGCATGGATGCGGCGACCAAGCCTCCATGGGTGAGGGCGCTTTGCTTGCGAAGCACTGCTTCGCAAGCGCCCGAACGCACAGCCGCCAGCGGCTGGGCAGGTCTGGGGATTCACGGCGTCCCCGCAAACCCACAGTGCCCCGCCATCCCACGGAATGCCGCTTTGGCTGTTGCTTCGGCCGTTGCCGTTGCTTCGGCAGGTGCAGGGCGCAGCCCTGCCGATAAACCCCTTACTTCAGCCGGCGACCGGAACGATCGATACGGAACCACTCGCCGCCTTCCATCGGCGTATGCCCGTCGCCATCGGGCGTGCCACGACGGCAGCCGTTGCAGACCTCGGCCACGCCGTCCTGGAACGGCCAGGCAAAATCGAACGTGGCCGCAATCACCTGCTCGAAGGCAGCGTTGAAGTAGCCCACGCGATCACCGACGCGGCCGCGGAACAGGCCTTCCTGCAGCGGATCTGCGCCGTTGTCCCAGGCGATCACCGCCTGGCTGCGGCCGCGACGGTCGACGTAGTGGAAGCCGTCGGCGGTCTGTACCAGCGCCAGGCCATCGCCGTCGTAGGGAAGATCCTGCAGGGTGTCCGCGCTGATCTGCGGCTTGTGATCGACGACTTCGCAGCCAGGCAGCATCCACAACCCGTGTTCTTCGGTCATGACCTTGCAGGCCGGCCCCTGCGCCGACGCCCAGGTGCTGGCCAGCACGCCCAGCAGGGCCAGCCAGCGCGCACGGCGCCGGCTGGCCAGGGCAGGGCGTGCCGGCCGTGCCATCACTTGCTGTCCGCCTTGCGTTCGAAGGTGGCCGGTGCCGGCAGTTCCACCGGTACGCCCTTGTCGTCGCAGGTGCCGGCCTTGCACAGGCGATCGCGCAGGGCCGGGGTGGCCTGCACGATCATGTGGTAGATCGCGTTCTGTTCCAGGGTGCCGCGGATCGCCTTGCTGCCCGGGCCGCGTGCCCAGATGCCGACGTCCTCGCCACCATGCGATTCGGACTTCATCGGGACCAGCGCTTCCTGCATGTAATCCGGATGCTCGGTATCGACATCGTGCAGGTTCGGGCGGCCAGTGGCCGGTTCGAAGCTGCTCGGGTTGTGCGGGTAACGCTTCGGGCCGGCCGGCTGCTGGTTGCTGCTGCCGGTGTGGCCCGGGCCGTTGGCGTAGCTCAGCGTGGTGTACGGCTGGCCGGTGCCGTCCAGCGCGTAATCCAGCTTGCCGGCGCCGTCTTCGCCGCCCTTGTCCTTCACCTTGCCCAGGATCGGGTTGCCACGGGCCGGGTAGCCGACGAAGTTCAGGGTGTGCGAATGGTCGGCGGTGACGATGATCAGGGTGTCGTCGGCCGAGGTCAGCTCGTTGGCCACGCGCACGGCATCGGACAGGGCCACGGTTTCGGTCAGTGCACGGTAGGCGTTGCCGCTGTGGTTGGCGTGGTCGATGCGCGCGCCTTCGATCATCAGCACGTAGCCTTCCTGGTGGCGCGACAGGTTCTTGATCGCTGCAGCGGTCAGCTCGGCCAGGCTCGGCTCACCGGCCGGGTCCTGCGGGCGTTCGTACTCGTAGCGCATGTGGTCCGGCTCGAACAGGCCGAGGATTGCCGGTGCGTTGGCGGCGGCCTGCAGCTGCTTGCTGTTCCACACATAGGCGCCCTGCGGATGCGCCTGCTGCCATTCCTGCACCAGGCTGCGGCCGTCCAGGCGCTGGCCGACCTTGTCGTCGTACTCGGGGTCGCGCTCTTCCACGGTGGTGAACTCACCACGACCGCCACCAAGGGCGACCAGCGGGCCACGGCCGTAACGCGAGGTCGACAGCAGCTGCTGGGCGATGTCCTTGCAGCCGGCGGCCTTGGCCGCTTCGGTCAGGTCGGTGTCGTTTTCCCAGTTGCGCTCGGGCGAGTGCGCATAGGTCGCGGCCGGGGTGGCATGGGTCAGGCGTGCGGTGGAGACCACGCCGGTGGCCAGGCCGGCGCTGTCGGCCAGCTGCAGCCAGGTCAGCAGGCCCTTGGACAGGCTGTCGGCGCAGTCGGTGCGGCTGCCGGCACTGACACCGATCGCACCCATGTGGGTCTTCACGCCGGTGGTGATGGCGGTCATGGTGCCGGCCGAATCCGGCGTCTGCGAATCGGTGTTGTAGGTCTTGCTGAACGCGGTAGCCGGGAAGCGCTCCCACGACAACAGGTTCTCTTCGCCCGAGCCGCCCTTCTGCTGGCCTTCGTAGATACGCGAGGCAGCCACGGTGGTCAGGCTCATGCCGTCACCCAGGAACAGGATGACGTTTTTGGCCTTGCCGGCCATCGCACCATTGGCGGCCGCTTGGGCGGCACCGCTGCGGTACCACCACTGCGGGGTTTCACCGGCAGGATGGGCGACGGGGGCGACGCTGACCTTCAGGCCGGCCGGGGCGGACGCGGGGGCGGTGCTGGCGCAGGCGCCGAGCAGCAGGGTCGTGGCGCAGGCGGCCAACAGGGAGACGGAACGACGCATGGACGCTGGGATCTCACAAAGTGTAACGGGACGTTCATTATGCCCGGCCTCGCAAGGCACGCCGATGACACACTGATTTGCCATGTGGGCGGTCGTTCTGCGGCCCGCCTTGGGCTATCGTGCCAGCATCCCTTCCTACCCCCTTGGATTGCCTATGAAGCTGGTCTCTGCCTGGCTGCGGATTCCATTCTGGCAGCGCGTGGTCGGTGGCTTCGTGCTCGGTGCGTTGGCCGGCTGGGCGCTTGGCCCGGCCGCTGAAACCTGGTTCGGCCCGCTCGGCGAGCTGTACGTCACCCTGATCAAGATGATCGCGGTGCCGCTGGTGTTCTTCGCGGTCATCAACGCGATCTCTTCGCTGCACGGCCAGAAATCGGTGGCCGCGCTCAGCGGGCGCACGTTCCTGTGGTTCGTGATCACCGCCGCGCTCGCGGTATGCGTGGGCCTGGGCGTGGGTACGGTGCTGCAGCCCGGCGCCGGTGGCCTGCAGCTGTCGATGGCCAGCAACTATGTGCCGCGCGAAGTGCCCAGCGTGGTGCAGGTGCTGCTGGATGTGGTGCCGTCCAACGTGTTCTACGCGCTGTCGGGAATCGGCACCAAGGTCAACGCCGCCGGTGAAACCGTGTTGGCCGCAGGCCGTGGTTCGATCCTGCCGGTGATCTTCTTCGCTGGCCTGGTCGGCTTTGCCATCGTCAAGCTCGGCGAGAAGGTGACCGAAGCACGCAAGCTGGTCGGGCAGATGAGCGACATCATGATCCAGGTGACCCGCTTCGTGCTGGAAGTCACCCCGATCGGCACCTTCGGCCTGATCGCCGGCCTGGTCGGCAGCTATGGTTTCGAGAAGCTGCTGCCGCTGGGCCACTTCGTGCTGGCGCTGTACGTGGCCTGCGCGCTGCACATCGTGGTGGTGTACAGCGCGCTGCTGCTGGCGCATGGCCTGAACCCGCTGAAGTTCTTCCGCGGCGCGGCGCCGGGCATGCAGGTGGCGTTCGTCAGCTCCTCCAGCTTCGCGGCGATGCCGGTCGCGCTGCGTTCGATCACCCACAACCTGGGCGTGAACAAGGATTACGGTTCGTTCGCGGTGCCGCTGGGCGCGAGCATCAAGATGGACGGCTGCGGTGCGATCTATCCGGCGCTGTGCGCGGTGTTCATCGCGCAGTACAGCGGTGTGCCGCTGACGCCGGAGCAGTACGTGGTGGTGCTGATCGCTTCGGTGCTGGGCAGCTTCGGTACCGCCGGCGTGCCGGGTACGGCGGTGATCATGGCGACGGTGGTGCTGAGTGCGGCCAACCTGCCGCTGGAAACCATCGGCTATCTGTATGCGATCGACCGCATCCTGGACATGATGCGCACGATGACCAATGTGACGGGCCAGATGCTGGTTCCGGTGATCGTGGCCAAGGAAACGGGCCTGCTCGACCAGGCGGTGTACGACAACCCGTCGACCAGCGTCGGCATCGATGATCCCGACCCGAGCCCGCCGCGCGCCTGAAGCGGCACTGCATCGGGCTGTATCAGTACCTGTAACACTACTGATACAGCCCCGATGGCGCCTTGCGCAGTGGTGTTTCCTGCGCGTTAAGGCCAACGAAATCCGAACGAAGTTGTAACACTGCGGCGTCATGCCGTCGTGCTGTTGCCGGTCAAACCCCTGCTGCGACAGCCTCCCGGAGTTGGCACGAAAGCTGCTCACTCCCTGCGCATAGGCAACGGGAGAGCGGCATGGACGGCAGCACCACCCTTTTCACTGTTTCTGGCCGGCAGCTGGCGCTGCTGCTGGTGCTGATCGTTCCGCTGGCGGCTGCGGCCTCGGGTGCCCGCCAGGGGGTGAAGGCGCAGCCGGGTGAGATCGTCCTGCTGCGCGACGTTGCCACGCGCCCGGCCTACCGCATGGCGCCGCCCGGGGTGGCATTGATCGCCGATCCGAAACCGCAACATGAGATCGCCGCTGCACTCGGCAGCGGTGGCGCCGCCAGCGGCATGGATGAACTCAGCGAGGACGACTACGCCGGCCTCGGCGCTGGCCAGTCCGGCAACGTGCACGCGCACGGCGTCACCACGGTCGAGCGGGTGACCCAACAGGCGCTGGGCGGAACCCTTGGTCGCTCGGGTGAGGGAATGATGAGTGGCAGCAGCCTCAGCGGTGCGATGAGCGGCCCGCTGGGGGCCGTCGGCAATACCACACGCGGCATTGGCGATACGGTGCGCGGCGCACTGTCGCAGTTCCCGCTGGGCGCACCAGCGCAGGCGGGTGGCAAGTGAAGCGCGCAGTGTTGCTTGCGGTCTGGCTGGCAGTGCCGGCCGTAGCCTTGGCCGACGACTACAGCGGCATGCTGGCCTACCTCGATGTGACCCGCATCGACGGCCGCGCACTGGCGGGTGCCAGCGGCGCCATCGCCATCAACCAGGCGGCCGGCGATCTCAACCTCCAGGCCAACCTGCATGGCATGGCCAGCGGTGACCGCGCCGACGTGGCCATCGCCGCACGGCAGCAGCACAGCAACGATGTGGTGCTGTCGGCACCACTGGAAGCCAGCGCGCACATCGCCGGACAGGCACTGGCAGGGGCCAGTGGCATTGCATCGATCAACCAGGCCAGCGGCATCGCCAACACGACGCTCAATGTCGTCAGCGCGACGCTGGCCTGGCAAGGAATACGCGAATCCGATGACACGGCGTTGGCCGCCTCGGACATCGCGTCAGCAGGGGGGCAGGGCGATACCGGTGACGGTGTTGCGGCGGGTATCCGCAGTGTCGGCGTTTCCTCGACGGCACTGCGGGGCTTCGACGGTGTCCTGCAACTCAATCAGATCGCGGGAGCGCGAAACGATACGGCCAATGTTCTGGGCCTGGTCGTGCAGGGCAACCCGTGAGTACCACCCACCCGAACCAATCACCTGATGAGAGAGAGGGCACCATGAAAGCGACTGTCAAAAAGACCGTACTCGCCATGGCAATTGCCACTGCCTCGACCGCTGCTGCGGCCAATGGCTGGGACAACCAGAACGCCAATGCGAACATCAACCACAACCACGTCGTGACCGAAACCCGCAACGACACGCACAACCATACCGACAACGAAGTCCGCAACTGGACCCGCAGCAACACCACGGTACGCAACAACACCGACACCTCGAACGTGACCCGCAATCGTACGGTGAACGTCAACGAGCAGGTGCAGAAGAACAGCAACATCCAGGCCGACGAGCGCAAGGAAAAGAACAACCACGGCGTCGACGTGAACCTGGAGAAGGACCTGCGGCTGAGCTCGGACATCAACTTCTCCGGTGACCCGACCATCAGCGGTGACATCGACCTGGACTCGGCCGCCATCGCCGTGATCGACAACCGCCAGTCGATCAGCAACAACGTCACCGGCAACAGCCTGGTCACCAACAGCGCTTCGATCGCCGATGATGTCGGCGCCGGTGCCTCCGGCAACCTCGGCTTCAACGTGGTGGCTGGCGACAACAACGCGCAGGACAACGCTGCGTCGCTGTCGGCGGCGGATGCCTCCTTCAGCTTCGGCATGGCCGACGCCGAGGTGTTCGTCAACCAGGCCGGCTTCGGCAACACCACCATGAACTCCGGCGTCACCAACGCCGCTGGCCTCGGTGGCAATGCCTTCGGTGGTGCATCGGGCAACATCGGTGTGAACATCGCCTCGGGCAACAACAACGAGCAGAAGAACGCGCTCGCTGCATCGGTAGCCACCAGTGCGATGGCGCAGTCGAGCATCAGCTCCAACCAGGTGTCCACCGGCAACACCGTGTCCAACGCCGGCTTCGTGCAGTCCTACACCGATACGGTGCAGGTCGGCCTGAGCGGTCGCGTCGCTGGCGGTACCCTGGCCGTGGGTGCCGGTACCTATCGCGGCACCGGCAATGCCTACCAGATGGCCAACTACTACCTCGATACGTGGAGTGGCGATCTGCCGCATCCGGGTGGCAACGCGACCGGGCACATCGATCTGGACAACGAGATCCAGAACGCAACGATGAACCCGAACCGGCCGGGCGTGGGTGGCCTGGGCTTCGATACGCGTGAAAGCGGCACCAGCCAGTTCGTCGAGCTGGGCGTGGCCGACCTGTATGCCAGCCTCAGTGGCACGGTCAGCACCACCCGCTGGGTGAACGTCAATGCGACCAACACCTCGGCACTGTCCGGCAGCGCGTTCTCCGGCGCGTCCGGCAATATCGGCGTGAACGTGGCATCGGGTACCGGCAACCTGCAGGCCAACAGCCTGGCATTGGCCGTGGCACAACCGAGCACCGGCGGTGGGACCGGCGGCGGCGAGTGATCCACGGTGTGACCGCTTTCGCAGCGAACCTGCGTTGAGCGCAACAAGCCCGGCCATCCGCCAATGGCCGGGTTCCCCCGGGGGCCCCTGTCCCTCCTCCCCCTTGGGGCAGGGGCTCCTTCCTTCTCGTGGAGAACGGCATGGCCGGTCATCGCTGGTGGTTGCGTTTGCTGCCCTGCCTGCTGCTGTTGACCAGCGCATCTGGCTGGGCAGGCGAGGTGGTGTTCAGCGGGGTGCTGCCCAATGGCGCGCTGCTGCAGCAGAAGGTGGAAAGCATGCAGGAGCGGCGGTATCGCAACCTGGTGCGGCAGCACACCGACTACAGCTGCGGGGCGGCCGCTCTGGCCACCATCCTGCGTTACGCCTACCACCTGGACACCACCGAGGCGACGGTGATCGAGGGAATGATGGGGGTATCCGATCCACAGCTGGTCAAGGAACGTGGTTTCTCGCTGTTGGACATCAAGCGCTATGTCGAATCGCTGGGCATGCGTGGACGCGGCTATCGCATCGATGAATCGCGGCTGCGCACGTTGCGGGTTCCTGGACTGGTGCTGATGGATGTACGCGGCTTCCGGCATTTCGTCGTGCTCAAGCAGGTGCGCGACGGCGTGGTGGAAGTAGCCGATCCGATCCTGGGCAACCGCAGCCTGTCGCTGGCCGAGTTCAGTGCCGCCTGGCCGTCACGCGCCGTTTTCGTCGTGATCGGCAGCGACTTCGATCGCAACACGGTGCTGCTGCAACCCAGCGAACGGCCCAGTGCCCGCGCGTTGTATGCGCGGCAGGGACCGATCACCGATGCCGAACTGGTCGACTTCGGCTTCAGCCACGCCGACCTGTTCTGAAGGAGGCACGATCATGCAATGCCAACGTGTGTTACTCGCCCTGCTGCTGATGCTGCCTTTGTCGCCGTTGATGGCGGCAGACGGCGCACCGGGGCGGGGCCTGAAGGAAATTCCCGATCCCGAACTGAACCTGATGCGTGGCCGCTACACCGTCGGTGGCAACAACGTGGCCTGGTTCGGGGTGACGATGATTTCGCAGTGGCAGGGACCCAACGGTGCGGTGGTGCAGGGCGCGCTGACCCTGGGCATGGATTTCCGCAATGGCGGAACACCGAAGCTGAGTTTCCAGCCCAGCGTCCACGTCACCGCCGCTGACGCACCGTTGCCGACGACGGCGGGGCGCAGCATCGACAGTACCGGTCTGGCCAATGCCAGCGGACTGGTGCAGAGCGTGCAGGTGGCCGGCGATGGCAACACCGCGCGCAACGTGACCACGCTGACCGTGCGTGACGGTGCGGTGCCGACAGCAATGAGCGACGACGGCAGCCGCATGGTGCAGGCACAGCAGGGGGGCGCTACCGCCACGGCCATGCTCGATGGCAACCAGGCGCGCCTGCTGCTGCAGGTCGATGGACAGAGCCTGGTACAGCAGTGGATCCGCAATGGCAGCGTGGGGCAGGGCATTGCCCTGGCCGGCGATGGACAAACCGCCAGCAACCGGCTGCAGCTGGAGCTGGTACGCAATACCGCGGCCAACAACCTGCCCTTGAGCCAGAACGTGGCCCAGGCGATCGGGATGAACCGCGGCATGGGCCCAGGCCAGTAACACGGCCTGGTCGGGGGGAATCGACGTACAACGCAGGTCACCGACATGCACACTCTCTACCGGCTTACTCCGCTGGCGCTGGCGGCGCTGGCGGTCACTGCCTTCGCCCAGCAGCCCGCGCCCAGTGACGGCGCCGACATGCAGGCATTGATCGCGCAACTGGAACAGCTCAAGGCCAATTACGCACAGGAGGTACGCCGCCTGCGCGAACTGGACATGCAGGTGCAGGCGATGCAGGCGCGGCTGAGCGGCCGCGCAGGACCCGCTGCGACCCCCGCTGCACCGTTGGCGTCCGCTGCGGCATCTGCGGTTCCACCCAGCAGCGAAGGCTATGCCAGCAGCGCCGCCGAGGCACAGCAGGCCAAGCAAGAGGCACGGCGCAGCGTGGACGACGTCAAGCAGCAGCAGGCGGCGTTGTTCTCGCGCCGGTTCACCATCGAGAACGGCCTCACCTATGCGCGCTACGACCGCAAGCAGCTCACGCTCAACGGCTTCCTCGCCCTGGATGCGATCTTCCTCGGCAACATCGCGATCGAGAACGTCGAATCCGATTCGTTGACCTACAACCTGGCCGCGCGCTGGGGCGTCAGCCCCAACCTGACCTTGAACATGGACGTACCGTACCTGGCACGGCGCACGGTCTACCAGAAGGGCGGTGCCGGCGGCGCCGCGGCGGCGGTCGCGCAGGAAGAAACCAACGGCAGTGGCATCGGCGATGTCAGCCTGAGTGCCAATTACCGGCTGTTCGCCGAACGCGGCTGGCGCCCGGAGACGGTGCTGACCGGTGGTGTTACCGCGCCGACCGGACGCGCACCCTACGGCCTGGACTGGAAAGTGATCGAGCGCGACGACGATGATTACATCCGCTTCGCGGTGCCGCAGGAACAGCCGACCGGCAACGGTGTGTGGCAGGCCAACCTGGGCGTATCGATGGTGAAGACCGCCGATCCGGCCATCCTGTTCGCCAACGCCGGCTACATCCATTCCTTCCCGCGCGGCTTCAGCGATATCGACAGCAACCCGGATACGGTCAACCCCGGTGACGTGAAGCTGGGTGGTTCGGTGTACTTCGGTGCCGGCGTGGCCTTCGCGTTCAACGAGCGCACCAGCCTGAGCATTTCCTTCAGCGACAAGATCAGCACGCGCGCCTCGACCCGGTTCAAGGGCGGTGAATGGGTGAAGGTGATCGGCAGCGATGCCAATGCGGCCTCGCTCAATCTCGGCGTGACCTACGCGTTGAACCAGCACACCACGCTGGTGACGATGCTGGGCATCGGCCTGACCCCGGATGCGCCGGACTTCACGCTGGCCTTCAAGGTGCCGTACATGTTGTAGGCGGGGCGGCCGGGCCATCCCGGCTGTTTCACGCGGCCAGCGGTCAGCGCTGCGCCGGCAGCTCAAGATGATGTTTGCGGCACAAGCGATAGACCGTCACCCGCGAGATCTGCATGTGCCGCGCGCACGCCGACACGTTGTAGCCATGCTGGCGCAGGGCCTGCAGCAGCACGTCGCGTTCCACCTGGCCACGTGCATCCTGCAGCAGCGCACGCCGTGCGGGCGCATCGGGTTCGGCCAGATCCAGGTCGGCCGCGCTGATCAGTTCGCCCTCCGCCACGATCGCCGCCCGCTGTACCCGGTTCAACAGTTCGCGCACGTTGCCCGGCCAGTCGAACCCGCGCATCGCCTGGTGCGCGCCAGGATCGAAACCACGTGCGCGGCCGGCATGACGTTGGCGGAATGCGCGCAGGAAGTGTTCGGCCAGCAGCAGGACATCGGCGCCACGTTCGCGCAGCGATGGCATCGGCAGGCGCAGCACGTTGAGGCGGTAGTAGAGATCGCGCCGGAAGCGCCCCTGGGCGACCGCCTGCTCCAGTTCGACATGGGTGGCCGCCAGCACGCGCACATCCACCCGCAGTGGCTGGTTGCTGCCCACCCGTTCCAGCGTGCCCTCCTGCAGCACCCGCAGCAGGCTGGTCTGTGCATCGGCCGGCAGGTCGCCGACCTCATCGAGGAATACGGTGCCGCCATGGGCTGTTTCGAACAGGCCGATGCGACGTTGGGAAGCGCCGGTGAAAGCGCCACGCTCGTGGCCGAACAGTTCGGACTGCACCAGGTTGGCGGGAATGGCGCCGCAGTTCACCGCCAGGAAGGGTTTTCCTGCGCGCCCGGACAGCGCATGCAGCGCCTGCGCGGCCAGCTCCTTGCCGGTGCCGGTTTCGCCCGTTACCAGCACCGGCAGCTCGACCGGGGCGAATTTGTGCAGGGCAGTGCGGACGGCCAGCAGGGGGGCGCTGTTGCCGATCAGTGCGGGAAGACCGCCACCGTTGTGGGTCGCGGCAAGTGGCAGATCATCGCCATCGCACTGGCGCTGCAACGCCGACAGCAGGTCGGGAAGCTCCAGCGGCAGCGAGAACTGATCCTGGCAGGCCCGAAGCAACGCGCCCCAGGCGGGAGGAGGGCTGCCCAGCCCGGCGGGCAGCACGGCCAACCACGGCAGGTGATGGTGCTGCTCGACCCACGGCAGCAACAACTGCGCCGCCTCTGCATCCAGATGGCGAAGATCGACGACGGCGACCAGATGATCGCGGCCGCGCAGGCCAATGGCCATGGCAGGTGCAGGGCTGACACAGCGCAGTTGCCATCCTGCGGCTGCCAGCGCATTGCGCTCGGCTGCCGGTGGCTGGCCGAACCAGATCACGCAGCGCGATGGAATCTCCAGGCTTGCCGCCATGCCTCCCCCCAGCATCCGGGCAACGCGGGCGGCTGACAGGTCATCATCGGTGTGCCGCCCCACGCCGCGATGCTGCGGCCACGCGTGGGTGGCCGGTTGCGGCCCAACAGGACCGTGACATCAATGACCAACGCAGCATGCGGCGGACAGCGGCCATGCTTTCGGTCAGCCAACAAAAAAGCCGCTGCAGGGCAGCGGCTGGTCAGGTCACGCGCAGACGGCCTCGAATCAGAGGTCGACCCGGCGGGCCTGCATGAACTTGTTGCCCCAGTAGCCACTGAGCAGGGTGTCGACGCGGACGTCCTTGCCGGTGCTCGGGGCATGCAGGAAGCGGCCGTCGCCCACATAGATGCCGACGTGGTCGACCCGGCCCTTGCGGCCGAAGAACACCAGGTCGCCTGCGGCCAGGGCGGCGCGGTCGTTGATCAGTTCGGCATTGGCGTCATGCGCCATTTCACGCGAGACGCGCGGCAGCTCGATGCCCAGGGCCGAGCGGAACACATAACCGACCAGGCCGCTGCAGTCGAAGCCGCTGTCTGGATTGCTGCCACCCCAACGGTAGGGGGTGCCAAGCAGGGTCATGGCCCGGCGCAGCAGCGACTGCACCTTGCCGTTGTCGGCAGCGTTGCCGACCACGATGCTGCCATTGGCGGCGCTACTGGTGTCGTAATTGGCGAGCAGGCGGCTGAGGTCACCGGCCACCATGGCCGAGCGGTCCATCAGGGGAATGGTGTCATTGGCGGCCAGATGCGGCAGCAGGGCGGCCAGGGTGGCGCTGGCGGCGGCATCGGCGCGGCTGCGCTGCGGAGCGGTGGCGTCGGCCTTGGCGGCTGCGCGGGGGGCGGTCTCGGCGGTCGAAGCCGGGGTCGCATCGGTACGGGTGGGAGCGGACTGCGACCAGGCCGGAAGGCTGGTCAGACACAATGCCAAGCCCAGCAGAAGCGGGCGGACACTACGCGAAGAAGCGGCGGTCTGGCCTTGGCACGTCGGGTCGTTTGTCGTCACGCGTCGGTCACAAGGAAAAAAACGATGGGGCATCATGCCCTGTAAAAGCAGTAATAAGTTAAAAATTCCGTTAGTAAATCGTTAGTTGCATGGTGATGGCTGTCACAGTTTTGAACATATCGCCTGTTCATTTTAGCGAAGGACGCGTTTTGCCCCTGTGTAGTGGTCCTTCCAATAGGGGCCGCTGAGCGAATCCAGGCGGACCGTCCCGCCGGTGCTCGGGGCGTGCACGAATCGACCTTCGCCGACGTAGATCCCCACGTGACTGACATTGCCGCGGCTGCCAAAAAAGACCAGGTCGCCCGTTGCCAGGCGCTTCGGGTCGATCTTCGGGCCCTGTACCGCCGCCAGGTCGCGTGAGGTCCGCGGCAGCTTCAGGTCCAGCATTTCACGGTAGACGTAAGCGACCAGGCCGCTGCAGTCGAAGCCGGATTCGGGCGTGTTGCCGCCGTAGCGGTAGGGCGTGCCGACCAGGCTGATGGCACGCATCAGCACCGAATTGGCGGCCTCGGGGTTGTCCGGTGTGGTGCTGGGCCAGCTTGCCGCAGGCGGTGGCGGTGCGGAACGGACGGCCTTGCCGCCACCACAGGCGGTCAGCAGCAGGGGCAGGGCGAGCAGCAGGGCGGGCGCGAGGCGCCGGCGCGTGCCGGACGAAACTGGCGTGATGTGCATGTTCTCCGGATAATGCGCGACCTTGGATTGGCCGTCATGATGGCGGCGTCCCCGCCGGGCGACAACCCGCCCCAACCCGCCTGCCTCCGGCAGATCCAGACAGAGTTGCGCATGAAGATCGAAAAAGACCGCGTTGTCCGCTTCCACTACACCGTCTCCGAGGCCGGCCAGGAGCCGATCGAATCGTCCAAGGACCGCGGCGAGCCGCTGGCGATCCTGATCGGCCACGGCAACATCATCCCGGGCCTGGAAAACGCCATGATGGACAAGGAAGCCGGCGCGACCTTCGACGTCGACGTCAAGGCGGCCGATGCCTACGGCGAGCGCCGTGATGGCCTGTCCCAGCGCGTGCCGAAGAAGCACTTCGGCACCGCCAAGCTGGTCCCGGGCCAGCAGGTCGTGCTGCAGACCAACTTCGGCCCGCGTGCCGTGACCGTGCAGAAGGTCGGCATGAGCGTGGTCGACGTCGACCTGAACCACCCGATGGCCGGCAAGGACCTGCATTTCGACGTCGAGATCGTCGACGTGCGCGAAGCCGGCAAGGAAGAGCTCGAACACGGCCACGTCCACGGCGACGGCGGTCACCAGCACTGATCGCGCTGCGATCGTGATGGCAGCAACGGCCCGCTTCGGCGGGCCGTTGCGTATCTGGAACAGGAGGGGTCATCCATGGCCCGCAGGCCGGCGGCATAATGACGGACCTGCACGCCGGATGCCCCGTGAACACCGCTTCCCCTTCCCTGCAACCGGTGGCTTCCGGCGAACGCATCGCCCTGCTGGACATACTGCGTGGGTTTGCCCTGCTGGGCATCCTGCTGATGAACATCGAGGCCCTCAGCGGGCCGCTGGACCTGGCCTTCACCGGCATCGACGCGCATTGGCAGGGCATCGACTACTGGGCCGATGCCTTCGTCTATGTGTTCGTGCAGGGAAAATTCTTCACCCTGTTCTCGCTGCTGTTCGGCGCGGGCTTTGCGGTGATGGCCCAGCGTGCCGAGGCAGCGGGGCGCCCGTTCACGCCGTTCTACCTGCGCCGCAGCGCCGGGCTCCTGCTGATCGGCCTGTGCCACGCATTGCTGGTCTGGTCCGGCGACATCCTGGTGTTGTATGCCTTGGCCTCGCTGCCGTTGCTGGCCTGCCGCGAAGCACCGCGCAGCTGGCTGCCGTGGATGGGGCTGCTGGTGTATGCACTGGGTGTCGCGCTGATGCTGCTGGTCGGCGCAATGGTGTCGATGGCCACCCCGCAGGACCTGCAGAAGATGCTGGTCGATGCGCAGCAGGGCATCGACCAGCAACGTCTGGTGTATGGCCAGGGCGACTGGATGCAGGCCAACGTGCAGCGCCTGCATGAGTTCGGCGCGTCGCTGGGCGGCATGTTCATTTCCGGACCCGAAGTGCTGGGTATGTTCCTGCTGGGTGCCTGGTTCGCTGGCAGCGGCGCATTGACCGCGCCGGAGCGTTTCCCCCGGTTGTATGCCGGCCTGCGCTGGGTCGCGCTGCCTGTGGGACTGCTGGTCACCCTGGCGGGTGTGCTGTGGAAGCCCTATCTGGCGCCGGGTGTCTATGACCTGCCGACCACCTCGGCAATGGCGCTGGTGGCCGTGGGCGGCGTGCCGATGTGCCTGGGCTACCTGGCCTGGATCGTGCACTGGCGTGCGCGCATGGGCTTGCTGGCGCCGGTCGGGCGGATGGCGCTGACCCATTACCTTGGTCAGTCGGTGGTCTGTACGTTGCTGTTCTATCACTACGGGCTGGGGTGGTTCGATGCAGTGCCGCGTGCCTGGCAACTGCTGTTCGCCTTGCTGCTGTTCGCTGCGCAGGTAATCCTCAGCCATCTGTGGCTGCGCCGTTTCCGCTTCGGTCCGATGGAATGGCTGTGGCGTGCGATGACCTACCAACAGTGGCCAGCGATGCGCCGTGAGGCCGGGCAGGGGTGATCGATACACGCGGCGCGCCTATCGATCTGCGTGGCTGCGTGCATCGTCAAGCACACCACTGCATACCCTCACGTCTGGCCTGCAGTGGGCCATGGCATGCTCGCAGCAGCATGAGCGCCTGCGCCAGCCAGCTGCCTGTCGATCTTTTCTGCGGGCGCGCGCCCGTCATCGATCCTGTTCCCTGTCGACCCGAGCGATTCCGATGAACACTCCCTCTTATGACTACGATCTGATCGTCCTTGGCGGCGGTTCCGCTGGCCTGGCCGGTGCCATCCGCGCTGCGCAGCATGGCAAGCGTGTTGCCCTGCTGGAGCCGGGTGAACTGGGCGGCACCTGCGTGAATGTAGGCTGCGTGCCGAAGAAGGCGATGTGGCTTGCCGCCGATCTGGCCGAGCGCATCGGCCTGGCCAGCGCGATGGGCTTCGACGTGGAGGCGCGTCCGGCGCTGTCGTGGAAGGAACTGGTGATCCATCGCCAGGCCTACATCAGCAACATCCACACCAGTTACCACAAGCGCCTGGATGAAACCGGCGTGGTGCGCATCCCGGCCCGTGGCCATCTGCTGGATGCGCACACCGTGGCGTGCAGTGATGGCGTGCAGTACAGCGCTGCACACATCCTCATCGCAACCGGGGCGCATCCGCAGCGGCCCGACATTCCCGGCGCCGAACTGGGTCTGGTGTCCGACGATTTCTTCGACCTGCGCGCGGCACCGGCCGAGGTCGCCATCGTCGGCGGCGGCTATATCGCGGTGGAACTTGCCGGGCTGTTGCAGGCGCTGGGCAGCAAGGTGAGCCTGCTGGTGCGCGGCAGTCGCCTGCTCGAGCGCTTCGACTACGAGCTGACCGCGCAGCTGGCCGAGAACCTGCGCCAGCAGGGTGTCCGCATCCACTTCGATTACCGTCTGCGTGAGTTGAAGCGCGACGGCGAACGCGTGCGCGCGTTCGGCCATGACGGTCCGACCGACAGCATGTTCGATGCCGTGTTCTTTGCGACCGGCCGGCGCGGCAACAGCAGGGATCTCGGCCTGGAAGCGCTGGGCATCGGCATCGGCGAGCACCAGCAGGTGGAGGTGGACGAGTGGCAGACCACGGCGGTGCCGAGCGTACATGCGGTCGGTGACATCGCAGGCAAGGTCGGCCTGACGCCGGTCGCCGTGGCTGCATCGCGCCGTCTGATGGATCGTCTGTTCGGCGGTCGCCCGGACGCGAAGATGGACTATGACAACGTGGCCAGCGTGGTGTTCTCGCACCCGCCGCTGGGCGCAGTGGGCATGAGCGAGGAAGACGCACGTGCGCGCTTCGAGCAGGTGACGGTGTACCACAGCCGGTTCCGGCCGATGCTGCAGGCACTGGCCAACGGCACCCAGCGCAGCCTGTTCAAGATGGTGTGTGCCGGGCCGGAAGAACGTGTGGTCGGCGTACACCTGCTGGGCGAGGCGGCCGACGAGATCCTGCAGGGTTTCGCGGTGGCGGTGAAAATGGGTGCGACCAAGGCCCAGTTCGACGACACGGTGGCGATTCACCCGACGTCTGCTGAAGAAGTGGTGTTGATGCGCTGACCCGGGCGGTGGTAGAGCCGAGCCCACGCTCGGCTGCGTTCCGCGCAGACAGGGGGCAGCCGAGCGCGGGCTCGGCTCTACAGGTCAGCAGGCGCCTCCATGCGACAATGATGGTCCCCACGCCTTTCCGGGCCGCCCCGCGCGGCCCGCCGTCGTCCTGATGTCCAGCCCCGCTTCTCGCATCGCCACCCAATCCCCGCGCATCGCCCTGGGCGGCATCGGCCTGGCTGCGATCGGCGCCGTTGCCGCATCGGGCAAGGCCATCATCGTCAAGCTGGGGCTGCGCCATGGCGTGGACGCGACCACGCTGCTGGCGCTGCGCATGCTGATGGCGCTGCCCCTGTTCGCGCTGATGGCGGTGTGGGCTTCGCGCCGTGCGGAGCGATTGTCCTGGGCTGACCGGGCGCGCGTGCTGTGGCTCGGCTTCACCGGGTACTACCTGTCCAGCCTGCTGGATTTCCAGGGCCTGCAGTACATCAGCGTGACCCTGGAACGGTTGATCCTGTACTTGAACCCGACCCTGGTGCTGCTGATCAACGTGCTGCTGGCGCGGCAGCGGCCGGGTCGATGGCAGGTCGGCGCGCTGGTGCTCAGTTATCTCGGTGTGCTTATCGCGTTCGGCCATGACCTGCAGCGCGAAGGTGGGCAGATCATTCTCGGCAGCCTGCTGGTGCTGGGCAGTGCGCTCAGCTATGCGCTCTACCTGTTCGGCAGTGGCCAGGTGGTCGCCCGTATCGGCGCGGTGCGCCTGACCGCCTACGCCAGTTGCGTGGCCAGTGTGCTGGTGCTGCTGCATTTCACCATTACCCACCCGCTGCCGCTGCTGTGGCAGGCACCCGCTGCGGTGCAGTGGCTGTCGCTGATCAATGCGACGGTCTGCACCGTGCTGCCGGTGCTGGCGATCATGCTGGCGGTGCAGCGCGTCGGCTCGTCGCTGGCCGCGCAGGTGGGTATGCTGGGCCCGGTTTCCACCATCGTGATGAGCCTATGGCTGCTCGACGAACCGATGGGGCCGGCGCAGATCGCCGGCACCGTGCTGGTCCTGCTCGGCGTACTGCTGGTGACGCGGCTGCGCCGCTGACGCCGGAGCAGGCGCGTGCGCGCATCCTGGCGGTGATCCACGCGATTCCGTCGGGACAGGTGATGGGCTACGGCCAGGTCGCGATGCGCGCGGGCCTGCCCGGACGTGCCCGGCTGACCGCGCGCATCCTTGGCCAGAATGAGGATCCCGCGTTGCCCTGGCATCGGGTGCTGCGTTCGGATGGGCGCATCGCCATGGCCGAAGGTTCCGCCGGTTGGCGCGAACAGTCGCAGCGGCTGCGTGCCGAGGGTGTCATCGTGGAAAACGGCCGGGTGCGGATGCCCGCGGTCGACCCGGCGGCGGCGCTGGATGCGGCCGTATGGGGGCCGGGCTGATCGCTGCCTGCGACTGAACGGGCGACCGGCCGCTCTGGTCAAAAAGGGCCGGTGCTGCGGCTATGATGGAGGCCGTTCCATGCCGGTGTCCCCATGTTCCCGCGACTGCCAACCGTCACCAAGGCCCTGTTGATCGCCAACGCGATCCTGTTCCTGCTGCAGCAGCCGTTCCTGCTCGGCATGCAGACCTTCGAGCCGTTCATGCTGCAGCCGCTGCAGCAGGGCTTCGATGCGTTCTCGCCGGGCGGCAACTTCCAGCCCTGGCAGCTGCTGACTTACGGCTTCCTGCATGGCAGCTTCTTCCATCTGTTCTTCAACATGCTGGCCGTCTTCATGTTCGGCGCGCCGCTGGAACAGACCTGGGGCGAGAAGCGCTTCCTGATCTACTACCTGGTGTGCGTGGTCGGCGCCGGTCTGTGCCAGTTGCTGGTCGGCACGATGCTCGACAATCCGGCCACGGTGCTGGGCGCTTCCGGTGGTGTGTTCGGCCTGCTGCTGGCCTACGGCATGCTGTTCCCCAACCAGCGGGTGATGCTGCTGTTCCCGCCGATTCCGATGAAGGCGCGTACGTTCGTGATCCTGTTCGGCGTGGGCGAGCTGGTGCTGGGCATGACTGGCTGGCAGCCGGGCGTGGCCCATTTCGCACACCTCGGCGGCATGCTGTTCGGCTGGCTGCTGATCCGCTACTGGCGCGGCCAACCGCCGTTCAACAAGCGTCGTCCCCCCGGCCCGCCGAAGCGCCCGAACCATCTGCGCAGCGTCAAATGATCCTGCGGATCATTTGACGCGGGTAGGTGCCAACCTTGGTTGGCACGCGTTGACGCCGGTAGATGCCAACCTTGGTTGGCAATCACCTCTGCCACGTTGTGCCAACCAAGGTTGGCGCCTACCAACAGCAGGTCATGCAGGCGGCGGGGCATACCGACATCCACGCATGGCGTGGATCTACAGATCCTGCAGCACCACCTGCGCGGCATTGTGTCCCGGCGCACCGGTCACCCCGCCGCCCGGATGCGTGCCCGCGCCGCACAGGTACAGGCCGGGCAGGGCGCCGCGATAGCCGGCCTGGCCCACCATCGGCCGCGCCGAAAACAGCTGGTTGGCGCTGAGCGCACCGTGGAAGATGTCGCCGCCGATCAGCCCGAACGTCCGCTCCAGATCCAACGGTGAAAGCGCCTGCCGACCGAGCACGCTGTCGGCGAAGCCCGGAGCGAAGTGATCGACGGTGGCGATCATCAGGTCGGCGACGGTATCCCGGTGATCATCCCAGTGCCGGCCATCGGGCAGCTCCGGCGCCACGTGCTGGCAGAACAGGCTGGCCACATGCTGCCCGGGCGGCGCCAGCGAATCGTCCAGCGTGCTCGGTATCAGCATCTCCACGATCGGCTCGCGCGACCAGCCATCGCGGCGTGCATCCAGCCAGGCACGGTCCATGTAATCCAGGCTGGGCGCCATGATGATGCCGGCACTGAGGTGGTCGCCGGGGCCGGGCAGGGCGCGGAAATCCGGTAGCCGCGACAGCGCCACGTTCATCCGGAACGTGCCCGAGCCGCAGCGCCAGTTCGCCATGCGTTCGCGGGTGGTGGCGGGAACCTGGGCGGGCTGAAGCAGTTGTTCGTACAGCAGCTTCGGATTGACGTTGGCCACCACCGCACGTGCGCGCAGGCTCTCGCCGCCGGACAGCGCGACGCCGACCACGCGTCCGTCTTCAACCAACAGGCGCTGCACGCCGGCATCCACGCGCAGCTCGGCACCGGCCGCACGCGCGGATGCGGCGATGGCCTGGCTGATCGCACCCATGCCACCGATGGCGTGGCCCCAGGCGCCCTTGACCCCGTTGCACTGGCCGAACACGTGATGCAGCAGCACGTACGCGCTGCCCGGCGTGTAGGGGCTGGCGTAGTTGCCGACAATGCCATCGAACCCGAACAGGGCCTTGATCGGCTCGCTCTCGAACCAGCGGTCCAGGTATTCGGCGGCCGACAGCGTGAACAGATCCAGCAGTTCCTGGCGCAATGCGGGATCAAGCGCGGCCAGCTCGCGCCCGAGCCGGCCCATCTGCCACAGCGCGGGCAGCGCGCGCCAGCCGGCCGTCACCCCGAGGTCGGGCGGCGGACGCAGCGCCCAGTCGCGCAGCACGTCGGCAAATACTTCCAGGCGCGCTTCATAGGCGGGCAGCGCCTGCGCATCGCGCTCGGAGAATTTCGCCACTTCCGCCTGGGTGCGGCCCGGTGCAGACAGCAGGTAGCGACCATCGGGCAATGGCAGGAAGTTGTTGGCCGGCCGCGCGACGATGCGCAGCCCGTGCGCATGCAGCTGCAGCTCCTCGATCACCTTCGGCTGCAGCAGCGATACCGTGTACGAGGCCACCGAGTTGCGGAAGCCGGGATGGAACTCTTCGGTGACCGCCGCGCCGCCGAGTACACCGCGGCGCTCCAGCACCAGCACGCGTTGTCCCGCACGCGCCAGGTACGCCGCACACACCAGCCCGTTGTGGCCGCCGCCAACGATGATCGTGTCCCACGTCGTCATGCGTTGCGGATCGCCGCTTCGATGGTGGCGATGTCGATCTTCTTCATCGGCATCATCGCGTTGAAGGCGCGCTTGGCCAGGGCCTTGTCCTTGCTGGTCACCGCTTCGATCAGCATGCGTGGGCTGATCTGCCAGGAGATGCCCCAGCGGTCCTTGCACCAGCCGCATTGGCTTTCCTGGCCACCGTTGCCGACGATCGCATTCCACAGGCGATCGGTCTCGGCCTGGTCCTCGGTGGAAATCTGGAACGAGAACGCTTCGCTGTGCTTGAAGGTCGGGCCGCCATTGAGCCCGACACAGGGGACACCGCAGACCGTGAACTCGACGGTGAGGACGTCACCCTGCTTGCCATCGGGGAAGTCGCCTGGCGCGTGATGCACGGCGGTTACTTCACTGTCGGGAAAGGTCTTTGCGTAGAACGTGGCGGCCTCGAGCGCACCGTTGTCGTACCAGACGCAGATCGTGTTCTTGTGAGCCATGGCGGGGCTCCGCAGTGGACGAAGGCGCAGCGATAGCACGCGTGGTGTTAATGCCGGATCGTGCTGCACTGCGGGAGCGGGCGGCGCCGCGCTACCATGGCCAGACGACACGACAGGGATGATGCGTGAAGATCCTGATTCTGGGTGGATATGGGGTGTTCGGGGGGCGTCTGGTCCGCTTGCTGGCGGACCTGCCGATGCTGGAACTGCTGATCGGTGGCCGCAACCTGGCGGCGGCACAGGCCTTCTGTGCAAGCTATGTGGGGCAATCGACACTGCGCCCACTGCAGGTCGACCGGCAGCAGCTGGCTGCGGCTTTGCAGGCCGAGCGACCGGAGCTGGTGGTGGATGCCTCCGGTCCTTTCCAGGACTACGGCGAACATCGCTACGGCGCGATCGAAGCCTGCATCGCCGCCGGCATTGATTATCTGGACTTCGCCGACGCGGCGGACTTCGTATTCGGCGTTTCGCAGTACGACGCGCAGGCCAGGGCGGCCGGCATCTACGTGCTGTCGGGCGTCAGCAGCTTCCCGGTGTTGACTGCGGCGGTACTGCGCGAGATGGCCACGCACATGGACATCGTCAGCGTGGAAGGCGGCATCGCGCCATCGCCGTATGCCGGCATCGGCCTGAACGTGATGCGTGCGGTGGTCGGCTATGCCGGTTCACCGGTGAAGCTGCGCCGCAACGGTCGCGACGGGCACGGCATCGGCCTGGCCGAGAGTCGCCGCTTCACCGTCGCGGTGCCGGGGCGGCTGCCGCTGCGCAACCTGCATTTCTCGTTGGTGGATGTGCCTGATCTGCAGGTGCTGCCGCCCGAACATCCGACGATGACCGACATCTGGATGGGGGCTGGCCCGGTACCGGAAATCCTGCATCGCGTGCTGAACCTGCTGGCCAAGGCGCGTCTGCATCTGAAACTGCCGTCGCTGGAGCCGTGCTCGCGGTTGTTCTACACCGTATTGAACCTGATGAAGTTCGGTGAACATCGCGGCGGCATGATCGTACGTGCAGTGGGTACCCGCGATGGTGCGCGTGTCGAACAGAGCTGGCACCTGCTGGCCGAGGCCGATGACGGCCCGTACATTCCGTCGATGGCGATCGAGGCGGTGATCCGCAAGCAACTGGCCGGTGATCGGCCGGCGCCCGGAGCGCGCGCGGCCACACATGCGCTGGAATTGAGCGACTACGACCGGCTGTTTGAAGGCCGCACCATCCACACCGGTTTCCGCCGGGACATGCCGGGTGCCAGCCTGTACCAGCGCGTGCTTGGCAGCGCATACGCGCAACTGTCGGCCAGCGTACAGGCGTTGCACGCACCGTCTGCAGCCAAGCGCTGGAGCGGCACGGCGTCGGTCGAGCGTGGTCGCGGGCTGCTGTCGCGCTTGCTGGGGAAGGTGTTCGGTTTTCCTTCGGCGGGCGCGAGTGTGCCGGTCAGTGTGGAGTTCACCCCGGAGGCGGGTGGTGAGCGCTGGACGCGGACCTTTGCCGGCCGTCGTTTCTCTTCGCTGCAGACGCAGGGGCAGGGGCGCAACGAGGCACTGCTGGTCGAGCGCTTCGGCGTGGTGTCGGTAGCGTTGGCGCTGCTGGTGGAGAACGGGCGGCTGCAACTGGTGCCGCGACGCTGGTCGATCCTGGGCATGCCGTTGCCGCGCGCGCTGCTGCCGGGGGACAACAGCTTCGAGCATGAAGTGGACGGGCGATTCGTGTTCGACGTGGAGATTGGTGCGCCAGTGGTGGGGCGGATCGTGCATTACCGGGGAACGCTGGAGGCGGTGTGACGGGTGTGCGTGCATCGCCAGCTACACCATAGGTGTCGCAACCAGAATGCGGGGCTGTCGTATCGAACGCTTAACGCAACATCTCGACGACGTTGATGTGACGGATATGACCTGTGTTGTCCCGTTGCGGAGGTTGCCAGAGCGATTGCGTTGATTGACTGGAACCTCCTTGTTTCCAGCTGTCTGGCCCGACTCAAGGGCAATGTCGAGGTCCGCTGCCTGACGCTTTTACCGCGGATTCATCGCGCGTTGCGGCACTGCCTCGCAGGGAAAACACGTGCCTATAAATCCCCGTCAGTTTCATCACGGGAGAGAGAGCTTCATGGCATTTGCATCCACACGTCGTGCGCTGAAGCGCAGTGCGCTTTCGGCAGTCTTGTTTTCCATCGTTGGTGCCGTTGCTGCTCAGAGCACGACGGGTACGTTGTACGGCACCGCCGCCGGTGGCGAAGGCGCTACCGTTGTCGCCCAGAGCGACAGCGGTCTGCGGCGGACGGCAGCCATCGATGCACAGGGCCGCTACAGCTTTGGCGCGTTGCCGGTGGGACGCTACAGCGTCAGCGTGCAGCGCGACGGCCGTGTCATCCAGCAGCAGGACAACGTCCAGCTGCGCGTGGGCAGTGGTACCGAAGTGAGCTTCGCCGCACATGACCCGGCCACCACGCTGGACGCGGTCAACGTCACTGCAGCAAACCTGCCGAAGATCGATGTGACCCACACGGTTTCCAAGTCCGTCATCACGTCCGAACAACTGGATGTGCTGCCGCTGGGCCGAAGTGCCGAGGCCATCGCTCTGTTGGCCCCGGGGGTGGTCGCCGGCAGCGGTGAATTCTCCAACGGTTCGCGATCCGTGCTGTCGTTCGGCGGCGCAAGCGTTACCGAGAACGCCTACTACCTCAATGGCTTCAATGTCACCAACCCGCTGAGCAACCTCGGCGGCATCAGCCTGCCCTATGGTTCCATCGATCAGCAGGAGACCTTCACCGGCGGGTATGGCGCCGGCTATGGCCGTTCCACCGGCGGTGTCATCAACCAGCTGGGAAAACGCGGCACCAACCGGTGGCGGTTCGGTGCCCAGGTGACGTGGGCACCGGCGGAGCTTGCCGAGTCGCCGGCATCGGTCAACTACCCCAACATGGCCCTGCCGGATGGGTATGCCTACGAGAACGAGTCCAGGCCGGGCACGTTGTACCGTTACCATCGCGGGGACAAGGCGACCACAACCACCTACAGCGGCTATGTCAGCGGACCGTTGATCGAGGATCGATTGTTCATCCATCTCGCGGCGGAGTCCGAACGGCGCGAAGGCATCTCCACAGCCAGCGAAGCCAGCGCGCAGCAGGCCCGCAACCACTACCGCGTGGATACACCGAAGTTCTACGGCAAGATCGACTGGAACATCAACGACAGCAACACGCTGGAATACACCCGCTTCCAGGACAATGATCGCTATGGCGGGTACTACACGGAGTTCGAATACCCGTCGTTGGCCGAAGGGGGGCGCACCGGCACCTTCCCCAACACCACCAAGGCCAGCACCGATGTCGACATCTTCAAGTACACCGGGTACATCAACGACGACCTGACCTTGAGCGCAGTGTGGGGGCGCACGCGCGTCGGCAACCTGGAGTTCAATCCATTGGATTCGGGCAACCCCTACATCAGTGGTGCCGGGAACCAGGATCCGTCCCTGATTGGTGGAACGCCGGTCCGCAACGACCAGGCCGACCTGTATACCAAGGCCCCCGATGCGGGCAGCAGGACACAGGGCCTACGCATGGATCTGCAGTACCGCATCGGTAACCACGAACTGACCGCCGGCATCGACAACATGGCGTACTGGGCGAACAACGAAGGCCAGTCCATGACCGGCCCCGGTCATGCCTGGATCTACTCCCGCGGCAATCCGGATGCGTCGCCCAACCCAGGCTTCGGCATCGCACCGCCGGGCGGGGAGGGTTACTTCGTGCAGAAGTACATCTTCTCCACCACCACCAGCATGTCGGTGAAACAGAAGGCCTATTACCTGGAAGACCGTTGGCAGCTGACCCCCGATTGGCTGCTGACACTGGGCCTGCGCAATGATCGTTTCACCAACTACAACAGCGATGGGCTTGCGTATGTGGAAAGTGGCGACCAATGGGCGCCGCGATTGGGCGCCAGTTGGGATGTGTTCGGTGACGCATCGCTGAAGGTCTTCGCCAACCTTGGCCGCTACTACCTGGCATTACCCAACAGCGTGGCCATCCGTGGTGCGTCCGCGTCGACCTACACCCGTGAGTACTTCACCTATACCGGCATTGACGCCGACGGCAATCCCACGGGCCTGACGCCTTTGGGCGACGGTCCGGTATCAACCAACAACGAGTACGGCCAAGCTCCGGATCCCCTTTCGGTGGCGCCCACGGACCTGCGTTCCCAGTACCAGGATGAGCTGATCCTGGGCTTCGAAAAAACCTTGGGCACTACCTGGAACAGCGGCGCAAAACTGACCTTCCGCCGGCTGCAGTCGGCCATCGACGATACCTGTGATTCCGGGCGCTTCGCCGACCGGCTCTCTGGCATGGGCCTGGATCCCGACGCGTACGAGCTCCCCGGCTGCGTGATCTTCAACCCGGGGCAGACCAATACGTTCCAGGTGCGCCATCGCGATGGGTCCGGCTATACGCCGGTCAGCATGAGCGCGTCCGATTGGGGTTACGACGGCAAGAAGGCCAAGCGCGACTACGTCGCGGTTGATCTGTTCATCGAACACCCGATGTCCGAGCGTTGGTACGCGCGCCTTGACTACACCTGGTCGCGCAGCTTCGGCAACACCGAAGGGCAGGTGAGGTCCGATATCGGTCAGGATGATGTTTCCAAAACCCAGGATTGGGATGCGGTGTCGCTGATGGAGTATGCCGGTGGCTACCTCGCAAATGATCGCCGGCATCAGTTGAAGGCATTCGGTGCGTATCAGATCAATGACGAGTGGACCGCCTCGGCGACCGTGCGCGTGATGTCCGGCATGCCCAAGAACTGCCTGGGCTACTACGGAAGCGACCAGAGCGATCCGGCGCATGGCTATGGCTCGGCGTACCACTACTGCAACGGCGAACCGTCACGACCCGGCGATGCCGGTCGACAGCCGTGGACGGCGCAACTGGACATGGGAGTGCTGTACCGACCAGCGTTTGCCGACAACCGCCTTGGCCTGGGGTTGAACGTCTTCAACGTACTCAACCAGCGCCGTCAGCTGCAGTCGACGGCGACGTACCAGACAGGTCCGGATACGGTTTCCAATCTCTACGGTATGGGAACCCACTTCACGCCGCCGCGTACGGTTCGCCTGACCGCCTCGTACGATTTCTGACCTGCGCGCATAGCGGCTCACTCTCCGCATGGGTTGGCTTGGCCCTGATCCTTCAGGGCCTTTTTCCAATGCGCACTCAACAGGAAAGGGCGCCCGAAGGCGCCCTTTCCGTTACCGCTATCGCATCAACCTCAGCGCCAGACCTTGATCTGCTCGGCGTCGGTACGCTGCATCGGCTGGCCCGGCTTGCAGCTGAAGCTGGCGCCGAACGCCGGCAGGTTCGACAACGGGCCGTTGGTGCGCCAGCGGCCCGGTGCACGGATGTCGGCGGTCAGGCGGCGTGCGGCCTCGTTCGGCGACAGCTGCTGCGGCCACAGCGCGGCCCAGGCGCGGAAGAAGCCCTGCTGCTGTGCCGGCTTGGCCTTCGGCTCCTGCGCGGTATACGCGGCCCAGGCCAGTTCCAGACCGGCGATATCGGCCAGGTTCTCTTCCTGGGTCAGCGTGCCGTTGACCTTGGCTCCCTTCACGCCGGGGAACTCGTAGCCGCCGTACTGCGTGGCGACACGGCTGCCGAGCAGGGTCCAGGCGGTCTTGTCGGCCGGGGTCCACCAGCTGCGCAGTTCACCCTTGGCATCGACCAGCGCACCCTTGGCGTCGATCGCACGGGTCAGCTCGTGGCCGACCAGGCCACCGAAGCTGCCGAACTTGTCGGCGGCATCGGCCTTGGCGTTGAACACCGGGCCCTGCAGGATCGCGGCGGTGACGATCAGCCGGTTCTGCGCCAGGTCATAGGCCAGCGACGGCTGCTGCGGCAGCACGTCCCAGCGGCGGTCGGCGTTGCCCTTGCCGATGCGCTTCATCTCCTCGCGGTGACGCCAGGTCGAAGCGATCAGCATGTTGCCGCCGAACGAACCACGGCCCATCGGCTGCACGCTGTAATCCAGGTCGCGCAGCGGGGTGCCGATCTCGATCTTCAGCGCGGCCAGCTTGGCCTGCGCTTCGGTCTTGGCCTCGGCGCTCATCCAGCTGTTGTTCTTGACCGCCTCGATCTGCACTTCGCGCACCTTGTCGACGATCCACGCCGCCTGGCGACGGTCTTCGGCAGACAGGTAACGCGCGGCGTATTCGCGGCCGACCATCGGGCCAGCGGCCACGTTGATCGCGTCCAGCACGCTTTCCCAGCGCTGCGGCGGCAGGGTCTCGCCACGCAGCACGCGGCCACGGAATTCGAACTCCGCATCGCGGTAGGCCTTGGACAGGTACGGCGCCATCGAGTCGCCCACGCGCCAGCGCAGGTAGGCCTTCCACTGGTCCGGCTTGAGCTTGGTGACCATGCCGTCGAGCTGCTTGAACAGCGCCGGATCGGCCAGCGAGACCAAGTCATCGTTGACGCCCTGCGCCTTCAGGAACGCATCCAGCTGCAGGTTGCGATAGCGGCTGTTGAGGTCCTTGGTGGAGATCGGCGCGTAGTTGTTGAACGGGTTGTTGATGCCCGCCAGCGACTGCGCGTTGCGGGCCAGTTCGGTTTCCAGCGCGATCACTGCCTGCGACTCGGCGTCCAGCTTGGCCGCCGGGGTGCCGGTCAGTGCCAGGATCTGCTTGACGTAGTTGCGGTAGCGGCCCATCAGCGCGACGGTGTCGGCGTCGGTGCGGGTGTAGAAGGCCGGGTCAGGCAGGCCCATGCCGCCCTGCATGAAGTAACCGATGTGGCGGTCCAATGCCTTCAGGTCCACGTCCGGACCGAAGTTGAAGGCCACCGGGATGCCGACCTGGTGCAGCGCAGCGATCGAGGCGGGAATGTCCTTGGCCTTCTTGATCGCGTTGATGCGGGTCAGCAACGGCGCGATCGGGTTGGAACCATCGGCCTCCACTGCAGCTTCGTCCAGGCCGCTGGCCCAGAAGTCGCCCAGCAGCTTCTGCACGTTGCCCTGCGGCGCCTTCATCGAGGCGTCCAGCAGCTCACGCTGCTGCTGACGGCTGCGGTCGACCAGCTGGCCCAACGCGGTGGCGGCGCCGATCTGCGGCACCGGGTTGGCCTTCAGCCAGCCCGCGTTGGTGGCATCGTAGAAATCGCTGCACTGCGCACTGACGGCCGGGGCGCGCGCGGCCTTCTTCTTGGCGGCGAACGCATCGTGGGTCGGAACCAGGGTCGCCAGGCTGATGCCCAGGGCGATGGCAAGCGGACGGAAGTTGGGCATGTAGAACGAATCCGTGATGGATTGAGGGCGGGCGAACTATAGCAAGCCGGGCATGGGCGCGGCATGCACGCATCACGGTGCATCCGCCGGGCATGGCTCGGCGCTACCGGGTAGGTGGCATGGGCGCGGCATGCACGCATCACGGTGCATCCGCCGGGCATGGCCCGGCGCTACCGGGTAGGTGGCATGGGCGCGGCATGCACGCATCACGGTGCATCCGCCGGGCATGGCCCGGCGCTACCGGGCGGGTGGCATGGGCGCGGCATGCACGCATCACGGTGCATCCGCCGGGCATGGCCCGGCGCTACCGGGTGGGTGGCATGGGCGCGGCATGCACGCATCACGGTGGTTCTTCGCGCCATGCGCCGACCAAGGTCGGCCTCTACCAACGGCGCGGACCGGCAGGCCGCCAGTAGATCCACGCCACGCGTGGATGGTTGGCGCCGCAAAAAAACAAAGGCCCGGAAAATCCCGGGCCTTTGCAGGCAAACCGTGGCCTCAGCCGTGGCTTACCAGATCACCACCTGCGAGTCGCCGGTGCGCGACATCGGCGTACCCGGCTTGCACTGGAAGGCCGCGGTGAAGGTAGGCAGGTTCGACGGCGCACCGATGGCGCGGAACTGCGCCGGCGCGTGCGGGTCGGTCGCCAGGCGGACCTTGGCGTTCTCCGGGGTGTACTTGGTGCGCCACACGGTGGCCCAGTTGAAGAAGAAGCGCTGATCGCGGGTGAAGCCATCGATCTTCGCGTCTTCCTTGCCGGCCGACGCCTTCTGCAGCGCGTCGTAGGCGGTGGCCAGGCCACCCAGGTCGGCGATGTTCTCGCCCAGGGTCAGATGGCCGTTCACGGCCTGGCCGTCGACCTTGTACTGGTCGAACTGCTTGACCAGCTTGCCGGTCAGGCCAGCGAAGTTCTTCGAATCGGCTTCGGTCCACCAGTTCTCGAAGTTGCCGGTCGGCCCGAAGCGGCTGCCCTGGTCGTCGTAACCGTGGGTCATTTCGTGGCCGATGACTGCACCGATACCGCCGTAGTTCAGCGCGTCGTCGGCCTTCGGGTCGAAGAACGGCGGCTGCAGGATGGCGGCCGGGAACACGATCTCGTTCTGCAGCGGGTTGTAGTAGGCGTTGACCGTCTGCGGGGTCATGCCCCACTCGGTCTTGTCCACCGGCTTGCCGATCTTGGCCAGGTTGTACTGGTAGTTGAACGCGGTGGCCGCGCGTACGTTGCCCAGATAGCTGTCACGGTTGGTCTGCAGGCCCGACCAGTCACGCCACTTGTCCGGGTAACCGATCTTCGGAGTGAAGGTTTCCCACTTGGCGATGGCCTTGGCCTTGGTCTCTTCGCTCATCCAGGACAGGCCCTGGATGCGTTCCTTCAGCGAGGCGGCGAGGTTCTTCACCAGCTCTTCCATCTTCGCCTTGGCTTCCGGCGAGAAGGCGACCTTCACGTACAGCTGGCCGAAGGCTTCGCCGGCGTCGCTCTCGATGGTGCCCAGCACGCGCTTCCAGCGCGGCTTCTGTTCCTTCTGGCCATTGAGGGTCTTGCCGTAGAACTCGTAGTTCTCCTGCACGAAGGCATCAGCCAGGTACGGCGAAGCGCTGTCCACGGTGTGGAAGCGCAGGTAGGCGCGCCACACCGACGGATCGGTGTCGCCCAGCGCCTTGCTCACTTCCTGGTGGAAGGCCGGGATGGCCAGCGAGAACTTCTCCGGCGCGGCCACGTTCTGCGACTTGAAGAACTCGGTCCAGCTGAAGTTCGGGGTCAGCGCATCGGCCTCGGCCAGGCTGACCGGGTGGTAGTACAGCGAGACATCGCGCGACAGCTCGACGCTGGACTTGGATGCCTTGGCCAGGCGGGTCTCGAACTTGACGACTTCTTCAGCCTGCTTGGCGGCATCGGCAGCGGCCACGCCGGACAGCTCCAGCACCTTGGCCACGTGGGCCTGGTAGGCCTTCAGCTTGTCGGCCTTGGACGCGTCGGTATAGAAGGTCTTGTCCGGCAGGCCCAGGCCGCCCTGGCTGGCGTAAGCCATGTTCACGGCCGAGTTCTTGAAATCGGCTTCGGCGCCGAAGCCGAACAGCACGTTCTCGCCCTTGGCGGCGCTGCTGCGCAGGTAGTTGGCGATGGCCGCCTTGTCCTGCAGGCCATCGATCGCAGCCAGGTCGGCCTTCAGCGGCTCGATGCCCTGGGCGTTGACCTTGGCTTCGTCCATGCCGGTGGCCCACAGGTCGCCGACGATCTTCTCGATGCCGGCCGGGTTCTTGACCTGCGCGACCTGCTCGGCCAGCTGGTGCTGCACGGCCACCGAGCGCTCGTCGAGGATGGTGAAGGCGCCCCAGCTGGTGCGGTCGCCCGGAATCTCGTTGGCGGCCAGCCACTTGCCGTTGACGTAGTCGCCGAAGGCGGTGCAGGCGTCCAGGTTGCTGTCCAGATCGCTGGCCTGGAAGGCGTTGTAGGCCGGCAGCTTGCTCTCGTCGAGCTTGTAGGTGGTGGCGGCGTCGGCCGCGGCCGGCGTGGAGGCGGTGGCATCCTTTGCCGGGGTTTCGTTCTTGCCGCAGCCGACCAGCGCGGCCGAAACGGCCAGGGTCAGCAGCACGATCTTGGGAGTACGGGTCACTTGAATGGCCTCCAGGCCGAGTGAGTCAGGGAAGGGCCGGGGGAACGGCCGTGGGCCGAACGATACGCCGCCGGCCCACACTGCAAGGGTGTCGAAGGTCATGGCCGGGCGCAAGGGCCTTGCCGGTACCGGAAAAAGACAGACCCGGCAAAAGCCGGGTCTGTCGGGGTACTGCATGTGTTGCTGGATCAGAACTTGTAGGTCGCGCCCATGTACATGTAGCGGCCGATGTTGTCGTACATCGCCGAACCGACGTCGGAGCCGAAGTAGTTCACCGGCGGATCCTTGTCGAAGGCGTTGTCCACGCCCAGGTAGACGTCGATCTTGTCGCCCGGGAAGCGGTAGCCGAACTGGAAGTTGTGGTAGACGTACGAGCCGTTGCGGATCGGGCTGGTCTGGCCCGGGTTGGCCTGGTAGCTCTTCGGCTGCACGCGCAGGTTGCTGCTCACGTAGTTCAGGTCCCACGACGCACGCCACTGACCCAGCGAGTACTTGGTCTGCAGCGAACCGCGCCAGCGCGGGTCGGTCACCCAGGTGACGTTCTCGTCGTACTCGTTCGGGAAGTCCTGGAAGGCCCATTCACGCGACTGCAGCAGGCGGGTACCGACCAGGCGGATCACCGTGTCACCCTCGGCCAGCTTGAACCGGTAGTCCATCTCCAGGTCGACGCCGACGCGACGCGAGCGTGCCAGGTTTTCGTTCAGCGCAACCCAACGGCTGATCGAATGTTCCGGGAAGGTACGACCGCCCGCATCGGTCTTGCCACCGACCGGTGCGCGCTCGATGAAGCCGCAGAAGCTGTTGTTGATGCCCCCCGGCGAATCCACGCAGCGGGTGGCGTTGGTCTGTGCGGTTACTGCACCGATGGCGTCCTTCAGGCTGATCCACCAGTAGTCCACGGACATGCCGAAGCCCTGCAGGAAGTCAGGCTGCCAGACCAGGCCATAGGTGAAGCTGCGCGCGCGTTCCGGCTTCAGGTTCGGGTTGCCGCCGCTGACACCCGGGCGGGTTGCGGTGTAGGTATCGACCCAGCCCACCGGCACGCCCAGCGCCGAGCAGTTGGCCTGGCGCAGGGCCGGGTCCGCTGCGGTGTTGGGGCGGTTGGAATTGGTGGCCAGGTAGTTGCAGGGGTCGTTGACGGTGGCGAAGTTCTCGCTCTGCGGGTTGTACAGTTCGCCGATGCTCGGCGCACGCACCGCCTGCGACAGGGTGCCGCGGGCACGCAGGGACGGGATGATGGTCCAGTCCAGGCCGACCTTCCAGGTGGTGGTCTTGCCGATGCTGCTGTAATCGGACCAGCGACCGGCAGCGTCCATGGTCAGGTTGTAGATGCCCGGGATGTCGGCCAGCAACGGCACGGTGGCTTCGACGAATGCTTCGCGCACGTCGTACTTGCCCATCCGGTTGGGGATCGCGTTGAGGAAGGTCAGGCCCTGCGCTGCCAGCGGATCGGTGATTTCACGGCTCTTCTCGCGACGGTATTCCACGCCGCCGGCCACGCCGACGTCGCCGGCCGGCAGGCTGAACAGCGAGGCGTTGGCCAGCGAGGCGCTGAACACCGACTGCTGCAGGCGCGAGTAGTTGAACGAATCGACGTTCATCCAGTCGCGTGCGGCCTGGGTCACCGCGCCATTGCCGAACACCGAGAACGGCACGCAGCCTTCGCGGGCGAACTGCGAGTACACGCGGTTGGCGTTGTTGGGATTGGTCGCGTTCGGGTTGAGCGTGGTGCGGCAGACGATCTGGCCGGTGGACGGATCGACCACGGTGTCCAGGCCCGCCTGCCAACGCTCGTTGATGCGGTTGTTGAGGTTCCAGCGCTTGACTTCGCTCTGGCCCCAGTTGCCGTACACGTCGTAGGTCCAGTTCTCGGTCAGGTTGCCCTCGACGCCGAGCACGAAGCGCTGGGTGTTGCGCTCCACGTGCTCGCCACGCTGGCCGGCATCGACGTTGAAGCGGCTCAGGGTCAACTGGCTGGCGCCGTTGGCGGCCATCAGCGCGCGCAGCTGCGGCGAAACGTAGGCATTGTCGCGCTGGATGCGCAGGGTCTGGTCGAACGACGGCTGGGCCAGGAAGTCCGACACGGTCTCGGTGTACTTGCCTTCGAAGTACAGGCGATGGTTATCGGTCAGGTCGAAGTTGACGACCGCGTTGACGCTCTTGCGGTCGAAGCCGGGCTGCAGATCGGCCACCGAATTGAGGTCGGCGAAGTCGCAGTTGACGCAGCTGGTGGTGCTCGGCATCACCCCGTCATAGCGCTGCGGGCGGTAGGTGCCATCCGGATTGAACTGGTAACGGTTGCCCCAGGTCGCCTTGTTGTTGGGCGAGAACGCACCCAGCGTGAAGGTGCCGCCGAAGGAGATCGAGTGGTTGCCGCCGGGGCCGCTCAGCACCGTCTGCGGATTGCTTTCGTTGGAGGGCTTGGTCGGGTCGTAGTTCGGGTTCGGCACCGACACCAGGAATTCGTTGCCGATCGCGCGGTCGCTGCGGACAAAGCGGTCCTGCTTGCTGTATTCCAGTGCGATCGCCGCGCTGCCGCGGCCATTGGCGAAGTCGGTACCGGCCGAGGCGCTGATGAAGGAGCGGTTGAAGCCGCCCTCACTGGCCATGCCGGTCTGGGCGCGCACTTCGGCACCGTCGAACGACTTCTTCATGATGAAGTTGACGACGCCGGCCACGGCATCGGCGCCATACACGGCCGAGGCACCACCGGTGATGACTTCAACGCGTTCGATCCACTCGACCGGGATCGTGTTGACGTCCACCGCCGAGGAGCCGGAGGTCGCGCCGACATGGCGGCGACCATTGACCAGCACCAGCGTACGCGAGGTGCCCATGCCGCGCAGGTCCATCAGGCCCACGCCGGCAGTGCCGATGAAGCGGGTGGAATTGCCCAGCGTGTAGGTCGGGCTCAGCGCCGGCAGGCGCGCCATCAGGTCGCCGATGTTGTTGGCGCCGGTGGCGCGGATTTCTTCGGCGGTAATGGCGGTGACCGGCGAGGGGGTCACGAAGCCGGTACGCGCGATGCGCGAGCCGGTCACGCTGACGCGGTCCAGGTCGATCGGGTTGCTGCCGGAGCTGGCCTCCTGGGCCAGGGCCGGGGCCGCGGCGGCCATCATCAGGCCGGCGAGCAGAGCGTTGGTCAGCGGGTGGCGACCGGGCGTGCGGTGGTGCGTCATGTAGTGAATCCCCCTAGTGGATGAAGATCGTCCGCATCCCTGCGGTTGTTACGGTCATGTTCATGGTTTGTCCTGACCTTCATCGAACCTAACACGCTCTTAACAAGAAAAGTACGGTTCCGTCACGCTTTGTCGCCAGAGATATCAATGGGATACATGAAATTGCAACAAATACAGAGACTTGGTCTCAGTTGTGATGTGCTGAGTCTGGCGTCTCGTGTCATATATGAATGGCCTGTTAAGTCCCGCTTTGCGCAAAAAGGTGTCTTGCTGGGACATCGCGCCGCTCCGGCGCGATGGCGGGGAGTAATGCGCGGGGGTGCGTTCAGGAGCCATTTGTGTGCGGCGGAGTGCGGTGTCAACGCTGGCGATGATCAGCGGTCATGGCACGTCGCCGGCGTGGCGCAGGCAAAAGAAAAGGGCGGCCGGAGCCGCCCTTTTCATGTGCTGCAATGCTGCGATCAGAACTTGTAGGACACGCGCGCGAAGAACGTGCGGCCGTACCAGTCGTACTGCGAGGCGTACAGCGGGACGTTGCCGTAGCGGGTGCCGGCGGTGTTGGAGATCGTGTCCGGCGCCTTGTCGAACAGGTTGCGCACGCCGACCATGAAGGTCCAGTCATCCATGTCGTAGGCCACCGAGGCGCTGTGGCGGAGCTGCCAACCGGCCTTGATGTCGCGGGTCGCGTTCTGGTAACCGGAATAGGTGAAGTTCCGGTCCAGGTCCTTGTTCTGGGTGCTGCTGACGTAGGTGCCCTGCCAGTTGAACGTCCAGTCACCGCGTTCCAGGCTGACGCTGGCCAGGCCGACGGTCTTCGGCCGGCCGATGTAGCCGACCTGGTCGGAGGTGTTGACGCCGCTGTCCGACGCCGACCCGAACAACTGGTAGGTATCTTCGATGGTGTAGGTGACCTGCGCTTCAGCGGAAATCTTGCCGAACGAGAAGTCGTTGTCGTAGTTGACCTGCAGGTCGTAGCCGCGGGTGCGCTCGCGGTTGATGTTCACGTATTTGTTGTAGATCGTGGTGATGTTGTTCGGCGCCGACGGGTTGGTCGGGCTGTTGCGCACAATCTGGTCACAGAATGCGTTGGGGAACACCGCCGAGCCGTAGCAGCCGAACACGATGTCGTACTCGTCGAGCTGAGTGATTTCACCGCGCACGTCATAGTCGAAGTAATCCAGCGCCACGTTGAGGTTGGCGAAGGTCGGGCTCCAGACCAGGCCCAGGGTCTTGGCCTTGGACGTTTCCGGCTGCAGGTTGTTCTTGCCGCCGCCGCCGGAGTAGATGGTGGCGCTACTGCCGCCGCCGCCGGTATAGGTGTCCGGAATGCCGGCCGCGCCGCAATTGGCACGGATGAAGGTGTTGTTGCTGTCGCCCCACTGGATGCAGGGGTCGATCTGGGTCTGCGGCAGGAAGCCGGTCTGATCGCCCAGGTACAGCTCGTACAGGCCCGGCGCACGGAACGAGGTGCCCATGGTGCCGCGCACGCGCAGTGACGGGATGATCTGCCAGTTCACGCCGGTCTTCCAGACGTGATCCGAGCCCGGCACCGAGTCGTATTCGAACACGCGGCCGGAGACGTTCACCGACAGCGATTCGATGCCCGGAATGCCCTTCAGCAGTGGCACGTCGACTTCGGCGAAGGCTTCCTTGACCTTGTCGGTGCCGCGGGTCGGGCCGGCAGAGGTGGAGTTCCAGGCGCGGTCGGCGAGTGCGAAATCCGACGGCGTGTCATCGATCTTGTACCTGCGGAACTCGACACCGAATGCCGAGGCGACATCGCCGGCGGGCAGGGTGAACAGGTTGCCGCTGAAGATCGCGTTGGCACTGGTCTGATCGTAGGTGGTCTTGCCGGTGTGGTACTGGCCCACCGCGGCAATCAGCTCGTTCATGCGGGTGCCGTTGAGGAAGCCCGGATCGAAGTAGTTCACCGGCATGTCATCGTCGGTATAGACGAGATCGCCGGCGCGGTCGACATCGATCGACAGCGTGCCGTACTTGCCGGTAGAGCGGCTGAAGCCGGCGTTGACTTCCCAGGTCCAGCTGTCGGTGGACTTGAACTGGCCATCGAACTTGGTGGTGCCGTAGAAGTAGTCGACCGTGATCTTCTGGTCACTCGGGAACGGCATGATGACCTGGAAGTAGTCATCGGCGGCCTCGCTGTAGACCGTCGGGTAGAACTGGCGCCAGCTGTGCGCCTTGGTCTCACGGCGGTTGTACAGGAACTGGGTCTTCCAGTTGAAGCTGTCGAAGCTGAAGTCGGTGGCGGCGTACAGCGAGGCACGCTCACGCTTATTGATCACTTCCTGGTCGTGGTAGAACGGGAAGTTCAGGACATCCTGGTAGTACGCGGTGCCGCCGTTGGCGTAGGTCGGAGTCGGACGCGGGCGCGGGCGGTAGCCCGGGAATGGGCCCACCGTGCTGCCATCGGGCGAGGGCACGTAGCGGATCGCCGGGTTGTTGTAGTTGATGATGGTGTTGGCGTACAGGTTGCCAGTGCTGCAGCCTGCCAGGTTGGTGCCGGCCAGGATCGAGCGATCCTCACGGTCGATGCGTTTGCCGTCAGTGCCCCACACCATGTCTTCAGCGCAGCGGAAGTAATCGCGATCACCCACGGTCAGCGCGTTCAGACGGTCCCACTGCGCGGCCGCCACGACACTGCCCTTCTCGAAGTTCCAGCCGTTGGCGATCGAGGCAGAGAACTGTTCGCCGCCACCATGCTGCGGCACGCTCATGGAGTAGGTCATCTCCGGCCGGTCCATGGTCTTGCGGGTGATCAGATTGACCACGCCAGCAAGCGCATCGGAGCCGTAGATGGAGGAGGAGCCGTCCTTGACGATTTCCAGCCGCTGCAGGATGGCCTGCGGAATGACGTTCAGATCGAACGCGGCGACCTGGCCGCGGGTACCGGCCGGGCCAGGACGCTGGCCGTCGAGCAGGATCAGCGTGCGGTTCGCGCCCAGGCCACGCAGCGAGACCGTCTGCACACCGGTACCGCCTTCGACGACGAAGCCGCCGAACTGGTTGTTCATCTGCGTGGAGCCCGCAGCGATCGAAGACGTCTGCAGGAAGTCGGCGGTATCGAACTGACCGGCAGAGATCGCCTTGTCGATCGAGATGACCTGCACCGGCGACGTGGTCTCGTACTCGGGGCGCTTGATCAGCGAGCCGGTGACGGTGACGGTGTCAAGTTCAGTGGCGCGCTTGGAAGCGGGGGTGGTGCTTGACGAAGCAGCTTCCTGCTGGGGTGTTTCCTGGGCAAAGGCAGGAGCGACATGCAGACAGGCCAGAACCGCGAGGGTCAGCGGGACGCGGCTCGGCTTTGAGAGGCGAATGACGTTGCGCATTTCGGTAATTTCCCTATTTGTTACGCTTCGGTTAACGGAGTGTATGGTTGCCGTAAAGTAAATGCAAGATGAACGAAGCGAAGCTGTAATGCTTTGATGTTTAAGGGGAATTCACCGTTTGAATGCGGAACGCCCCCGCTGGCGGATGGCCGGCGGGGGCGTTCGGTGACGCGATAAACGTGGGTTAGAGGCCGCCCGGACCGCAATCCTTCTTCAGGAAGCCTTCGATAAGGCCCAGCGTTTCGCGCTGCTGGCGTGGGTACCACGGCATGCTGTGCTGCTGGTCGGCAATCAGGTGGTACTGCGCGGGCACCTTGTCCTTCACTGCTTCGTAGAAGCCCTGGGCGTGGAAGGAGGGGGTGCGCACATCGCGGTCGCCGACGAACAGCATCACCGGGATGTTGGCGCTGGCGGTGTTGCGCATCGGATCCATGCCCTTGACCGTCTGCCCCTGCAGGATGCGTTGCAGGCGGTTGTCGCTCCAGCTGGTGCCCAAGCGTGCGAGATCGGTGACCGGAGCGCCGGCAATGGCGCACTGGTAGGGAGAGCCGGGGCGAACCGTGGCGGCCGCGGCGGCGAAGCCGCCGTACGAATAGCCGAAGATGGCGATGCGGTCTTTTGCCGCGAAGCCCTGCGATACCAGCCAGGCGGCGCCGTCATCATTATCGTCGGACATCTTCTGCCCCCATTCTCGATCACCGGCAGTCCACAGCTCGCGGCCCAGGCCGGACGATCCGCGGTACTGCGGACGCAGCACGGCGTAGCCGCGCGAGGTCAACAGCGCGACCCAGCCCGACGCGTCCCACTGCATGTAATCGCGGGCCCAAGGGCCGCCATGCGGATGGATGATGGCCGGCGCGGGGGGAGCGCCTTCCTTCCATCCGGCGGGTAGATCGAGGATGGCCGGAATGACGCGCCCGTCGCGCGCGGTATAGGTGATCCAGCGCTGCTCGCCCACTGCGCCCTTGGCGATCCACGGACGCTCGCTGCCCAGGCTCACCACCTTCTTGCGGTCCAGCAGCAGGTAGTGCGCAGTCGGGGCATCCGGGCCGGTGGCGCGGAACAGGATGCGGGAGAAATCGTCGTTGTAGCGAGTGATCTCGATCTGCCGCCCTGGCGCGGTTTGCTTGAGCGTGTCCTGGATGGATTTCAGTGTCGGGTCGACATACACCGTCTGCAGTGCCGGGCCATCGATGGTGAAGCCGACGACCTGGTTGAACGTGCTCGGCTGGGTGCTGAACACCAGGCTGGCGATGGAGAAGTTGGGGTTGGCCAGCACCGGTTCGGGATCGAACTTCTGCTGTTTGGCGTCGTAAAGGTGGGCCTGCACCTTGTCCGAGAACAAGTCGGTCAGTACGTAGTACTTGCCGGTGGCGTCGTCCACGCCGGCCAGTTCCACGGTGTGCCGGTTGGACAGGCGCGTCTGCAACGGCTTCTGCAGCACGTACTGACCCGAGGCCGCGTCCAGGATCAGCACCTGCTGGTCGTAGTCACCGCTGACCGGCTCGATCTGGCTCTTGGCGAGCACCTTGCCGCTGCGCGGGTCGAACAGCGCCGGCTGGGCGCGGGTGCCGCCGCGGAACAGCAGTTCGGTTTCCTTTGTCTTGAGGTTGTACAGGTAGTAATTGGCGGTCAGCGTTATCTCGCTGAGCTGGCGGATGATGACCCGGTCCGGATCCAGCGGCAGCATGTTGACCAACGATGCGCTGCCACCCAGTTCCAGGCAGCGCTGGGTCTGTTCGCTCACGCCCAGCTTGCGCGTGTTGTCGGCGAAGGCTTCGTTGAAGGTCTTCTGGCTCTGGTCGGTGAGGTAGGTCTTGACCACGAATGTCTTGGTCGCGCCTGATACGCTGCCTTCGCCGCAACCCCCAAGCTGCCCGGTCCACTCCTGGCGGCCGACCGCGAGGATCTGGTCGGACTTGAGGGCGCCCACGGCAATGAACTTCATCCGGTCGCCGGAGGGCGTGACCACCTTCGGTGCGCCTCCCATTGCGTCGGTATCCCAACTGGCCAGTGCGGTTTCTTCCGGGTTGCCCGGAGAGGGGATCAACGCGACCAGATGCTTGCCGTCCGGACTCATCGAGACCGACTGCAGCGCTGGCATGCGTGCCAGGTCCTCGATCGGAATGGGGGCGGCATGTGCCGTGGCGCTGGCCAGGGCCATGGAGAGGGCACCGCACAGGGTGCGAGCGGAAATCACGTGCATGTCTTGTCCTTTTGCTGCGCGTTGATCGGCTGAAACTGACTGGATTATGAACAAGGTCGAAAGGTAGCAGATCAACGACCTTCCTTGGCAGTGCCGCCGTCGCCCCCCTCCCTCCCGCACCGATGTCGCGCAAAGGAAAGACCCCGCCGGGGCGGGGTCTTCTGTTGTACGCGAACGCGCGGATGGATCAGTGGTTGCCGAACTCGTACTTGGCCTGCACGTAGATGGCCCGCCCGTAGGCGTTGTACAGATAGTTGTTGTACGGCTGGCCGCTGGTGCCGGCGAAGCTGTACCGCTGGTTGTCGGGCAGCTTGTTGAACACGTTGTTGACCATCAGCGACAGGGTCAGGTTGTCCATCGCCCGATAGTTCACGCTCAGGTTGTAGGTGGTGTACGAACCCCACTTGCCGGCCTTGTAGCCGGAGCTGTGGACGTAGTCGTAGCCATTGCCCAGGTAGGCCATGTAGTTCGGCGTCTTGCCGATGTAGTTGGCATACAGGGTGGTGGTCCACTTGTCCTTGGCCCAGCCGATCGAACCGTCGGCGCGCACCTTGGCATACGAGTCGTACACCCACATCGCATACGGGTCGCGCAGCAGGTCCAGGTACTCATCGCCCGGCTGCGGCTGCAGTTCGCGCTTGAGCATGTCGGTGTAGTTGCCGGAGAACTGCAGCGAACCGAAGCGGCCGATGTCCTGCACGTACTTGAAGCTGGCCGTCAGCGCCTGCAGGTTCTGGCTGGCCACGTTCATCTTCGGCGTATAGATCTCGTCGAGCACGCCGGAGGAATCGCGGGTGATCCAATCGGTCACGTTCTGGCAGCTGGCCGAGGTGTTGTTGGTCTGCCCATTGCGGCAGTAGTACTCGGCGAGCAGCAGCTGATCGGAGCTGAGGGTGTTGACCTCGTTCTTGATCTTCCAGTTGTAGTAGTCCACCGACACCGACAGGTTGTTGATCGGAGCCCACACGATGCCGGCGTTCCATACATCGGCGGTGATCGGTTCCAGGTCGGGATTGCCGGACTGGGTGCCGAACACCGACACGCTGTCATACGGGCAACCGGTGGTGTTGGCCGGGTCGTAGCCCAGCTGGCCACAACGGTAGTAGTCGGTGGAACCGTTGGCGTAGTAACCGCTGACACCCTGGAAGGCATCGGACAGGGTGGGCGCGCGGAACGCGGTGCCGTACTTGCCGCGGAACAGCAGGCTGTCGATCGGGCGGAACTCCAGGCCGACGCTGTAGGTCGCCTTGTCGATGGTGTTGCCGCCGATCTTGAAGGCGTCGTAGCGGCCGGAACCGGTCACCGTCAGCGACTCCAGCAACGGCATGCGCAGTTCGCTGGTCACCGCGTAGCTGCTGCGATGGCCGGCGCCGGACACCGCCGTGGTGCCCCACACGCTGCCATCCACCAGGCGGGTGTCGGGCGTGTAATCCCAGCCTTCGCTGCCACCTTCGACCACCACTGCGAAGCCGGCATCGCCGCCGGGCAGCTTGAACAACGAACCGTTGGTGACCTGCGCACGCAACAGGTTCTGCCAGGTGCGGCTCTGGCTGTAGGTGTAGCCGGTGAAGCTCTGGAAATCTCCGCTCGGCAGGGGCGAGTAGAACGCTTCCCAGTCCGGGCTGTAGATGTTGTAGCCGGTGCTGGTGGTACCCAGCACCGGACCCAGCACGCGCTGCTCGAAATAGTCGTTGATCGGATCGTTCCAGCGCACGAAGTTGCGCTCGGTCAGCTTGTACTCGCCGCGGGTGAAGCTTGCGCTGTAGTCCCAGTTGCCGGCCGTGCCGCGACCGCCGAGCGTGACCTGGTAGGCCTTGTTGCGATCGGTGTTCATGATGTCGCGGTAGCCGCCGCCGCCGATGTCCTCCGGCGCGAACACGCGCTGCAGGTTCATGTACTGGCCGCTGTCCTGATCATAGAAGCGGCCCCAGCCGGAGGAGGTGCCCCACCAGGTGTAGCCGGAGCCGGTGGCGTACTTCACTTCTTCCAGGCTGTAGAGCGCGTCGCCGAACAACTGGAAGTTGTCGTTCACATCGAAGGTCATCGAGCTGTAGATCTGCCCGCTTTCCTTGCCGTTCTTGATGGTCTTGTAGCCGGTGCCATACACCGAACCACAGGCCTGGCCGGTCGGGCGGGTGCCGAGCACGGTGGTGCCGTCGAACTGGCCCGCGACGTTGGCGCACAGGTTCGGGTCCATCATCGCGTAGCGGTTGCTGTTGGCCGGCAGCAGCACCAGGAAGTCGTTGGAGACGTACTGCGGGCTGTAGCCGTCGGGATTGTTGACCTTGGTCAGGTCGCGCTGGTAGCCCCAGATCGGGCTGGTCTTTTCGTACTGCACGTTGACCAGCGCATGGAATCGATCATCGACTCCGTTGAAACCGCGCGCCGCACTGACACGCACGCTGTTGCCGCCGCCTTCGGAGTAGGCGCCGCCGCGGACGTTGAGCACGCCGCCATCCATGCGCTCCTTGAGGATGATGTTGACCACGCCGGCGATCGCATCCGAACCGTACAGCGACGACTGGCCGCCCGGCAGGATCTCGATGCGTTCGACGATGTCGATCGGAATGCCGCTGATGTTGTTGAAACTGTCGCTGCCGTTGTACAGCGCCGGATACGAGAGCATCGGGCGGCCGTTGATCAGGTACTTGGTGTAGCCGGGGCTGAGCCCGAACATGCCGGCTGCCTCGGCACCCTGGGTGAACGAAGCGGATGTCTGTCCGCCCTGCAGGCCGCCGGTCGACAGCGAGGACTGCTGCAGGACGTCGGCGACACTGGTGAAGCCGCGGGTCTGGATGTCCTCGGCGGTAACGGTCAGGACCGGGGTGTGGTTCTCGATCTGCGTCTGCGGGATCAGTGAACCGGTGACGGTGACGCGGTCAAGCTGGGTTGGCCCGTTGTCCTGCGCGTGGACTGCACCGGAGGCGAGCAGGGTGCCGATCAGGGCGAGGGTCAAGGGGTGACGCGAAGGCGTGGAACGATGGCGAGACATGATGGATCCCCGTGTGAGCGATGTCGTCTGGCTGATGTCCTCCCTGACATCTTCATGACCTGTTCAGTTGCAATCCGTTCAGCCGGACCGTAACACGACGTTCACGCTGTCAAAATGAGGCCGTCACACGGATGTGCAAGGTATTTCCGGAAAATTCCTTTGCAATCAACCAATAAGCAGGTTTGTCTGGGAATGTTTCAAAATGTTGCGGTGCAGAACAGTATCGGTCAGTAACAAGTTTCTGCTTTTGATTCAAAGGCTTAGAGAGGTCCTAGGGGGCTTTTCAATTAATTAATTTATGGGACTTTCAACTCTTGCCCGTCTCAATTCGCATGCATGAAAAAAGGCCCCGCCGAAGCGGGGCCTTTGGGTACCTCGGGACCGGCGCTTACTTCTTGCCGAACTCGTACTTGGCCTGCACGTAGACCGCACGGCCGTACGGGTTGTAGATGTTGCTGTTGTATGGCGCACCGATGTTGCCGGCGTAGCTGTGGGCCTGGCCGTCGGGCATCTTGTTGAACACGTTGTTGACCATCATCGACAGGGTCAGGTTGTCCATCGCCTGGTAGTTCACGCTCAGGTTGTAGGTGGTGTACGAGCCCCACTTGCCGGCCTCGTACCCAGACGGATGCACGTAGTCGTAGCCCTTGCCCAGGTACGCCATGCGGTTGGGCGTCTTGCCGATATAGTTGAAGTACAGGGTGGTGGTCCACTTGTCCTTCGCCCAGCCCACCGCACCATCTGCGCGCACCTTGGCGTACTGGTCGTAGTTCCACATCGCGTACGGGTCACGCAGCAGGTCCAGGTAATCGTCGCCCGGCTGCGGCTGCAGTTCGCGCTTGATCATGTTGGTGTAGTTGCTGGAGAACTGCAGCGCACCGAAGCGGCCGATGTCCTGCACGTACTTGAAGCTGGCCGTCACCGCCTGCAGGTTCTGGCTGGCGATGTTCATCTTCGGCGTGTAGATCTGCTCCAGCTTGCCGGTGCCGTCACGGGTGATCCAGTCGCTCACGTTCTGGCAGCTGGCCGAGGTGTTGTTGGTCTGGCCGTTGCGGCAGTAGTACTCGGCCAGCAGCAACTGGTCGGAACTGAGGGTGTTGACCTCGTTCTTGATCTTCCAGTTGTAGTAGTCCACCGACACCGACAGGTTGTTGATGGGGGCCCACACGATGCCTGCGTTCCAGACGTCGGCGGTGATCGCTTCCAGATCGGGGTTGCCGGACTGTTCGCCGAACACCGACTCGTTGGCGTACGGGCACCCGACGGTGTCGCTGGGGTTGAAGCCAAGCTGGCCACAGCGGTAGTAGTCGACCGAACTGTTGGCGTAGTAACCGCTGCGGCCCTGGAACGCGTCGGACAGGCTGGGCGCGCGGAAGGCAGTGCCGTACTTGCCGCGGAACAGCAGGCTTTCAATGGGACGGAATTCCACACCGATGCTGTAGGTCGACTTGTCGACGGTCTTGTCGGCGATCTTGAACGCGTCGTAGCGGCCGGAGGCGGTCACGGTCAGTGACTCCAGCAGCGGCATGCGCAGCTCGCTGGTCAGCGCGTAGTTGCTGCGATGGCCGGCGCCGGCGACCGAGGTGGTGCCCCACACGCTGCCATCGAGCAGGCGCTGGTCCGGCGTATACGACCAGCCTTCGCTGCCGGCTTCGGCGACCACGGCCAAGCCCGCATCGCCACCGGGCAGCTTGAACAGCGAACCGTTGGTGATCTGCGCGCGGCCCAGGTTCTGCCAGGTGCGGCTCTTGTTGTAGGTGAAGCCGGTGAAGGTCTGGAAATCACCTGCCGGCAGCGGCGAATAGAACGCGCCCCAGTTCGGGTTGTAGATGTTGTAGCCGTCGTCGCTGACGCCCAGTACCGGACCCAGCACGCGGTCTTCGAAGTAGCTGTCGATCTCGTTGGCCCAGCGCGCGAAGCTGCGCTCGGTCAGCTTGTACTCGCCGCGGCTGAAGCTGGCGCTGTAATCCCAGTTGCCGACGTTGCCACGACCACCGAGGGTGACCTGGTAGGCCTTGTTGCGATCGGTGCTCATGATGTCGCGGTAGCCGGCGGCGCTGATGTCCTCTGGCGCGAACGCGCGCTGCAGGTTCATGTATTCGCCACTGGCCTGGTCGACGAACGCACCGAAGCCGACATCGCTGCCCCAGAAGGCATAGCCCGAACCGGCGTTGTACTGCACCTCTTCCAGGCTGTACAGCGCATCGGCGAACAGCTGGAAGTTGTCGTTGACGTCGAAGGACATCGACGAATAGATCTGGCTGCTTTCCTTGCCGTTCTTCAGGGTCTTGTAGCCGGCACTGAAGGGCGAACCACAGGATTCACCGGTGGCTCGCGTGCCCAGTACGGTGGTGCCGCCGAACTGGCCGGCTACGTTGGCGCAGCGGGTCGGGTCCATCATCACGTAAGCGTTCTGCTGGCCCGGCAGGTAGACCAGGAAGTCGTTGGTCGGCACCTGCGGCGTATAGCCCTTGGTGTTGTTCTGCTTGGTCAGGTCACGCTGGTAACCCCAGATCGGGCTGCTCTTCTCGTACTGCACGTTGACCAGCGCGTGGAAGCGGTCATCGAAGGCGTTGAAGCCATGCGCGCCACTGACGCGGAAATCGTTGCCGCCGCCCTCGGTGTGACCGCCGCCGCGCACGTTCAGCACGCCGCCGTCCATGCGGTCCTTGAGGATGATGTTGACCACACCGGCGATCGCGTCCGAGCCGTACAGCGACGACTGGCCACCGGGCAGGATCTCGATGCGCTCGACGATGTCGATCGGGATGCCGCTGAGGTTGTTGAAGGTGTCGCTGCCGTTGTAGAGGGCAGGGTAGGACAGCATCGGCCGTCCATTTATCAGGTATTTGGTGTAGCTCGGGCTGAGGCCGAACATGCCCGAGGCTTCAGCGCCCTGGGTGAACGAAGCCGAGGTCTGGCCGCCCTGCAGGCCGCCGGTGGTCAGCGAGTTCTGCTGCAGCACCTCGGCCACGCTGGTGAAGCCGCGGGTCTGGATGTCCTCGGCGGTGACGGTCAGGACCGGCGTGTGGTTCTCGATCTGCGTCTGCGGGATCAGTGAGCCGGTGACGGTCACGCGTCCGAGATCGGTGGGCGTGTTGTCCTGGGCGAGCGCGATTGCGCTGCTGCTGGCCAGGATCAGGCCGCTGAGGACGGCGCGGGTGAGCGGGTGACGCGGAAAGCCATTGCGAGACATGCGGTACTCCGTGTGGTCGTGAGAAACGCGTTTTCCCTTTCCTGGGAACTCATGGATTGTTCAGCAGCCTGCAGACACAGAAGGGCGGCGTTTTTCGAACGTAACACACGCTTAACTTGTTTTTCGCGGACTTGTCGCGCTCTCGCAATGGCTCGTTGCGAGTTAATAAAAACATCTTTAAAAACAATATATTGCGATATTGGTACGAATTTGCCGATTGTGGCTTAATGAATAATGCGTAAATGGTTGATGGGTTAACAATCGGGATATTCATGCGCTGATCGATGCACATGCGCCGCCCCAAAAAAAAGGCCCCGCCGAAGCGGGGCCTGGTCCGGAATCAAACCCGGAAAACGACGGGATTACTTGCCGAAGTCGTACTTGGCCTGCACGTACACGGTGCGGCCGTAGACGTTGTACAGGTAGTTGTTGAACGGCGTGCCGGAGGTTCCCTGGTAGCTGTGGGCCTGCTGCTCGGGCATCTTGTTGAACACGTTGTTGACCATCAGCGACAGGGTCAGGTCATCCTGCACGCGGTAGTTCACGCTCAGGTTGTAGGTGGTGTACGAAGCCCACTTGCCTGCCTTGTAGCCCGACGCGGTGTGGGTGTACTCGTAGCCGTTCAGGCCCGCCAGGTAGTTCGGGGTGTGGCCGATGTAGTTGGCGTACAGCGTGGTGGTCCACTTGTCCAGCGACCAGGCTACCGACGCGTCGGAACGGACCTTGGCGTAGCTGTCGTAGTTCCACATCGACTTCGGGTTGCCCAGCAGGTCCTGGAAGTCCTCGCCCGGCTGCGCCTGCACTTCACGCTTGAGCATGTTGGTGTAGTTGCCCGAGAACTGCAGCGAACCGAAGCGACCGATGTCCTGCAGGTACTTGAAGCCGACGGTCACGGCCTGCAGGTTCTGGCGGGCCACGTTCATCTTCGGGGTGTACAGCGAGCTCAGGTTGCCGGCCGAATCACGGGTGACCCAGTCAGCCACGTTCTGGCAGGTGGCCGAGGAGCCGTTCGGCAGGCCGTTGCGGCAGTAGTACTCGGCCAGCAGCAGCTGGTCGGTGCTGGCCGTATCGACTTCGTTCTCGATCTTCCAGTTGTAGTAGTCGGCCGAGATCGACAGGTTCGCCATCGGCGCCCAGACGATGCCCGCATTCCAGACGTCGGCGGTGATCGGCTCCAGGTCCGGGTTGCCGGCACGCTCGGAGTAGACCGAAACGCTGTCCGCGTAGCGGCAGGCGTCGGTGTTGCCCGGCACGTAGCCCAGCTCGCCGCAACGGTAGTAGTCGGTGGAGTTGGCGGCGTAATAGCCGCTGCGGCCCTGGAACGCGTCGGGCAGGGTCGGCGCGCGGAAGGCGGTGCCGTACTTGCCGCGGAACAGCAGGCTTTCGATCGGACGGAACTCGACACCCACGCTGTAGGTGGCCTTGTCGACGGTGTTGTCGGCGATCTTGAAGGCGTCATAGCGACCGGAAGCGGTCACCGTCAGCGACTCCAGCAGCGGCATGCGCAGCTCGCTGGTCACCGCGTAGTTGCTGCGATGGCCGTTGCCGGCAACAGCCGACGAGCCCCACACGTCGCCGTCCAGCAGGCGCTGGTCGGGGCTGTAGTCCCAACCTTCGCTGCCGCCTTCGACGACCACGGCCAGGCCGGCATCACCGCCCGGCAGCGAGAACAGCGAGCCGTTGGTGACCTGCGCGCGTGCCAGGTTCTGCCAGGTGCGGCTGTGGTTGGTGGTGTAACCGGTGAAGCCAGCGAAGTCTTCCGGCGAGATCGGCGAGTAGAACGCGCCCCAGTTGGTGTTGTAGATGCCGAAGCCATCCTTGGTGCCCAGCTGCGGGCCCAGCACCTTGTCGGCGAAGTAGCTGTTGATGGCATTGCCGAAGCGCTGGAACTTGCTCTCATCCAGGCGGTATTCGCCACGGGTGAAGCTCAGGCTGTAATCCCAGTTGCCGACCGCGCCCTTGCCGCCCAGGGTGACCTGGTAGGCACGGCTCTTGTCGTTGTTCAGGATGCCCTTGTAGCCTTCGCCGCCGATGTCTTCCGGAGCGAACGCGCGCTGCAGGTTGACCAGCTTGCCCGACGCCTGGTCGTAGAAGCCGCCCATGCCGCTCTTGGTGCCCCACCACAGGTAGTTCGAGCCCGAGGTGTATTCGGTCTTTTCCTTGCTGTAGAGCACGTCGGCGAACAGCTGGAAGTTGTCGTTCACGTCGAAGGTCATCGACGAGTAGAACTGGCCGCTGTCCTTGCCGTTCTTCAGGGTCTTGTAGCCGGCGCCGAACACCGAACCGCAGGACTGGCCGGTCGGACGGTTGGCCAGCACGGTGGTGCCATCGAACTGGCCGGCAACGTTGGCGCAGTTGCTCGGGTCCATCATGTACAGCGCGTTGGTCTTGGCGTCGATGACGGCGAAGTCGTTCGACGGCAGCTGCGCGGTGTAACCGTGGGTGTTGTTCTGCTTGGTCAGGTCACGCTGGTAGCCCCAGATCGGGTTGCTGCTTTCGATCTGCACGTTGACCAGTGCATTGAAGCGGTCGTCCAGCGCCGAGAAGCCGTGTGCGCCGCTGATGCGGAAGCTGTTGCCGCCGCCTTCGGTGGAGGTGCCGCCACGCACGGACAGGCTGCCGCCTTCCATGTGGTCCTTCAGGATGATGTTGACCACGCCGGCGATCGCATCCGAACCGTACAGGGAGGACTGGCCGCCCGGCAGGACTTCGATGCGCTCGACGATGTCGATCGGAATGCCGCTGATGTTGTTGAACGCGTCGCCACCGTTGTACAGCGCCGGGTAGGACATCATCGGGCGGCCGTTGATCAGGTACTTGGTGTAACCCGGATTCAGGCCGAACATGCCAGCGGCTTCAGCGCCCTGGGTGAACGAAGCGGAGGTCTGGCCGCCCTGGATGCCGCCGGTGGTCAGCGAGGACTGCTGCAGCACTTCGGCGACGCTGTTGAAGCCGCGCGACTGGATGGCTTCAGCGCTGATGGTCATGACCGGGGTCTGGGTTTCAACCTGGGTCTGCGGGATCAGCGAGCCGGTGACGGTGATCTTGTCCAGGTTGGTGGCCTTGTCCTGGGCCATTGCCGGCGAGGCGGCAACCAGGGCGGAGATCAAGGCGACAGCGAGGGTGTTGCGACGTGCGGAATTGCGAAGGTCTTTCATGTAGTTCCGTTCAGAGAGCAAATACGAGTACGGCACTGCGCATGCGCCATCGTGCGTGCTGTAGAACCAGCGACGCAGCCCAAAACCAGTGCTTAGCGAACGTAACATGAACTTAACAATCTGTGCACGAATCTGTAGCAATCCTGAATTTCAGTCAGCGTACGTCCAGCTTGTATGATGTTGGGTTCTTCTTATCGATTCACCCCGGAGTCCGCAGTGAACAGTTCTTCCCGTCGTCCGCATGCCAGCCAGGTGCAGAAGGGACTGGCGCCGCATGCGCGCATCCGCAACGTGATCGCGGTGGGCTCGGGAAAGGGTGGGGTGGGCAAGTCGACCACGGCGGTCAACCTCGCCGTTGCCCTGCAGCAGCTGGGTGCGCGCGTCGGCGTGCTTGATGCGGACATCTACGGCCCCAGCGTGCCGGCGATGCTCGGCCTGTCCGGCCGCCCGGAGAGCCCGGACAACAAGAGCATCGAGCCGATGCGTGCGTTCGGCGTGGACACCATGTCGATCGGTTATCTGGTCGAGGACGAGACACCGCTGATCATGCGTGCACCGCGCGCGACGGCGGCGCTGACCCAGCTGTTCGAAGACACGCTGTGGGACGACCTGGACTACCTGCTGATCGACCTGCCGCCGGGTACCGGCGACATCCAGCTGACGCTGGTGCAGAAGATTCCGCTGGCCGGCGCGGTGATCGTCACCACGCCGCAGGACATCGCCACGCTGGACGCGAAGAAGGCGCTGAAGATGTTCGAGAAGGTCGAAGTGCCGGTGCTGGGCGTGGTCGAGAACATGGCCGTGCATACCTGCAGCAACTGCGGGCACGTGGAGCACCTGTTCGGCGAGGGTGGTGGCGAGCGCATGGCGGCGCAGTACGGGGTACCGCTGCTGGGGTCGCTGCCGCTGCAGATCGGCATCCGCGAGCAGGGTGACGCCGGTACCCCGATCACCGCCGCGCAGCCGGATTCGGCCGCGGCCCAGGCCTACCATCGCGCTGCCCAGCGTCTGGTCGAGGAGGTGGGCAAGCGCCCTCGCGCCTCGATCCCGATCCTGTCCTCGCTGCTGTAAGGGCCCGCCGGCGGGGCTGCGGCGGCGACGCCCGGCCCCCTGCTAGAATCCTCGCGCCCCCTTGCACCCAGGACAGAGCATGAGCATCAAGAGTGACCGTTGGATCCGCCAGATGTCCGAACAGCACGGCATGATCGAGCCGTACGAGGCTGGGCAGGTCAAGCAGGTCAACGGCGAGCGCATCGTCAGCTACGGCACCTCCAGCTACGGCTACGACGTGCGCTGCTCGCGCGAGTTCAAGGTGTTCACCAACATCAACTCGACGATCGTCGACCCCAAGCATTTCGATCCGGGCAGCTTCGTCGACATCGTTGGCGATGAGTGCATCATTCCGCCGAACAGCTTCGCGCTGGCCCGCACGGTCGAATATTTCCGCATTCCGCGCGACACCCTGGTCGTGTGCCTGGGCAAGAGCACCTATGCGCGCTGCGGCATCATCGTCAACGTGACCCCGCTGGAGCCGGAGTGGGAAGGTCATGTGACCCTGGAGTTCAGCAACACCACGCCGCTGCCGGCGCGCATCTACGCCAACGAAGGCGTGGCGCAGATGCTGTTCTTCCAGTCCGATGAAGTGTGCGAGACCTCGTACAAGGACCGTGGCGGCAAGTACCAGGGCCAGACCGGCGTGACTCTGCCGCGCACCTGAAGGGGGCGCCGGGCGATGCCCGGCGTTCTGCGTGATCACGAAGGCGGCGCATGCGCCGCCTTTGCTTATTTGCCGCGACCGAACAGGATCGCGATGCCCACGGCCACCAGGCCGAGCGGCCACCAGGTCAGCAGCAGGCGCGACAGGTTCAGGTTGGTCCAGCCCAGATTGCTGGCCAGCATGAACAGGCCGATCAGGATCAGCAGGATGGCGGCGACGATATTGAATCGCATCGGGTCGGCACTGGCTCAGGAATGGGCCGGATATCCTAGCCGTTCCTTCCAGTAGGCGACATGCTGGTCCAGTGCGGCCGGTTCATAGCGGTGCGCCGGGCCGCTGCCCCAGACCGGTCCCGGCCACGCCGGATCGCCGTCGTGGCGGCCGATCACGTGGAAATGCAGCTGGCGCACGATATTGCCCAGCGCGCCGATGTTGATCTTCTCCACCCCGTCGGAACCGTGCAGCGCCTTGCAGGCGCGGTTGAGCTCGGTGCGCAGCTTGTCCTGCTGCTCGCCGTCCAGCTCGATCCACTCGGTCACCCCGGCCAGGCGCGGCACCAGGACCAGCCAGGGGAATCGTTCGTCGTTCATCAGTCGCACTTGCGACAACGGGCCTTCAGCCACCAGCACGCTATCGGTGGCCAGGCGTGAATCGAGTTCGAAATCGCTCATCCAAGATGCTCCGAGAAGAAGTCCAGGGTGCGTTGCAGCGCCAGGGCGGCGCTGTCTGGATCATACGCATGTCCGACCTCGCGGTTGAAGGCATGGTCGGCTGGATAGACGAAGGTCGCCATCTGCGGCAGCTTCTCGCGGTGGGCCTGGATCGCCTCCGGCGGGATGCTCTTGTCCTGCGCGCCGAAGTGGAACATCACCGGGGCCTTCGGCGTTTCATCCAGGAACTGCACGTTGCGTGCCCCGTAGTAGCTCACCGAGGGCAGGCCCAGGCGCAGCGCGGACAGCAGCGCGACGCTGCCGCCCCAGCAGTAGCCGACCGTGCCCACCTTGCCGTGCGGCGCCAGCCGGGTGGCTGCGGCGCGGACCACTTCCAGCGCCTTTTCCATGCCCAGGTCGGTGACCCGTTGCAGGCCATCCTTCACGCCTTCGGGGGTATAGGGCAGGGCATCCGGATCGGCCTCGGGGCCGTCCACCAGGTCGAAGAATGACGGTGCCAGCACCGCGTAGCCCTCGGCCGCGAAACGTTCGGCCACGTTGCGGATATGCGGGTTGGCGCCGAAGATTTCCTGCACCACCACCAGTGCGCCGCGGGGTTTGCCCTCGAGCAGTGCCTGCCAGGCGCGGACCGGGCCGTAATGCGTGTCCAGGGTGATCCATTCGGACATCGGGGGGTACCTCGTTGCAGGGGGACAGGCGTGCATTGTCGGTGCTGGGCGGGTTAGCGCGATGTCAGCGGCTGTGCGGGATCGGGCGGCTCACACGATTCAGAGGCCGCCGCCCAACCCCGGTATACTGGCGCCCTTTCAGGCCCCGGCCCCCAGGTTCCCCTGCCATGCCGGCAGGGGCCCAGGCCCCCAGAGTCCCGCGATTCCATGTCCCAGCTGAACCCCAAAGTCGGCTTCGTCAGCCTTGGCTGCCCGAAGGCCCTCGTCGATTCCGAGCGCATCCTCACCCAGCTGCGGTCGGAAGGTTACGACATCGTCCCGTCCTACGATTCGGCCGACGTGGTGGTGGTCAACACCTGTGGCTTCATCGATTCGGCGGTGACCGAATCGCTGGATGCCATCGGCGAGGCGATGAACCAGAACGGCAAGGTGATCGTCACCGGCTGCCTGGGCAAGCGCCCGGAGCAGATCCGTGAGGCGTACCCGAACGTGCTGGCGGTGTCCGGGCCGCAGGATTACCAGAGCGTGATGGAAGCCGTGCACGCCGCGCTGCCGCCCAAGCACGACCCGTTCGTGGATCTGGTGCCGGACTACGGCATCAAGCTGACCCCGCGCCACTACGCCTACCTGAAGATTTCCGAGGGCTGCAACCACCATTGCAGCTTCTGCATCATCCCCTCGATGCGCGGCAAGCTGGTGTCGCGTCCGGTGGACGAGGTGCTGCGCGAAGCCGAGCGCCTGGTGCGTGGCGGCGTGCGCGAACTGCTGGTGGTTTCGCAGGACACCTCGGCCTACGGCGTGGATGTGAAGTACGCCGAGAAGATGTGGCGCGACAAGGCCTACCAGACCCGCCTGAAGGCACTGTGCGAAGGTTTGTCCGAACTGGATGCCTGGGTGCGCATGCACTACGTCTATCCGTATCCGCACGTCGATGACGTGGTGCCGCTGATGGCCGAGAACCGGATCCTGCCGTACCTGGACATCCCGTTCCAGCACGCCAGCCCGCGCATCCTGCGCCTGATGAAGCGTCCCGGTGCGGTCGAGAAGACCCTGGAGCGCGTGCAGAACTGGCGCCGCATCGCGCCGGACATCACCGTGCGTTCCACCTTCATCGTCGGTTTCCCGGGCGAGACCGAGGCCGAGTTCGAAGAGCTGTTGTCCTTCCTCGACGAAGCGCAGCTGGACCGCGTGGGTGCATTCGCCTATTCGCCCGTCGAGGGCGCTACGGCCAACAACCTGCCGGACGCGGTGCCGGAAGAAGTGAAGCAGGAACGACTGGCGCGCTTCATGGAAAAGCAGGCGCAGATTTCGGCCTCGCGGCTGGAAGCCAAGATCGGCACGGTGCAGCAATGCCTGGTCGATGCCATCGAAGGCGATATCGCCGTGGCTCGTTCCAAGGCCGATGCGCCGGAGATCGACGGCCTGGTGCATATCCAGAACGCCGACCAGGTGGCGCTGCGCGTGGGTGAGTTCGTCGACGTGGAAATCACCGAGAGCGACGAGCACGACCTCTACGGCGATGCACTGCCGCCGACCACGCGCGCGGCCTTCGACCTCAAGGTGCTGTGACCGGGGCGGAGGCTGCTGATGGCGGCCCCCGCCGATTCGTGGCACCGCTGCGCGCGGCGGTGGATCGGTCTGCGTTCGATCATCCGCTGTTTGCCGGTATCGCCACGTTCGGTGATCTGCTGACGGCAGCGGACTGGCCAGGCGTGGTCGATCTGGACGCGCGCCTGACGCTGCCGGGCAAGCGCCTTGTTGAACAGGATGCGGCGTTGCTGGCCGACGGCCTGCACTACGAAACGCGCATTGCCGACGGGCGCATTGCAACCCGCGCGGGCAACTGGCACGACCTGTTCAATGCCTTGGTCTGGGCACGCTACCCGTCGATCAAGCGCGCACTCAACACGCAGCAATGCCGGCACATCGAGCGCATGGCCGCCGGACAGCGCAACCGCGCGCAGGCCGCGCTGACCCAGTTCGATGAAACCGGCGTGGTGGTGCGGGTGCGCGACCGGGCATTGCTGGCAGCCTGGGATGCTCACGATTGGCGCGCGTTGTTCGAACCCATCCATTGGCAGTCAGGGCGGATCGCCATTGCCGCTGTATTTGGTCATGCCTTGATGGAACAGGCGCTGCTGCCGGGCCGGCTGCTGGTGGGAAAATGCATCGTGCTGCAGGGCGATGAAGATGCGGACTGCGTCGGCGCGGTCGCGCAGGCCATCGACGAGGGCAGGGTGCTGCTCGACCCTCTGGAGCTGCGGCCGTTGCCATTGGCGGGCATTCCGGGCTGGCACACCGATCAGACACCAGCCTTCTACACGAACGACGATTACTTCCGCCCACTGCGCGAAGGCCGTCGTTACCCGCCGCCGCTGCTGTAGAGCGCAACCCATGCGCGGCTGAGCGCCACTGCCCGCTGGAGGCTCAGCCCTTGGCCGCAGTCTCGTACTCGACATCGATCACCGCAAAGGTGTGATGGCCACTGGGCAGTTCCACCGAAAACTCATCATCCAGGCGCTTCTTCAACAAGGCCCGCGCCAACGGTGAATCGATGCTGATCCAGCCCAGTCCTGCGTCGGTCTCATCCGGCCCGACGATGCGGTAGCGGCTGGTCTGGCCGCTGTCCACGTTCTCCAGTTCCACCCAGGCACCGAAGAACACCGCTTGCGGATCGGTCGGCGTGGTGTCGACCACGCGCAGTGATTCCAGACGCTTGGTCAGGTAGCGCACGCGTCGATCAATCTCGCCCAGCTGCTTCTTGCGGTAGGTGTATTCGGCATTTTCCGAGCGATCACCCTCTGCCGCTGCGGCGGCCAGCGCTTTCACCACTTCGGGTCGGCGCACACGCCACAGGTCATCCAGCTCGGCCTTCAAGCGTGCATGGCCGGCGGCGGTGATCAGCGCGGTGCTCTTTTCTGCAGGGGGACGCCAACGCGACATGTAATACGGCTTCTCGTACGGAATGAAACAACGACGGCGCGCCCTTGCCGGCGCGCCGCGGAGGTACTGGCGGGGTTCTCAGCGCTTGCCGCCGAAGATGCCACCCAGGATGCCGCGCACGATCTGGTTGCCCAGCTTGGTACCGACCGTACGCGTGGTCTGCTTGGCCATCGTCTCGATCATGCCCTGGCGGCGCTTGGTGCCGAAAATAGCGTCCTTGATCGACTGCCCGAAGCCACCTTCCTGCGCCTCGTCCTGTTCACGGCTGCGCGCAGCCGGCGCATCGGTTTTCTCGACGGCCTTCTGCGCGCGCTGCGCCAGCAGTTCGGCGGCCGATTCGCGGTTGATGGCGGTGTCGTAGCGCGTGCCGACCGGGCTGCCTGCACGCACCTGCGTACGTTCGGTGTCGGTGACCGGTCCCATGCGGCAGCGCGGCGGGGCGATCATCGTCTGCTGCACCGGCATCGGCACGCCCTTGTCCTGCAGGGTGGACACCAGCGCTTCGCCAGTGCCGAGCTGGCTGAGCACCTTCACCACATCCAGCTTGGGGTTCGGCACGAAGGTCTCGGCGGCGGTCTTCACCGCCTTCTGGTCGCGCGGGGTGAAAGCGCGCAACGCGTGCTGCACGCGGTTGCCGAGCTGGCCGAGGATGTTGGCCGGCACGTCGTCGGGGAACTGCGAGCAGAAGTACACGCCCACGCCCTTGGAACGGATCAGCCGCACCACCTGTTCGATGCGCTGGACCAGTGCGGGCGGTGCATCGTCGAACAGCAGGTGCGCTTCGTCGAAGATGAAGACCAGCTTCGGCTTGTCGAGGTCGCCCACTTCCGGCAGCTGCTCGAACAGCTCCGACAACAGCCACAGCAGGAAGGTGGAGTACAGCTTGGGCTTGAGCACCAGCTGGTCGGCGGCCAGGATGCCGATGACACCGCGGCCATCATGGTTGACCCGCATGATGTCGGCCAGTTCCAGCGCCGGTTCGCCGAAGAAATGCTCGCCGCCGTCCTGCGCCAGGCGCAGCAGGGCGCGCTGGATGGCGGCAACCGATTGCGCGCTGACCAGGCCGTACTCGGTGGAGATGTCCTTGCGCTCCTCGGCCACCAGGCCGAGCAGGGCGCGCAGGTCGTCCATGTCCAGCAGCAGCAGGCCGCGGTCATCGGCCAGCTTGAACACGATGTCGAGCACGCCGGCCTGGGTGTCGTTCAATTCCAGGATGCGTGCCAGCAGGGTCGGGCCCATCTCGCTCACGGTTGTGCGCACCGGGTGGCCGAGCTTGCCGTACAGATCCCAGAACACGGTGGGGCTGGCCGCCGGGGCATAGTCGCCCACGCCGATCTCGGCCGCGCGCTTGAGCAGGTTCTCGGCGCCGGTACCCGGCACGGCCAGGCCGGAGACATCGCCCTTCACATCGGCCAGGAACACCGGCACCCCGATCCGTGAAAAGCCCTCGGCCAGGGTCATCAGGGTCACGGTCTTGCCGGTGCCGGTAGCGCCGGCCACCAGCCCATGGCGGTTGCCGAGTTTCGGCAGCAGGGTGACAGCCACATCGTCGGTGATGCCTTTGCCGAGCAGAATCGGATCCATGGTCCAGCCCTTGTGATGAATGTGCCAATGTTAACCGCCGACAGTGACGGGCCGACGGTCGGCTTGCCCCGACCTTGGCCGCGCCGCTACTCTGCCTGCCTGTTTCATACACAGTGCCACCAATGCCCGTTCCTGTCCTGATTTCCCGCACCTGGCCGCTGCTGGCCCTGGCTGGCCTGGTTTCCCTGGCGCCGGAGGCCCACGCACAGCGGGTTTCGGCCCGGGACAAGGTGAAGGTGGATGCACTGCAGCAGCGCATGACGACTGCCGAGAAGCGCTACAGCGATGCCGTGCTGCTGGTGGCCAACGCCGATCCGAAGGGGCGCAACGAGGCCGATGCCGCGCTGGAGGACATGGAAGATGTCATCAGCGAGTGCGTGAAGCAGAAGGGCTGCCAGATGAGCAACATGCTGGCGACCTACAAGCGGCTGCTCAAGCATGACGCCGATGCCGCCGCCGATGATGACGTGGCCGATGAAGCCGGCGACCGCCTGGAAGCCGACCCGGATCATGTCGGCCCGCTGGCTGCCGACGTGCCCGAGGCGGCCCGCGCGGCGGCGCTGCTCAACGACAAGCGCCATGCCTTCGACAACATGGTCGAGTACAACCCGGCCGTGCAGGCTGGCATCCGCCGCTGGCTGACCGACATGCGCCCGGCGCTGATGACCACCTACGAGAACTACCAGAACCTGCGCGCGGTGATGTGGCCGGAATGGGAGAAGCGCGGCCTGCCCGAGGCGCTGCTGTTTGGCATCATGGCCAAGGAATCCAACGGCCGCGTGCATGCGTCCTCACGCGCCGGCGCCGCGGGCCTGATGCAGTTCATGCCGGCCACCGGTCGCCGCTTCGGCCTGGGCCCGGACGGCACCGGTTTCGATACCCGCTTCGACGCGCGCAGCGCCGCCGAAGCCAGCGCGACCTACCTCAACGAGCGCATGCGCGAGCTCAACAACAACGTCGAACTGTCGTTGGCCGGCTACAACGGCGGCGAGGGCCGCGCGGCGCGCGTCTACAAGCAGTACCCGGGCCAGAGCTTCTGGGTGGACAGCGTCTACAACCAGTTCCCCGGCGAGACCAAGGACTACGTGCCGATGGTGATCGCCGCGTCCTGGATCTTCCTGCACCCGCAGCAGTACGGCGTGGAGTTCCCGAAGATCAACGCACAGCCGGCCACCATCCGCCTGGCCCGCTCGACCACGATCTACGAGCTGACCATCTGCCTGGGCAGCCATGGCACCCGCGATGGCTACATGCGCGCACTGCGCAACCTCAACCCGCGCTATGAAGCCGATGGCTGGATTCCGGCCGGCACCCTCATCAACGCCACCAACCGCATTGCCGGCCTGTACGCGCGCAACTGCGTCAGCGGCCCGCGTGCGGATCTGGCCCGCACCCTGATCACCGCCGACCTCAATGCCGCGATCATGCGCCCCAGCGCCGCCAGCTACACCGGCAGCGTGGCCGTGGGCGGGGTGGTGCCGGTGGTCGATCCCAATGCCGCCAGCAGCGTGCCGACCACGCCCGCAGCGCCGGTGGCTGCGCCGCGCCCGGCGCCGGCACCGCGGGCCAAGCCGGCCCGCAGTTACAAGGTCGGCAAGGGTGAGACCCTGGGCCGGATCGCCGCGAAGTTCCAGTGCGATGTGCCGGTGCTGGCCCGCGCCAATGGCCTCAAGGCCCCCGGCTACAGCCTGCGCCACGGCCAGGTGCTGAAGCTGCAGGGCTGCGACAAATAATCTCTCCGCACTCTGGATATCGCATGGACCTCGAAGACACCCGCAACCTGTTCACCAACCTCCGCGAGAACACCGACTGGGACCTGGACGCCCCGCTGCTGTGGGGGTACTTCTTCGTGCACTCCACTGCCGAGCCGCTGCAGGCACTGGGCACCCACCTGCAGGCGCAGGGCTATGTGCTGGTGGAACTGTTCGAGCAGGAGCCGGAAGACGGTGACGCTGCCTTCCACGTGCTGCACGTGGAGCGCGTGGAAGTCCACGACGAAACCTCGCTGGACAAGCGCAACCAGGAACTGAGCGCGCTGGCCACGCAGATGGGCGTGGAAGACTACGATGGCATGGACGTCGGCCCGGCGCCGACCCTGCAGTAACGCCGCATCCGGTAGTGCCGGCCGCTGGCCGGCACTCCGTTGAAGCCATCCACGCATGGCGTGGATCTACTGGCCAAGCGTGAGCCCAGCACGGCTCGGCTCGGCTCGGCTCTACATGAACCTCAGCGCAGCTTCGCCAGTGCCTGGCCCAGCTGCACCGGATGCTCGGCATCCAGATGCGGGGCGAATTCGGCCACGCCCGGCGGCAGCAGCACGATCACGGTCGAGCCGTAATTGAAGCGCGCCATCTCTTCGAAGCGCTGCAGGGTGATGCCGCGGCCACGATAGTCCTTGCGGGTGATGCGGTCGCCGTAATGCGGAATTTCTTCGCCGCTCCACACCGTTTCCACGCCCGACACCAGCAGCGCACCGACCATCACGCTGACCATCGGCCCGAAGCTGGTGTCGAAGTGGCAGACCAGGCGTTCGTTGCGCGCGAACAGCCCCGGCACGTTGTTGACTGCGGCCGGGCCGACGCTGAACAAGCGGCCGGGCACGTGCACGGTTTCGCGCAGGGTGCCGGTCCACGGCATGTGCACGCGGTGGTAGTCGCGCGGCGACAGGTACACCGTGGCATACAGCCCATCGTTGAACGGCTTGGCGTCCTCGGCACTGCCCAGCAGTTCGGCGGCGGTGAAGGACTGGCCCTTGGCCTGGAAGATGCGCCCGGCGTCGATCTTTCCGAGCTGGCTGATGCGGCCATCGGCCGGCATCACCAGGCTGCGCGGATCGGCATCGGCCACGCGCGCGCCGGGTTTCAGCGCGCGGGTGAAGAACTGGTTGAAGGTCGGGTAGCTGCGCGGGTCCGGGTTGGCCGCTTCATCCAGGTTGACGTTGAACTTGCGGGTGACCGTGTCGATCAGCCAGCGCGATACGCGCGGGTTGTCCGAGTACGCCAGCGAACGCGCCATCGAGGACAGCAGGCGGTGGGGCAGGACGTACGTCAGGGCGGTGGTCAGACTCATGGGGCGGATTTCTCGGTCAGCTTCTGCAGGTCGCGGGCGATCGCCGGCGCGTTGAACGGGGGCCGCACCAGGCCGGCAAGCCGGCCCTGCGGGTCGAGCACGGCCAGGCTGGCGGAGTGCTCGAGGGTGTAATCCTCGGGATTCTCGTCGAAGTGCTTGCCCGGCACCTTCTGGAACACGAAGCCCAGCGAGGTGGCAAAGCGCTCCAGCGAGGGGATGTCAGCGGTCGCCGCCAGGGTGTCCTTGTGGAAGCCATGGGCGTACTCGCCCAGGCGCGTGGCGGTGTCGCGCTCCGGGTCGACCGAGACGAACAGCACGCGCGGGCGCAGGCTGTCGGGCAGGGCTTCCCACTGGTTCTGCGCACCGGCCAGCTCGGCCAGGGTGGTCGGGCACACGTCCGGGCAGAAGGTGAAGCCGAGGAACACCAGGGTCCAGTGGCCCTTCAGCTCGCCGGGGATCAGGCGCGTACCGTCGGACTGGGCCAGGTTGTAGTCGGGCAAGGCGCGCGGCTGCGGGTACAGGGTGATCGCTTCGGTGGCCGGCTGCCCGGCCGGAGGCTTCGGCGCGAACACCTGCTGGGCGGCGAGCAGGCCAAGGCCCGCTGCCAGAGCGATCAGCAGGATGATGCCGACGTTGCGATTGAACATGGGATTCCGCCGCAGGAAGTGGCCACCATCATACCGGCTGCGACTGGATCGTTTCTGCCGCAACGGATGCCGGCGCAGGCGGCAACCCCTATAATCGGGGGCCACTTTGCCCGCAGTACCGCCATGACCGCTGAAACGGCCGCCGAACTCCACACGATCATCGATCTGATCCGCTACGGCACCAGCCGTTTCAACGCTGCGGGCCTGACCTTCGGGCACAGCTACGACAATGCCCTGGACGAGGCCACCCAGCTGGTGCTGCACGGCCTGCACCTGCCGCACGACCTCGGCCCGGCCTACGGCCAGGCGCGCCTGCTGCGGGAAGAGAAGCTGGCGGTGCTGGAGCTGTTCCAGCGCCGTATCGACGAGCGCATCCCGGCCGCCTACCTGACCGGTGAAGCCTGGTTCGCCGGCCTCAGCTTCAAGAGCGATACGCGTGCCCTGGTGCCGCGCTCGCCGATCGCTGAGCTGATCGAGTGCGGCTTCGAGCCGTGGCTGGCTGGCCGCGACGTCAGCCGCGCGTTGGACCTGTGCACCGGTTCGGGCTGCATCGCCATCGCCATGGGCCACTACTACCCGAACTGGGAAGTGGACGGCGTGGACCTCAGCGATGATGCGCTGTCGCTGGCCGAAGAGAACAAGGAACGTCTGCAGGCGCACAACGTGACCCTGCTGAAGTCGGACCTGTTCAACGGCCTGACCGGCCGCCATTACGACCTGATCGTCACCAACCCGCCGTACGTCACCAACGACGAGACCGATGCCCTGCCGCAGGAGTACTCCTACGAGCCGGAGATGGGCCTGCGTGCCGGCGACGATGGCCTCGACCTGGTGCTGAAGATCCTGCGCGACGCGCCGCTGCACCTGAGCGAGGACGGCCTGCTGATCTGTGAAGTGGGCGAATCCGAACAGCACCTGATCAAGCTGCTGCCGGAAGTCGATTTCGCCTGGGTCGAGTTCAAGGTCGGCCAGATGGGCATCTTCGCGGTCGAGTGCCGCGAGCTGATCGCCCACAGCGCACGCATCACCGAACTGGCGGCACAGCGCCCGTGAGCTCCAATTCGTTCGGCAAGCTGTTCACCGTCACCACGTTCGGCGAATCGCACGGGCCGGCCATCGGCTGCGTGATCGATGGCTGCCCGCCGGGGCTGGCGCTGGACGCGGCCGAATTCAGCCACGACCTGCAGCGTCGCGCCACCGGCAAGAGCCGGCACACCTCGGCGCGGCGCGAGGCCGACGAAATCGAGATCCTGTCCGGGGTGTACGAGGGCCTGACCACCGGCACCCCGATCGCGCTGCTGATCCGCAACACCGACCAGCGCAGCAAGGACTACAGCAACATCGGCCAACAGTTCCGTCCGGGACATGCCGACTACAGCTACTGGCACAAGTACGGCATCCGCGACCCGCGTGGCGGCGGCCGTTCTTCGGCGCGCGAGACCACCATGCGCGTGGCCGCTGGCGTGGTTGCCAAGAAGTGGCTGGCCGAACGTTTCGGCATCACCGTGCGCGGCTACCTGTCGCAGCTGGGCGGGATCACCCCGGCCGGTTTCGACTGGTCGGTGGTCGAGGACAACCCGTTCTTCTGGCCGCATGCTGCACAGGTGCCCGAGCTGGAGGCGTACATGGATGCGCTGCGCAAGTCCGGTGATTCGGTCGGCGCCTGCGTGGACGTGGTCGCCGACAACGTGCCGCCGGGCTGGGGCGAGCCGATCTACGGCAAGCTTGATGGCGAGCTCGCAGCCGCACTGATGAGCATCAACGCGGTGAAGGGCGTGGAGATCGGCGACGGTTTTGCCAGCGCCATGCAGAAGGGCACCGAACACCGAGACCTGCTGACCCCGCAGGGTTTTGCCAGCAACCACGCCGGTGGCATTCTCGGTGGCATCTCCACCGGCCAGCCGGTGGTCGCCTCGATGGTGCTCAAGCCGACCTCCAGCCTGCGCCTGCCGGGTGAGTCGCTGGATACGGCCGGCAATGTGGTGGAGGTGGTCACCACCGGCCGCCACGATCCCTGCGTCGGCATCCGCGCCACCCCCATCGCCGAGGCGATGATGGCACTGGTGCTGATGGACCAGGCGCTGCGCCACCGCGCGCAGTGCGGCGATGTCGGCACCATCACCCCGCGCATTCCCGGCCAGCTTGATGGCTGATGCGCGGCCGACGGTGTGGGTGAGCCAGCCGCTGATCGACGCGGCCATCGCGCCGCTGCGCGATCGCGTGCAGCTGCGCACCACCGATGCCGTCACCGCCTGGTCGCCGCAGCAGATCGCCGCGCAGCTGGCTGACGTTGACGGGGCGATCATCACCCTCAACGAGCGCATCGGTGCGGCCCAGGTCGCCGATGCCGCGCAGCTGCAGGTGATCGCGAATGTCGGGGTCGGCTACAACAACCTGGATGTCGACGCGCTGAGCGCCGCCGGCATCCTCGCCAGCAACACCCCGGACGTCCTCACCGAAACCACCGCTGATCTCGGCTTTGCCCTGCTGATGGCCACCGCGCGCCGGATCACCGAATCCGAGCGCTGGCTGCGCGAGGGGCAGTGGGGGCAGTGGTCGTTCCAGACCATGCTCGGTGCCGACATCCATGGCAGCACGCTGGGCATCCTCGGCATGGGCCGCATCGGCCAGGGTATCGCCCGTCGCGGTGCGCACGGCTTCGGCATGAAGGTGCTGTACCACAACCGTTCGCGGCTGCCGGCCGACGTCGAAGCCGCGCTCGGCGCCACCTACGTGGACCTGGATACGCTGCTGGCGCAGTCCGACCATCTGTTGACCGTGCTGCCGTACTCCCCGTCGTCGCATCACATCATCGACGCCGCCGCGCTGGCGAAGATGAAGCCGTCCGCCACGCTGGTGAACATCGCCCGCGGCGGCATCGTCGACGAACTGGCGCTGGCCGATGCACTGGCCAACGGTCGCCTGGCGGCTGCTGGCCTGGATGTGTACGAAGGCGAGCCGAACGTGCGGCCGGAGCTGCTGGCCCTGCGCAACATCGTGCTGACCCCGCACATCGGCAGCGCCTCGCTGGCCACGCGTACGGCGATGGTGCAGATGGCCGTGGACAATCTGCTGGCCGGCCTTGGCCTGGACGGCAGCCCGTCGCACATGCCGAGCGCGATCAATGCCGACGCGGCCCTTGCCGCGCGCGCCTCCATGGATGAAAAAAGCGGGAAACGATAGGGAACCTCCGCGCATCCATCCGAGGAGGCTCCCCGAACCCAGCTGTCGTGCGTGAGTTTTCCCCCATTCCCGTTTTCGTGAGAGTTCCCCCATGAGCAATGCACAACGCAGCTTCCACGTCGCCATCGTCGGCGCCACCGGTGCGGTCGGCGAGACCATGCTGGCCATCCTGGCCGAGCGCGATTTCCCGGTCGGCACCCTGAGCCTGCTCGCTTCCGAGCGCTCGGCCGGCGGCGAAGTCGAGTTCAACGGCGGCAAGGTCAAGATCCAGGACCTGGCCACCTTCGACCCGAGTGGCGTGGATATCGCCCTGTTCTCGGCCGGCGGCAGCGTGTCCAAGGAGTACGCCCCGAAGTTCGCCGCCGCTGGCGCGGTGGTGATCGACAACTCCTCGGCCTTCCGTTACGACGATGACGTGCCGCTGGTGGTGTCGGAGGTCAACCCGGACCAGATCGGCAACCGTCCGCGCGGCATCATCGCCAACCCGAACTGCTCGACCATGCAGATGCTGGTCGCGCTGGCACCGCTGCACCGCAAGTACGGCATCGAGCGCATCAACGTGTCCACCTACCAGTCGGTGTCCGGCGGTGGCCGTTCGGCGCTGGAAGAACTGGGCAAGCAGACCGGCCAGCTGTTGAGCTTCCAGGAAATCGATCCGCAGCGTTTCCCGGTGCAGATCGCCTTCAACCTGATCCCGCACATCGACGACTTCCTGGACAACGGCTTCACCAAGGAAGAGATGAAGCTGGTCTGGGAGACCCGCAAGATCCTGGGCGACGACAGCATCCTGGTGAACCCGACCGCGGTGCGTGTGCCGGTTTTCTACGGCCACTCCGAATCGGTGGCGATCGAAACCCGTGACAAGGTGACCGTGGCCGAAGCGCGCGCGCTGCTGGAACAGTCGCCGGGCATCGAAGTGGTGGATCGTCACGAAGCCGGTGGTTACCCGACGCCGGTCACCCATGCCTCGGGCACGGACGCGGTGTATGTCGGCCGCATCCGCGAGGACCTGTCGCATCCGCGTGGCCTGAACCTGTGGATCGTGTCGGACAACGTGCGCAAGGGTGCTGCCCTCAACGCGGTGCAGCTGGCCGAGCTGGTCGCCGCCGAGACGCGTTGATGGAGAGGCCGGGCAACGCCCGGCCTTTTCTGTAGAGCCGAGCCCATGCTCGGCTCTCCCCAAGCAGCCGAGCATGGGCTCGGCTCTACATGGGTGCGGACCTTGGTCCGCACGCTTTATAGTGTCGCCCATGAATAAACGAGCCAAGGGCGCACGGCGTCCGCTCACCTGTCTCTCCGCCGCGCTGCTGGCCCTGGTCAGCAGTTCGGCCATGGCCCTGGGCCTGGGCGACATCCGGGTCCTGTCCAAGCCAGGACAGCCGTTGCTGGCCGAGATCCCGGTGATCTCCGCCGATCCATCCGAACTTGAGAACCTGCGCGTCGCGCTTGCCTCGCCGGTCACCTTCGAGCGCGTTGGCCTGCAGCGTCCGGCAGGCCTGGTCAGCGAACTGCAGTTCGAATTGACCCGCAATGCACAGGGCAGGGCGGTGGTGCGGGTCACCTCGCAGACGCCCGTGGAAACACCGTCGTTGAGCTTCCTGGTCGAGGCCGACTGGGGCCAGGGTCGGCTGGTGCGTGAGTACTCGGCGCTGGTTGATGCACCGGCCAGTGCACTGGCCGTGGCCGAACCGGAGATCGTCGCGCCGGCCGGCGTGCTGTCGGACACCATCGTCCGCGATGCGCCTGCCGCCGCTGCAACTGCAGCCGAGCCGGCACCAGCCACGCCGGCAGCCGTACCGGCTGCACCGCGTCCGCGCGCTGCGGCATCTGCGCCAGCGCCAGCAGCAACGGCATCGGCCGCAGACGGCAGCGTGACCGTGCAGCGCGGACAGACCCTTTCGCAGATTGCCGGTTCGCTGGCCCGTGGCAATCAGATCAGTCGCGACCGGGCGATGATCGCGCTGTTGCGTGCCAATCCCGAAGCCTTCATCCGAGGCAACGTCAACCTGCTCAAGCAGGGCGCGGTGCTGCGCATGCCGGGCGATACCGCACTGGCTGCGGTGGATGCGGCCGAGGCAGCCGCGCTGGTTCGCGAACATGCCGCGCAGTGGCGGCAGGCCCGCACCGTGCCACAGCCGGCCGGCGCCCCGATGCCGGTGGCCAAGGCCGACGGCGCGGCTTCTTCCCCGGCTGCGGCCACAGGGGCACGACTTGAAATCGCTCCGGCGCTGGCGTCCGACGCCGCGCACGCGGGCACAACCACCGGCACCACTGCCGGCAGCGAGGGTGACATGCTGGGCAACGAACAACTGCGCCAGGCCAAGGAGGACATCGCCACCCGCGATGCCGAGATCGGCGATCTGAAGCAGCGCGTGGCGGAGCTGGAGAAGCTCAAGGAGCAGCAGCAGTCACTGATCGCGATGAAGGACAATGACCTGGCCGCCGCGCAGCAGCGCTTGGCGCAGGCGCCGGGTGCGCCGGGTGCCGGCACGCCGTGGTACTGGCTGGGCCTGCCGCTGCTGGTGCTGGTTGCCCTGGGCGCCTGGGTGCTGCGTCGTCGCAAGCCCTCGCCGCTGCCGCCGCTGCGCGAAGAACACGATGCCGCCGGCCTGGCCGCAGCGCTGCCGGCAGGTGCCGCGCTGGATACCCTGGCCGAGCGCGACGCCGGGGCGGGCTTCGCAGCCGAAGGCGGGCGTCAGGAACCGGCGATGCCGGCCTGGGCCAGCCCTGCCGACCATGACGCGCCGGATGCGGAAGTCCGTGCGGATGCCGCGCCGGCCGAGTGGCGGGCGGGTGAGCTTGATGACGACGAACGGGCTGAACTGCCTGCAGCGGTGAACGATCTGCCGCGCTGGGACGATGCCGCTGCCCCGGTCGCGCCGCCTGAACCGGCCGAGGTGGCCGTGCCCGACTACGCGCTGCAGGCCGAACAGGAGCCGCAGTTCCGCGGTGTGTTCGATCTGCCTGCCGAACCGCATGAGCATGGGGCGGCTGCACCGATCGACCTGCACGACGACCACGCGGCCGCCGAGGACGCCGTCGGGTCTGCGGCAGGCAGTGGCCATGACTGGACGCCGCGGGTCGGCCAGGAGCGGTTGGAACTGGCCATCGCCTATCTGGATCTGGGCGACGCGCAGACTGCGCGCACCCTGCTGCAGGAGGTCGCCGAAGGTGGCGATCTGCATTGCCAGGCGCAGGCCCGTGAACTGCTCGCCCGTCTGCCATGACCCGCGAACGCCGCCTGGATTACGTTGAATTCGCCTCGAGCGACCCGGCTGCGAGCCGCGCGTTCTTCGAGGCCGTGTTCGGCTGGTCGTTCGTCGATTATGGCAGCGACTACACCGCGTTCGACGATGGCCGCCTGCAGGGAGGCTTCTTCCGCGGCCAACCGCAGCGTGCCAGCGAAGGCGCGCCACTGCTGGTGCTGTATGCCGATCAGCTGGCGCCGATGGAAGCGGCCGTGCGCGCGGCCGGCGGGCAGATCGTGCGGACCGTGTTTTCTTTCCCCGGTGGCAGCCGTTTCCAGTTCATCGAGCCCGGTGGCAACGAACTGGCGGTCTGGTCCGAGCGCAACCCGGCCTGATCGCCGCCCCATCCGCAACATCGAGGTAGCACATGCGTTACGCGCTCGGCGTCGAGTACGACGGCAGCGATTTCAGGGGATGGCAGAACCTGGGCGAGGGCGGACCCAGCGTCCAGGCCAGCCTGGAACAGGCCCTGTCATCGGTGGCCGATACCCCCTTGCAGGTGGTCTGCGCCGGCCGCACCGATGCCGGCGTGCATGGCCAGTGCCAGGTCGTGCACTTCGAGACCGACGTGGTGCGTGATCCGCGCGCCTGGATGCTCGGCACCACCACCCGCCTGCCGCGCTCGATCGCGGTGCGCTGGTGCGTGCCGGTGGCCGATGACTTCCATGCCCGTTTCTCCGCGCGGGCACGACGCTATCGCTACCGCCTGCTCAACCGCGAAGTGCGCCCGGCGCTGGGCCGGCAGACCCTCAGCTGGGAGCGGCGCCCGCTTGATGCCGAGCGCATGCACCTGGCCGGGCAGGCCCTGCTGGGCGAGAACGACTTCAGCGCCTTCCGCTCGGTGCAGTGCCAGGCCCTGCATGCGCGGCGTGAGCTGCAGTCGCTGCAGGTCAGCCGCCACGACGACGTCATCGAGGTGGCGGTGCGCGGCAATGCATTCCTTCATCACATGGTCCGCAATATTGTCGGCTCGTTGATTCTGGTTGGCAGTGGGGAGAAACCGGTGGAGTGGATCGCCGAACTGCTGGCCGGGCGCGACCGAACCGTAGCCGGTCCCACCGCTCCTGCGCAGGGACTGGTGTTCCTGGGGCCGCTGTACCCCGACAACTGGCATCTGCCCGCCGAGGTAACGCTATGAGCCGCTCCTACTACCGTACCCGCATCAAGTTCTGTGGCATGACCCGCGCCGGCGACGTGCGCCTGGCCGGCGAGCTGGGCGTGGACGCGGTGGGCTTCATCTTCGCCCGCGAGAGCAGCCGCCGGGTCGCACCGGCCGAAGCGCGCGCGATGCGCCAGGCGATCGCGCCGATGGTCGACGTGGTGGCGCTGTTCCGCAACAACAGCAGGGAAGAAGTGCGCGAGGTGCTGCGCACCGTGCGGCCGACCCTGCTGCAGTTCCATGGCGAGGAAGACGAGAGCTTCTGCCGCAGCTTCAACATGCCTTACCTGAAGGCGATCGCCATGGGCGGGCGCGAGGAGATCAATGCGCGCACCCTGCAGCTGCGCTACCCCAGCGCTGCCGGGTTCCTGTTCGACAGCCATGCGCCGGGCGGCGGCGGCGGTACCGGCGTGGCCTTCGACTGGTCGCGTATCCCCACCGGCCTGCACCGGCCGTTCCTGCTGGCCGGAGGCCTGACGCCGGAGAACGTGCATGACGCCGTGCTGGCGACCCTGCCGTGGGGCGTGGATGTCTCCAGTGGCATTGAACTGGAGCCGGGCATCAAGGACGGCTACAAGATGCGTACGTTCGTGGAAGAAGTCCGGCGCTCCGACTGCGCCGTGCTGGATTGAGACATGGTCACGTCCACGGTGTCCGGTCTTCACATTTGAGCCTGCACACCTTCTTCACATAGGATGATCCCAAGCGCGCTGGCCACGAGGGCCGGCACGAGGATCGACGGAGCCGCTGTTGGCGAGCTCCGAACGGGCGCCTGGCGCCCCCGCCCAGGAAGGCAAACGATGCAGGAATTCCTCACCGTCGTACTCGGTTATCCGACCCTCCCGTACAGCGTCGCGCTGGCGGTGGCGGTTCTGTATTGGGGAATTGCCGCCTTCGGCCTGGTCGATGACGGTTTCGGCGAGGCCGGTGCCGATGGCGCCCTTGAAGGCGATGCCCATCTCAGTGGCCTGTCCGCGCTGCTGGCGCGCTGGGGCCTGGGCGGCGTGCCGCTCATGGTGGTGGTGACGCTGCTGAGCCTGTTCGCCTGGACCCTGACCTACTTCATCCACCTGTACCTGCTGCTGCCGTTGCCCGACCTGCTGCGCTGGTCATTGGGTACCGTGGTGGCGGTGCTCGCGCCACTGCCGGCGGTGCCGGTCACCGCGCTGCTGCTGCGTCCCATCCGCCGCTTCCTGCTGCGCCTGCGCCCGGTGCCGCAGGCTTCGCTGCTGGGCCGGGTCGGTGTGGTCGCCTCGCCGAAGGTCGACGCACGCAGTGGCCATGCCACCGTCGATGACGGCGGCGCCGGCCTGGTCCTGCAGATCCGCAGCGACATCGAACTGCAGCGCGGCGAGCGCATCGTGCTGGTCGAGCATGTGGCAGCACAACACCATTACCGGGTGGTCCGCGCCGACGCGGTCGCCCTCGACTTCCAGGACAACCTGCTTCCGGGCAACAAGGAGAATCATCAATGACGTTGGCATCCGTGCTCCCCTTCCTGATCATCGTGGGCGGCGTCCTCGCCCTCCTGCTCGGCGTAGCGGGCCTGTTCAAGGCGTTCTACCGCAAGGTCGACCAGGGCGTGGCCCTGATCGTCAACGACATGAGTTCCACCCCGAAGGTGCATTTCACCGGCGCGCTGATCATTCCCGTGCTGTACCGCGCCGAGCTGATGCGCATTAGCCTGATCACCCTGCAGATCGACCGTCGCGGCAAGGAAGGCCTGATCTGCCGCGACAACATGCGCGCCGACATCGCCGTGGCGTTCTACCTGCGCGTCAACGAGACCCAGGCCGACGTGCTGCGCGTGGCCAAGGCCATCGGCGCCGACCGCGCCTCGGACAAGCACGCGGTCGATGAGCTGTTCAACGCCAAGTTCTCCGAAGCACTGAAGACGGTCGGCAAGAAGTTCGATTTCACCGAGCTGTTCGAGAAGCGCCAGGAATTCCGCGACGAGATCATTGCGGTGATCGGCAACGACCTCAATGGCTATGTGCTGGAAGACGTGGCCATCGACTACCTGGAGCAGACGCCGAAGTCGCTGCTGGACCAGTTCAACATCCTCGATGCGCAGGGCATCCGCAAGATCACCGAGCTGACCGCTGCGCAGAACGTGGTGACCAACGAGCTGGAGCAGAACGAGAAGCTGGCCATCACCAAGAAGAACGTCGAAGCCCGCGAAGCGTTGCTGGCGCTTGAACGCCAGCAGGCCGAGGCCGAGGCGCGGCAGAAGCGCGAGATCGAGACCATCCGTGCGCGCGAGGAAGCCGAGACCGCCAAGGTCCAGGAAGAACAGCGCCAGCTGTCCGAGAACGCCCGCATCGAAGCGCAGCAGGTGATCGACATCCGCGAGCAGAACCGCATGCGCGAAGTGGAAGTGGCCGAGCAGAACCGCCAGCGCGCCGTCGCCATCGAAGCCGAGCGCGTCGAACGTGCACGCCAGCTGGAGCAGGTCACCACCGATCGCGAAGTACAGCTGCAGGGCGTGGAGCGCGACAAGGTGGTTGAGCAGGGCAAGATGGACGTGGCCAACATCACCCGCGAACGCATCTCCATCGACAAGACCGTGGCGCAGGAAGAAGAGCGCATCAAGGAAGTGCGCGAAGTCTCCGAGGCCGACCGCCAGAAGCAGGTGCTGATCCTGGCAGCGGAAGCCAAGGCGCAGGAATCGCTGGTGCGCGAAGTGAAGGAAGCACAGGCCCGCGAGACCGCTTCCAAGCACCGCGCGGTAGAGCTGACCACCCTGGCGCAGGCCGAGCACGAAGCGGCCGGCAAGCAGGCCGAAGCCAAGCGCCTGCTGGCTGATGCGTTCCGCGCCGAGCAGGCCGCACCCGGCCTGGCCGAAGCGCAGGTGCGCGAAGCGTCGGCGCTGGCCATCGAAAAGGTCGGCATCGCCGAAGCGCGCGTGATCGAAGCCAAGGCCGAAGCGAACCTGAAGCAGGGCAGCAACGAGGCGCGCGTGCTGGCCGAGACGCTGCAGGCACAGGCACAGGGCGAAGAGAAGATGGGCCTGGCCCGCGCCACCGCCACCGAATCGCTGGGCAACGCCGAAGCCGGCGTGGTGCAGAAGAAGCTGCTGGCCGAGGCCGAGGGCCTGGTCCGCAAGTTCGAAGCGATCGCCTCGCTGAGCGACCAGGCACGTGGCCACGAAGAGTTCCGCATGATGCTCGACAACAGCCTCAAGCAGGCGCTGGCGTCGATCGAAGCCGGCAAGGAAGTCTCGCGCGAGAACGCCGGCGTGATCGCCAGCGCACTGCGCAATGCCGACATCGACCTGATCGGTGGCGACGGCGGCATGTTCGAGAACCTGATCAAGGCGGTGTCGCTGGGCAAGTCGATCGAAGGCTTCGCCGGCAAGAGCCCGATCGTGCAGGACCTGATGCAGCGCTACCTGGGCGTCAACGTTGCCGACAATGCACCGCGGCAGATCGCCGAGGACGCGGAGACCGTGCCCGTCGCGGCGACCGTTGTGGTCGACAGCGCGCGCTGATCCACCCGGCGATGGCCACCGCCATCGCCCACCCGTGCCGGCCGCATCGACGGCCGGCCGTCCGTGAGCCGGAAACCTGCTGATGTCCGAAACCAAACCGTCCACCGAGTCCGCCGCACCAGAGGCTGCCGGCGATACCGTCGACCAGGCCGTTGCCCAGGGCGGCGCCTATGAAGTCCTGCGACGCCGTCTCGGCGAACAGGGCCAGCGCCTGCAGGCCGTTGCCGAGCAACTGAACCGCCAGCGCCTGGCCGAGTTCGGCGACAGCCGCCTGGAGGTGGTCGGCCGCTTCCGCATCCGCAGCGAGAACAACTGCGTAGGCCGCGACATCGTGCAGGTCGGCCCCGACCGCCTGCTGTTCGGCTACAACGTGTTCATCGGGCTCAAGACCCAGACCCGCATCGAAGATGTGTTCGGCCTGTACCGGCTGGTACAGGGCACGGAGGGCTACGACGTCGCCGCGCTGGAGCTGAAGGGCAGTTTCCTCGACCAGCCCGGCTTCGTGCACGACTTCAAAGAACTGTACGCGTACTACAAGCATGCACGCCTGCTGCAGCTCATCGTGGTGGGCGACAAGCTGCTGGCCTCGTTCCAGATCGGCGAGCGCAGCAGCGACGTGCGCGTGTTCCGCTGGGCGCTGTCACGCGAAGGTGAACTGACCTATCTCGATGCACGTGGCGAGCGTGACATCGCCTTGCCGCCGCCCTTCGATTTCGAATGGACCCGCGCCACGCGCGACCTTGCCGTCAACGGCCGCCACTCGCATCTGAACATCCTCGACACCCTGTTCGTGGAAACCACCGGTGGCGACCTGACCATCAAGGTGGAGAACAACACCGAAACCGGGCAGGGCATCTACAGCGAACCGGTGGAGGACAGCACGCAGTCGCTCGACGACGCCCAGTTCGAGTTTGCCCGGGTCGGCTCGCTGGTGCTGCTGAAAGTGCTGCCCTACCGCGAAACCGAATGGCGCGGACTGATCTACAACACGCTCACCGGCGACATCGTGCGCAACGATGCCATCGTCCAGGCCTGTGTGCAGCTGCCCGAGGACCACGGCATCATCTTCCCCGGCGGCTATTACCTGCAGGGGGGCGAGCACAAGGCGTTCGACGCCTCGATGGATGGCATGCAGTTCAAGCGCAGCATCCGTTCGCCCAACGGCGAGGACGTGCTGTACATCTTCTACGAGCGCGAAGGCGGGCGCTCGGCGCTGTTCGTCTACAACACCATCCAGCGCGTGCTGCAGAACCCGGTGTTCGGCCACGGCTATGCCTTCATGCAGGACGGGCGCATGGTGCTGTTCCATGCCGAAGGCAGCGAGCCGACCCGCATCCATCCGATGCAGGTCTGGCAGACGCCTTTCAGCAGCGATGAGTTCGCCGCCAGCCGTCCGCCCGGCAATACCTTCATGGGGCGCATCGGCAACGCCGAGCTGGTGCGCGGCATCTCCAACCTGTTCAACCTGGCGCGCGAGATCGACGGCCAGGATGTATCGGTGCAGCGCTACCAGCGCCTGGTGGCCGACACCCGGCGGCTTTTCGATGCGCATCATTGGCTGGGCGACGAGGCCTGCGATGGTGCCGAAGCGTTGCTGCGGCAGATCAGCGCCACCGGTGAATCGGTGCTGGACGAATACGAGAAAGTGCAGTCGATCCGCCAGCAGTCGGCGCAGGCGATGGCCGAGGCCGAGAGCACGCACAAGGCGTTGCTGGGCCGGCTGCAGCCGGAAAACTGGAACGAGGTGCAGGCCTTCGTCGAAGCGCTCAACGCGATCACCGCGTTGCGCGGTCGACTGCTGACCATCCGCGAACTGCGCTACATCGATACCGCGCGCATCGAGGCGATGGCCGCCGAACTGGTGCAGGCACACGACCGTGTCGGCGCCGCCACCGGTACCTTCCTCGCCGGCGATGCGGCACTGGCGCCCTTGACCGCTCGCATGCAGGCGCTGGACGACGCCGCACAGCAGGCCGCCAGTGCACGCCAGCTGGATGAGCAACTGGACGGCCTGCGCGGCATGGCCGGTGATCTGGACATGCTGTCCGAGCTGATGGCCGGGCTGAAGGTGGACGATGCGACTGCACGTACCCGCGTGGTCGAATCCATCTCGCTGTTGTACGGGCGCCTGAACCAGGCGCGCGCACGTGCCGAACAGCGGCGCAGGTCGCTGGGCTCGGCCGAAGCCGTGGCCCAGTTCGCCGCCCAGTTCGCCCTGTTCTCGCAGTCGATCACCAGCGCGCTGGCGATGGCCAGCGACCCTGAGCGGGCCGACGAACAGCTGTCGCGCCTGCTGGTACAGCTGGAAGAACTGGAGAGCCAGTTCGGCGAGCACGAGCAGTTCCTCGGCGACATCCTGAGCAAACGCGAAGAGCTGGTCGAGGCCTTCGACACGCACAAGCAGGCCCTGCTGGATGATCGCCAGCGCAAGGCGCGCTCGGTGCTCGATGCCGCCAACCGCATCCTCGACGGCCTGGGCAAGCGTACCGAGCGGTTCGGCACGGCCGACGAACTCAACGCGTTCTTCGCCGGTGATCCGCTGATCCTCAAGCTGCGTGAACTGGCCGAGCGCCTGCGTGCGCTGCGCGACAACGTCAAGGCGGACGATGTCGAGGCGCGCCTGAAGGGCGTGCGCGACCAGGCCGTGCGCCAGCTGCGTGACCGCAGCGATCTGTACGAGGCCGGCGGCAACGTAGTCCGCCTTGGCCCGCGCCATCGATTCAGCGTGAACACCCAGGCGCTGGACCTGACCCTGCTGCCGCGTGGCGAAACCCTTGCCATCCATCTCACCGGCACCGACTTCCTGGAGACCCTGCACGATCCCGAGCTGGATGCGCTGAAGCCGTTCTGGCAGGTGACCCTGGATTCGGAATCGGACGCGCTCTACCGCGGCGAATACCTGGCCGGGTGCCTGTTGCTGGCTGCGGAGCAGGGCCGCGATGGCCTGGACCTGGCCCAGCTGCAGCATGATGCAGCCGAACCCGAAGCGCTGGACCAGCGGGTCCGCGCGTTTGCCGCGCCGCGTTACCGCGAGGGTTACGAGCGCGGTATCCATGACCATGATGCGGCCCTGATCCTGCGCGCGCTGTTACCGTTGCAGCAGGCCGCCGGCCCGCTGCGGCATTCGCCGCATGTGCGTGCGCTGGCACTGCTGTTCTGGGCTGCGCGGCAACGCGATGAAGCCGTGGCGCAGTGGCCTGGCCGGCAGGCCGGTGCAGAGGCGATCGCACGCCTGTTCGGTTCCGATGAGGGGCGTCAGGCCCTGCGCGCGGAAATGGCGAAGGCGCTGCATGAGCATGCACTTGCGCATGCACTGCCGTTCGACGCCGCCGCCGCCGATGCCGCAGCGGCGTATCTGGGCGAAGAGCTGGTCGCCGGCGAGCCGGTGTTCAGCAGCAGCCGCCACGCGCAGGCGCTGTTGGACGCGTTGTCGCAGCAACTGGAGCAGGCGGGCCAGCGTGAAGCGCTTGAACGTGCGCTGCAGCGCTCGCAGGATCCGCTGGCCACGCGCTGGGCGTTGGCCGGGCAATGGCTGCGGGCGCTCGCCGGGCTGCCGGCACAGTCGGCACATGCCGGCTATGTCGAAGAAGCGGCGGCACTGCTGCTGGTGCAGCGACAGCTGCGCACGCGTGCCAGCGATGCACCGCTGCAGGCGGAGGTCAGCGGCCTGCTGGGCGAGCATGCGCGCATCCACAATGGCAGCCTGACCGTGTCACTGGATGATTTCCTGGCACGCCTGCAGCACCACCTGCAGTCCTTCGTGCCGGCCTTCCATGCCTATCAGGCGGTGCGCCAGGGCATCATCGGCCGCGAGCGCGAAACCCTGCGGCTGTCGGAGTTCAAGGCGCGGCCGTTGTCGTCCTTCGTGCGCAACAAGCTGATCAACGACGTGTATCTGGGCGTGATCGGCGACAACCTGGCCAAGCAGATGGGCACCGTTGGCGAGAACAAGCGCAGCGACCTGATGGGCCTGCTGATGATGATCTCGCCGCCGGGCTACGGCAAAACCACCTTGATGGAGTACGTGGCGCATCGCCTCGGTCTGGTCTTCATGAAGATCAATGGTCCGGCGCTGGGCCACGAGGTGCGTTCGCTGGATCCGCAGCAGGCACCGGACGCGACCTCGCGGCAGGAGCTGGAGAAGCTCAACCTGGCGCTGGAGATGGGCAACAACACCATGTTGTATGTCGATGACATCCAGCACACCCACCCGGAGTTCCTGCAGAAGTTCATCTCGCTGTGCGATGGCACGCGCCGCATCGAAGGTGTGTGGCGCGGCCGTACGCGCACCTACGACATGCGTGGCAAGAAGTTCTGCGTGGTCATGGCCGGCAACCCGTACACCGAGTCCGGCGAAGTGTTCAATATCCCGGACATGCTGGCCAACCGTGCCGACATCTACAACCTCGGCGACGTGCTCGGCGGCATGGAAGCAGCCTTCACCCTCAGCTACATCGAGAACAGCCTGACCTCCAACCCGGTGTTGGCGCCGCTGGCCACGCGTGAGATGGCCGACCTGTACCTGCTGGTCGATCGCGCGATGGGCAAGGACGTGTCCAGCAACGGCCTGAGCCATGCCTACAGTGGCGCCGAGGTCAACGAAATCACCGCCACCCTGCAGCGCATGCTGCGCGTGCGCGACGTGGTCTACCGGGTCAACCAGCAGTACATCGCCAGTGCCGCGCAGGACGACCGCTATCGCACCGAGCCGCCGTTCCGCCTGCAGGGCAGCTACCGCAACATGAACAAGCTGGCGGAGAAGATTTCGCCGGTGATGAATGACGACGAGCTGCAGCAGCTGATCTCCGACCACTATCTGGGCGAAGCGCAGCTGCTGACCACCGGTGCCGAAGAGAATCTGCTGAAGCTGGCCGAGCTGCGTGGCGTGCTGGATGACGAGCGCGCGCAACGTTGGGCGCAGATCAAGCGCGATTTCCTGCGCAACAAGGCGATGGGCGCCGGTGACAGTGACGTTGGTGGCCGCGTGGTCGCGCAGCTGGCCGACATCGCCAGTGCGTTGCAGCTGCCACCGCCACCGCCGGCAGAGGTGGCCGTGGTGCCGGAGCCTGCGCCATGGCCGGCCCTGCTGGCAGCGCTGCAGCGCCTGGCGGATGCACGGCCGGCCAGCGCGCCGACCGCTGCCGCACCGCAGCCCGCAGCCACGCCATTGGCCGAAGACCTGCAGGCCGGTCTGGCACCGCTGCTGCAGGTGCTGGTCACTTCGCAGGAGCAGCAGGTGCAGCTGTCGCAGACGTTGGCAGCGTTCGCCGGGTGGGCACGGCAGCAGGTGACTGCCGATGTGGCCACGGCCGACACGCGTCGTCGTCCGCGCGTGCGTCGTGCAGCGACACCGGAAGAACGTGCGCTCGACGAAGCGCTGATGCGCCACTTCTACGGTGAATCATTGCCGCCGGAAACGGTGGCTGATGATGGCCCACGTCCGCCGCCACTTCCGTGACCTGCGTACGCTCCCTGCCCGAACCCATGCTTCCGGCGTGTGCCGACGTAGCCGCGCTGGCTGCGTATGGCAGCCCCTTGCTGCAGCTGCTGGCCGAGCCGACACCGTTGCAGGCCGACGCGGGCGGCGAAGGCCTGGTGGCTGCGCTGGCGCGGATCGCATTGGCCCTGCAGGCCGGCGATCCGGCGCGGCTGCGGCGGCAGGAGGGCTGGTGGGGGCGCCTGCTCGGCCGCGATGTTGCGCGCGAAGCGCAGGCGCAGGCGCTGCAGGCGCAGCTGGGTGTGCTGGCGCTGCAGGCCCGCGAGCAGGCACAGGGCCTCGCACAGCGCGTGCAGCAGCGTGCCCGGGCCATCATCGACAACGATGCGGCTGCCACCGCGTTGGAGGCCTGGGCCACGTTCGGCGCCACGCAGCTGGCGACGCTGGAAGGTGCTGCGCAGGCCGCACTGGCGCCGCGCGTGGACCACCTGCAGCGGTTGGCCACGCTGCGGCGCATCGAAGGCGGGCAATGGCAGCTGCTGCAGGAGCAGGATGAAGCCCTGCTGCAGCGCTTCGTCCGCATCCATGATGTGCTGCTGCCGGCCTGGCGCCAGGCCGCGCTGGCACGCCAGGCTCAGGCGCAGGCTGCACAGGCCACGCAGGCAGCCACGCTGCAGGCGCAGATCGACGACGAAGTGGCCGCTGCTCAGGCTAGACTGCGCTGAGCCGGCCGCCGCTGCCGCTTATCCACTGCAAGGACACTGCCCGATGACCCAGGACAGCCAGAACTCCGGCACGCTCGTGCCCGCCACCACGCCCGTTCCCGAACTTGATGACAGCACGTTGAAGGCCCTCGGCCTGGTCCGCGACGATCTGCCGCGCATCGCCGAAATCGGCCGCGAGCTGGAAGACCTGCGCCCAGGCAACCTGCAGGTGTTCGGCCGTGAAGCCGCCGCACGGACCACGGCCTTCTCCAGCCAGCTGCTGGACCAGGTGCGCAATCGTGACCTCGATGCCAACGGCGAGAAACTCGGGGAAGTGGTACGCATCGCGCGCGAGCTTAAGCTGGATGGTTTTTCGCAGCGCTCGAAGGTGCCCTTGATCGGTGGCCTGATCGATCGCCTGCGTTCTTCCAAGGGCGAACTGGTGCAGAAGTTCAGCGACACCAATTCGCAGATCGAACAGCTGCTCGGCGACGTCGGCGCGCAACAGGCGCTGATGGGCAAGCGGGTGAGCGATTTCGACCGCATGCACGACATCGTCCGCGAGGAGCGTCACGCCCTGGGCCTGTATGCCGCCGCCGGCAAGCAGCGCCTGGCCCAGCTGCAGTCCGAGCAGTTGCTGGGGCAGGGCAGCGAAGACCCGCAGCAGCGCATCCGCCAGAGCGAGATCGACAATGCGATCCGCCTGATCGAGAAGCGCGTCTCCGACCTGCAGCTGATGCAGCACGCGGCTGATCAGTCGCTGCCGATGATCCGCCTGATCCAGGCCAATGCGCTGCAGCTGATCGAGAAGTTCAACACCGTCCGCGACATCACCATCCCCTCGTGGAAGCGCCAGTTCGCGATCCAGTTGTCGCTGGGAGAGCAGAAGAACGCGGCCGAACTGGCCAATGCGATCGATGATGCGACCAACGAGCTGATGCGACGCAATGCCGACCTGATGCGCCAGGCTTCGGTGGACACCGCACGCAGCAACCAGCGCGGCGTGATCGACGTGGCCACGTTGCGCCACGTGCACGATCAGCTGATCGCCACCGTCGAGGAAGTGCGCAGCATCCACCGCGAGGGTATGCAGCAGCGTCAGCAGGCCGAAGTCGAGTTGTCGCGCCTGCGCGAGGACCTGCAGCAGCGCCTGGCGGCGCCGACGGCGTCGTAGGTCGCAATGGATTTGCTCTGTCTTTCCTCCCGCTGTTTCCGCGTTGCGCTGGTTCCTGGCTTGCTGCTTGCCCTGGGCGCGTGTGCGGCGGGAGATTCATCGAACCCCTCCGCAGTGTCGCCCGCCGCTGTTGCCGCGCCTGCCGCGGCCCCGGTCCCGGTCTCTGCAGCGACAGCGGTACCCGTGTCCACTCCGGCAGCGGCCCGCGATGGACTGGCCGCGCTGATCCGCGCCAGCGCGGTGGCGTGCAGCAATGCCAGTGCCGGTACTGGCTGCACGGCAGGTGATGCCGACAGCGGCGACTTCTACGACGTCGAACTGTCGCCGGACTGCGGCGACCAGGGATTCTTCGCTGGCGTGGCCGAGGCCAAGGGCGTGGAGACGCTGGACGCGGTACCGGGCAGCGGCAGCAAGGCCTCCGCCACCGCGAAACTGTCGAAGGGGCAACTGGTCTGCGTGCAGGGCATCGGCCGCACCGGACAGAATCCGCTGTTCTATTACGTTGTCGCCATTCCGGCCAACACGGTCGGCAAGTGCAAGGGCAACGCGTTGTGTGACACCTATGGCGACAGGCCCATCAGCGGCATGAAGGGCACCAGGGGCGAAGCCTGCCACGTGGCAGCGCCGGGACACTATGCGGGGAACTGCGCGCAGGGCTGGGTCAGCGCAGACACGCTCGAAGTGTTTTCCAGCGGCATGTAATGCCCGTAAAGCGAGGTTCTGCCGGCTGTCGCGTCCGTCTCTGCGCGGCGATCGTCACTGCAGTTGGGCGGCGGCCCAGTCCGCCAGCGCGTCCACGCGCGCATCGACAGGGCCATCCGGCCGCGCCAGCACCCAGAATCCGCCGGTCGCGGCAAACCCCCACGGTGCCACCAGCCGCCCTGCGGCCAGGTCCTCGGCCACCAGTGGCTCCGGCGCGATCGCCGGGCCCAGCCCCGCCACCGCCGCTTCCAGCAGGTAGTACAGGTGTTCGAAGCCGGTACCCAGTTGCAGCTGGGCCGGATCCAGATCATGTGCCTGCGCCCACGCCGGCCACGCTTGCGGGCGCGAACTGGTATGCAACAGCGTTTCCTGCAGCAGGGTGGACGGCGGCACATGGCGCAGCCGATGCGCCGCCGGGTGCGAGGGCGCCACCACCACGCCCACCCGTTCCGGTGCCAGTTCGCGCACCTGCCAGCCGCGTGGCCACGGCCCCTGTGCCAGCAGCAGCACCGCATCCAGCGTGGCTTGCGTTTCGGTGAAGCTGCCGTCCAAAGCCGACCACTGCAGGTGTACGCCGGGCAGGGCCGCCTGCAGGGCCGGCAGCCGCGGAATCATCCAGCGCGCCAGTACGCTGCCGCTGCACCCCAGCACCAGCGCCGGAGAGGCCGCCGGCCGCTGCAATGCGCGCACGCAGTCCTCGATGCCGCTGAAGGCCTCGCTGCAGGCTTCCTGCAGGCGGGTGCCGGCGGCGGTCAGGCGCAGGCCGCGACCGGCGCGCTGGAACAGGGCCAGGCCCAGATGGTCTTCCAGCAGCTTCAGCTGGCGGCTGATCGCGCCATGGGTCACATGCAGGGCCTGTGCAGCGCGGCCAACGCCGCCCAGGCGTGCGGTGGCCTCGAATGCCCGCAGGGCATTCAGCGGCGGCAGCAGTGACGTGCTCATGTGAGATTTCCTGACGGGATGCGCCAGATAATATCCATTTTCCGGACACAATCCGTGCGCTAGAGTATCCACCTGTCTGAACGACCGGTCGTCTCCATGTCTGCCTCTCCCATTGCCGATTTCCACGCATTCCCTGACGCCCAGGGCCACTTCGGCCGTTACGGTGGCAGCTTCGTCGCCGAAACCCTGGTCGGCCCGCTGCAGGAACTGGCTCAGGCCTATGACCAGGCCCGTCAGGACCCGGCATTCCAGCTGGCCTACGACCGCGACCTGGCCCATTACGTGGGCCGGCCAAGCCCGATCTACCATGCTGAACGCCTCAGCGACCACGTCGGCGGCGCGCAGATCCTGCTCAAGCGCGAGGACCTGAACCACACCGGCGCGCACAAGATCAACAACACCATCGGCCAGGCGCTGCTGGCGGCGCGGATGGGCAAGAAGCGCATCATCGCCGAGACCGGCGCCGGCCAGCATGGCGTGGCCAGCGCCACCGTCGCCGCACGGCTGGGCCTGGAGTGCGTGGTGTACATGGGCGCCACCGACATCGAGCGGCAGAAGATCAACGTCTACCGCATGAAGCTGCTCGGTGCGACGGTGGTACCGGTCACTTCCGGCTCGGCCACCCTGAAGGACGCCCTCAACGAGGCGATGCGCGACTGGGTCACCAACGTGCAGGACACCTTCTACATCATCGGCACGGTCGCCGGCCCGGACCCGTACCCGCGCATGGTGCGTGACTTCAACGCCATCGTCGGCCGCGAGGCGCGCGAGCAGATGCTGACCGAGTACGGTCGCCTGCCCGATGCGATCACTGCCTGCGTCGGCGGCGGCAGCAATGCGATCGGCCTGTTCCATGCCTTCCTCAACGACCGCGAGGTCGAGATTGTCGGCGCTGAAGCCGCTGGCGATGGCATCCACACCGGCCGCCACGCTGCCTCCATCGCCGCCGGCCGTCCGGGCGTGCTGCACGGCAACCGCACCTATGTACTGTGCGACGACGATGGCCAGATCATCGAGACCCATTCGGTATCGGCCGGCCTGGACTACCCGGGCGTCGGCCCCGAGCATGCGTTCCTGGCCGACAGCGGCCGCGCGCGCTACGTCGGCATCACCGACGAAGAAGCGCTGCAGGCCTTCCATCTGCTGGCCCACACCGAGGGCATCCTGCCGGCGCTGGAGTCCAGCCACGCACTGGCGCAGGCGATGAAGCTTGCGCGCGGGCGTCCGCGCGACCAGATCGTGCTGTGCAACCTTTCCGGTCGCGGCGACAAGGACGTGCATACCATCGCGGCGCGCGAAGGCCTGGTGCTGTGAGTGCGCTGATGCGCAACAGCAGCGTACTGCTGCTGGCATTCAGTCTGGCCGCGTGCCAGCCACCGGAGCCGCCCGTACTGGCGCCGGCGGCCAAGGCAACCACGCAGCCTGCGCAGCAGGCCGCCGCCAATGAAGATGTCGACCCTCTGGCGCGCACGCCGATTGATGACCCGCCCGCAGCGGAAGGTGAGGGCGACGACGAGGGCCCGGCCGTGGTCTCGGTGGCGCTGGATCATGCCGGCGAGGTGCTGATCGGCCAGCACTTGAACGATCTCAAGGCACTCGGGCCGTGGACGGCGCAAGGGGCGGTCGAAGCCCTCGGCGGCAGTTGCGAGTATTACGACGGCACGGCCCTGCCGGCGGGCGTGTCGATGATGACCGACGAGGATCGTGTGGTTCGTTTCGACCTCGGCCTTGATCCGGACAGCGGGGCGCCGGCCGAGCAACCCGGCCCGTTTGGCCTGCGCGTGGGAATGACCCGCGCCCAGGCGGTCGCCCGGTTCCCGAAGCCGCCTGTGTCCAGCCCGCATGCCTACGACGGCGAGCAGGGTGAATACCTGACCTGGCAGGATCCGGGCTCGGCCCTCGGCATCCGCGTGGAACTGTTTGAAGGGAGGGTCCTCCAGATGTACTGGGGAACCAGTGAAGCGATTGAACTGATTGAAGGGTGTGCCTGAAATGTCCGTATCCCGACTCGATGCCTGTTTCCAGCGCCTGCGCGAGCAGCAGCGCAAGGCCCTGATCCCCTTCATCACCGCCGGTGATCCGTCCCTGGAAGCCACGGTGCCGGTCATGCACGCGCTGGTCGAGGCCGGTGCCGATGTGATCGAACTGGGCGTGCCGTTCTCCGATCCGATGGCCGACGGCCCGACCATCCAGCGCAGTTCCGAGCGCGCGTTGGCCCGCGGCGCAGGCACCCGCTATGTGTTGCAGGCGGTGGCGCAGTTCCGCGAACGCGATGCGCAGACGCCCGTGGTGCTGATGGGCTATCTCAACCCGGTGGAGATCCACGGTTACGTGGCGTTCGCCAGCGCGGCGGTGGCCGCCGGCGTGGACGGCGTGCTGCTGGTCGATCTGCCACCGGAAGAAGCCGTCGAAGCCCAGCAGGCCTTCGACGCTGCAGGCTTGGCGCTGGTTCTGCTGGCATCGCCGACCACCAGCGAGGCGCGCGCCGACAAGCTGCTGGCGCTGGCCCGTGGCTATCTCTACTACGTCAGCTTTGCCGGTGTCACCGGCGCCTCCGAACGGCTGGACAGTGACGCGGCCAGTGCACGCCTGCAGGCGCTGCGGGCCAAGGCCAGCGTGCCGGTAGTGGCCGGCTTCGGCATCAAGGACGCAGCCAGCGCGGCGGCCATGGCGCGCCAGGCCGACGGCGTGGTGGTCGGCAGCGCGCTGGTGGCGGTGCTGGCCGACGCGGCCTCTGCCGAGGATGCAGCGCAGCGTGCCGCTGCGTTCCTGGCCCCACTGCGGCAGGCGCTCGACGTGTAACGGTAGTGCCGGCCGCTGGCCGGCACCCTCCGTACCCGCCCGCGTGCAAGCGCTGCCGGCCGGCGGCCGGCACTACCCAACACCTAAACGTACGTCCCAGCATGGTTTTTTCCGCCGGGCCCAAGGCCGGGCAGGGGGTGCACGGGCGGGGAAAGCGGAGCTAGACTGTCCGCCTTTGCGGCCCCCGGGCCGCCCTGAACGGAAGTGTCCTCCCGCATGAGTTGGCTCAGCAAGTTGATGCCGTCTGGCATCCGCACCGACAACACCCCCAGCAAGAAGCGCAGCGTCCCCGAGGGCCTGTGGGAAAAGTGCAGCAACTGCGGCAGTGCGTTGTACCGTCCGGAGCTGGAAGAGAATCTGGAGGTCTGCCCGAAGTGCGGCCACCATATGGCCATCCGTGCGCGTGCACGCCTGGCCGCGCTGTTCGACGCCGACAGCACCACCGAGATCGCTGCCCGCCTGGGGCCGACCGACCTGCTGAAGTTCAAGGACCAGAAGAAGTACAGCGAGCGCATCAAGATCGCGCAGAAGAACACCGGCGAGTACGACGCGCTGATTGCCATGCGCGGCCTGCTCAAGGGCCGTCCGCTGGTGGCCTCGTCGTTCGATTTCGCCTTCATGGGCGGCTCGATGGGCTCGGTGGTCGGCGAGCGCTTCGCGCTTGCCGCCGAGACCGCTGCCGAGATCGGCGCACCGTACGTGTGCTTCTCCGCCAGTGGTGGCGCGCGCATGCAGGAAGGCCTGTTCTCGCTGATGCAGATGGCCAAGACCTCGGCCGCGCTGGGCAAACTGCGTGAAGCCGGACAGCCGTACATTTCGGTGCTGACCCACCCGACCACCGGCGGTGTGTCGGCGTCGTTCGCGATGCTGGGCGACATCAACATCGCCGAACCGCGCGCACTGATCGGCTTCGCCGGCCCGCGCGTGATCGAACAGACCGTGCGCGAGAAGCTGCCGGAAGGGTTCCAGCGTTCGGAGTTCCTGCTTGAACACGGTGCCATCGACCAGATCTGTGACCGCCGTGAACTGCGCGATCGCCTGGCCGACCTGCTGGCGATGCTGCGTCGCGAGCCGGCACCGGAGGAGGTTTGATGGGGAGCCGCAAGTACTTCGGTACCGACGGCATCCGCGGTCGGGTCGGCCAAGGGCCGATCTCGGCGGATTTCGTGCTGCGCCTGGGCAATGCCCTGGGCCGCGTACTGGTCGCCCAGCGCGGCCAGGACGGGCGCCGTCCGATCGTGGTGATCGGCAAGGACACGCGGATCTCCGGCTACATGTTCGAAGCCGCGCTGGAAGCCGGGTTGGTCGCTGCCGGCGCTGACGTGCAGCTGCTCGGCCCGATGCCGACCCCGGCTGTTGCCTTCCTGACCCGTACCCTCGGCGTGGATGCGGGCATCGTCATCAGTGCGTCGCACAATCCGCACTACGACAACGGCATCAAGTTCTTCTCCGCCCAGGGCGAGAAGCTCGACGATGCCACCGAGCTGGCGCTGGAAGCCGCACTGGACGTGCCGTTCACCACGGCCGTTTCCGAGAAGCTCGGCAAGGCCTCGCGTGCACGCGAGGCCGTCGGCCGTTACATCGAGTTCTGCAAGTCCAGCGTGCCGCGCGCGTTCGACCTGCGCGGCGTGCGCCTGGTGCTCGACTGCGCACATGGCGCCACCTACCAGATCGCACCGCTGCTGTTCCGCGAACTGGGTGCGGAGGTCATCGGCATCGGTGCCGAACCCAATGGCGTCAACATCAACGATGGCGTCGGCTCGACCCACATCGACAACCTCGCTGCCAAGGTGCGTGAGACCCGCGCCGACCTGGGCATCGCCTTCGACGGTGATGGTGACCGGGTGTTGATGGCCGATGACCGCGGCAATCCGGTCGACGGCGATGACCTGGTCTACATCCTGGCGCGCGCGTGGCAGGCCGAAGGGCGCCTGCGCGGCCCGGTGGTCGGCACCCTGATGAGCAACTTCGGCCTGGAAAAAGCCCTGGCCGAACTGCAGATTCCGTTCCAGCGCAGCAACGTCGGCGACCGCTACGTGCACCAGGCACTGGTGGAGGGAGGCGGCGTGCTCGGTGGCGAAGCGTCCGGCCATCTGCTGTGCCTGGACCGCGCCACCACCGGCGACGGCATCGTCAGTGCCCTGCAGGTACTGGTGGCGCTGAAGCAGCAGGGAAAGAGCCTGCGCGAAGCGCTGCAGCCGTTGTCCAAGGTGCCGCAGAAGACGGTCAACGTGCGCCTCGGCGATGTCTCGGCCAAGGCCACCGTGCAGGCGGAGAGCGTGCAGGCTGCGCTGACCGAAGCGCAGCAGGCGGTATCCGGCCGTGGACGTGCCTTCCTGCGTCCTTCCGGCACCGAACCGGTGGTGCGGGTCACGGTCGAGGCCGACGACGCGACGTTGATGCAGGACACCCTGGACCGGCTTTCGGCGGCGGTCAGGACAGCGGCCGCGGCCTGAGCCCTGTCGCTGCATCGAACCGACAACATGGCCGCCTGTGCGGCCATGTTGCTGTCTGGCGCAGGCACGCCGTCAGGCGCTGCGCGGCATCGCCGTCTGCCATTTCCAGGTATCGCGGCACATGTCCGCCAGGCCATGGCGCGCGGTCCAGCCCAGCTCGCGCAGGGCGAGGGACGGGTCGGCAAAACTCACCGCGATGTCGCCGCTGCGGCGACCGGTGATGCGGAAGGGAATCGGCCGGCCGACGGTCTGCTCGAAGGCCTTGATCAGTTCCAGCACGCTGTGGCCCTGGCCGGTGCCCAGGTTCAGGGTGATGCTGCGGCGCTTGTCGCGCAGGTACTGCAGCGCCAGCACATGGGCCCGCGCCACATCTTCCACATGGATGTAATCGCGTACGCCGGTCCCGTCGCAGGTCGGATAGTCATCGCCGAATACCTGCACTTCGGGTAGCAGGCCGGCGGCCACCTGGGCGATGTAGGGCATCAGGTTGCTGGGGGTTCCGTGCGGCAGCTCGCCGATCAGCGCGCTTGAGTGCGCACCCACCGGGTTGAAGTAGCGCAGCGTTGCCACATGCAGCGTTGCATCGGCGCCGACCAGGTCGGACAGCAGCTGCTCCACTACCAGCTTCGAACGGCCATAGGGCGTCATCGCGCAGGTCGAGGCCGTCTCGGCCACCGGGCAATGGTCCTGGTCGCCGTACACCGTTGCCGACGAGCTGAACACAAACGTGCCTACACCGGTATCGCGCATGGCGCCGAGCAGGGCAAGGGTGCCGCTGATGTTGTTGTCGAAGTAGTCCAGCGGCATCTGCCGCGATTCGCCAACCGACTTCAGCGCGGCAAAATGCAGTACCGCATCGATCGAATGCTCGCGCAGCACCGCGGTGATCCGCGTACGGTCGCGCACGTCGGCCTGTAGAAACAGCGGCGTGATGCCGGTGATGTCGCCGATCCGGCCGATCACCCCGGCGTCGCTGTTGCACAGTGAATCGACGACGACCACCGTATGGCCCTGCTGCTGCAGTTCCACACAGGTGTGGGAGCCGATGAATCCAGCGCCGCCGGTAACCAGAACGTTCATTTCCTGTAGTCCTTCCACTCTGTTGGAGCTTCCTTGCCGAAGCCGTGTCAGCCCAGTGCTGGCAGCGCCATTACGGCCCCGGCACCATCTTCTTCTGCCGCGCCTTGAAGCCATTGAACAGCGGTGCGATCAGCGGGTTGTAGCTCCACGCGATGCGCTTGCGCAGCCAGCTTGCCGGCCGGTTGCGGATGGCGAAGCGGTAGATGCGCTCGGGATCGCCGCCGACCACGTTGCGTCCGAACGGATGGGTGGTATGCAGGTAGCGGAACCCCTGCTCACGCGCCACTTCGATGTAGTCCTGGTCGAAATCACCGTACGGCCAGCACAGCGTGTCCGATACCTCGCCCAGCTTCTCCAGCAGCACTTCCCTGGCCTTCGACAGGTCGCCACTGATACCGGCACGGCGCTGGGCGCGGTCCAGGTCCTGGCGGCGCAGCCAGCGCGTGTGGGTGTGGGTATGGCAATGGATCTCGAAGGTGCCCGCCTCGATGGCCGCACGTGCTTCGCTCCAACGCATCATCACTTCGTCGCTGCGGCCCTGCTTGTAGATCAGGTCCTCGCAGGCGCGGTGTTCGGGCGTTTCCGGCAGCGTGGCGCCGGTGATGCCGGCATGCGGACGCATCGGGCCCTCGTGCATCCAGCCGGTCACCACGAACACCACCGCGTGCATGCCGTACTTCTGCAGGATCGGATGGGCGTAGACCCAGTTGTCCAGGTAGCCATCATCGAAGGTGATCACGATCGACTTGCGCGGCACCGGCTTGCCAGCCAGGAAGCCGGCGTACTGGTCCAGCGTCAACGACGTCCAGCCGGTGCGCGCCAGCCAGGCGATCTGGCTTTCGAAATTCTCCGGCGACACCGTGATCATGCCGGGCGAGTTGCTGACGTGATGATGCATCAGCACCGGTACGGTTCTGGCATTAGCCATGACCCAGCTCCTTCATCCATTGGTGGTAGTAGTGTTCGGTGGCTTCAGCGTGGCCTTCGGGGCTGAAACGCTTGGCGCTGCGGATCCAGTCCCAGCCGGAACGTCCCATCTGCCGGCGACGCTCGGGATCGTCCACCAGCAGCCGCAGCGCGCCCGTGAGGGCGGCGCTGTCACCCAGCCGGGTGAGGATGGCATTGCTGCCTTCCACCAGCATTTCGGGCACGCCACCGACCCGGTGCGACACGATCGGCAGGCCCGCCTGTGCCGCTTCCAGGAACACCGTGCCCGATGCTTCCTTGTGTGTGGCCAGGGCGAAGATGTCGAAGCCGGGCATCAGCTGGCTGGCGTCGCTGCGGAAGCCCAGCAGATGGACCTGGCGCTGCAGATCGTGTTCGGCGCAGGTGGCCTGCAGGCGCTGCATCACGGCCTGGCCATCGCCGACCACCACCAGATGCAGACGCGGGTTGGCCTTGCACAGCGGCACCATGGCCTGCAGCAGTTCGGCGTGGCCCTTGGGTTCGCGCAGCACGGCCACGCAGCCCACCACGACGTCCTGCTCGTCGAATCCGAGCTCGGCGCGCACGCGTGCACGTGCCTCCTGCAGATCCTGCCAGGACGGTTCCTGCGCGGTGTCGATGCCGGTTGGAGAAACCGCCATCGGCGGCACGATGCCGATGTGATCAGCGGGAATTCCGCGGTCCGCCAGCAGTTGCTTGACGAAGTTGCTCACCGTGATGACCCGGTGCGGCAGGCCGGTGTAGGTCAGCAGCGAATTCACGGGGCTCATCAGGTGGCGCGAGCGCACCACCAGCGGTGTGCCGCCCAGGCGTGCACCCGCGGCGGCAATCAATGCATCGCGACGGCTGGTGGTGTTGACCACGTCGTAGCGCTCGCGGCGCACCAGCCGTGACACCGACCAGATGCCGCGCAGCAGGCGGGCCATGCCGCCCATGCGCAGCGTATGCACGGTGAAGCCATCATCGCGCGCGAGGGTGGCCAGGCGCGCGTCCGGCTGGCACAGCAGGGCGACGTCATGGCCACGTGCGCGCATCACCTGCATGTGGCGAAAAATGTAGATCTCCTGCCCGCCCATGCCTTTGGCGGCTTCGGTATGCAGGATGCGCAGCGGACGGTTCATGGTGGATCGGTCCTTGGATTCAGCGGTTGCGGAAGCGCGTCAGCGCTTCCCATGCCGCGCGGATGCTGGCGGCGTCGGGGGTCTGTTGCGGCAGGGGGCGGTAGCGCGCATCAAGCGCGGTGGCGTTGCCGAATTTGTCGAATACGTAGATCGCCTCGCCGTTGCGTACCGCGCGCTGCGACCAGCTTTCCACCACCAGCGCACGCTTGCCGGTCGGTGCAGCCAGCAGGTCATGGCCGGTGCTGTAGTCGGTCAATGCGTTCTCGCAGCCCAGGCCGTGGCGCATCAGCGTCGGCACCCAGTCTTCATGCGAACTGACCCGCGCGTCGCGGCCGCCACCCTGGCCGGGCCAATGCAGCACGAAGGGCACCTGCAGCTGGTAGTTGGAGAAGTTGCCGTTGTGGCCCCAGTAGTTGAGCTTGAGGTCGTTGAATTCCTCGGCGTGGTCACCGGTCACCAGCACGATCGTGTCCTGCTCCAGGCCCTGCGCGCGCAGGTCGTCCAGCAGCGATCCGATCAGGCTGTCGGCGTAATGCACCGCGGTGTGATAACGGTTCAATTCCGGCGTTGGATCGTGCTCGGGGCCGAACTTGAGAAAATCGATGGCATCGGCCATCGGCGTGGCGAGCGGCGGATAGCCGGCCGGCATGTGGTAGGGCGCGTGGGTGGAATCGAGGAACACGAAACCGAACCACGGGCGCTGCGCAGCCTGGCTGGCGCGGATATCCTTCTGCAGTCCAGCGACGATGGCGGCATCGCGGCCATCGGAGGTCAGTTCGGACGGCCCCTGGTGCAGCTGGTCGCGGACATCGGCGAACGCGGTGCGATCGAATTCCGGGCTGTACAGCGGCGCGCTGCCATACAGATGCAGGTCATAGCCCTGCTGTCCCAGCACCTTGAACAGCTGCGAGCCGCGCTGCTCGTCGAGCATGCTCGGCCAGTAGCCACCCGGCAGGCCATACAGCAGGCCGAACAGGCCATAGCGGGTGGCGTTGCCGGTGCTGAAATGATGCTCGTACACCCGCGAGGACCCGGCCAGTGCCGATGCGTTGGGCATGAACTGAGGGGTGAGCACGTCATGGCGCAACGATTCCAGTACCACCATCAGCACGTTCGGCCGCTGGTGGCTCTGGCAGCGCAGGGGCTGCAATGGATAGTTGAGCTGGGCATGGCGCGGATCGGGCAGGCCGACCTGGTGCTGGCTGACCACGCCGAAGCGGCGCATCGCGCTCTTGGCGGTGATCGGCTGCGCCCATGGCAGGTAATTCCACTGGCTGATCACTGCACGTTCGCCGAGCGCGTCGTAGTAGGCCGTGGCGACCTGGCCGCCGCCCATCAGCAGGGCGATCACGGCCCAGGCCTGCAGTACCCGCCGCCGCCGCGGAGCCGCGGGCAGCAGCTTCCAGCACGCCCAGGCCAGCAGGCCCTGCGCGGCGAAGATCGCCGAGACCATGGCAACCGCCTGCAGCCAGGTCTTCCAGGACAGGCTCACCTGGTCCTGCAGGGCGCCGCCGAAGACCATGTTGGCGACCATCGCATTGAGGTGGAAGCGATACAGCGCGAACACCTTGGCATCCACCAGCAGCAGGCACAGCCACAGGCCCTGGCAGATCACCGCCGACACGCTCAATGCGCGCGCGCTGCGCGGCCACAGGCCGATGGCCAGCGGCAGCAGGCCGGCCAGTGCGCCGAACGCGAGCAGATGGCCGGGCAGGGCGATCGCCAGATAGGCCAGGCCGAGTGTCCCGCCGGGGTTGTCGCGCAGCGGCACGTTGCCCAGCGCGATCAGCGCGGCAAACACCGCGTTGGCCGCGATGAACAGGGACCACCAGGCCAGCCGGCGCCAGCGTCGGGTTGGTCCGGGAAGAGCGGCGGCGGTGGCGTCGGGCAGAGCGGCGTCCATGGAGAAGGCGGGTTGGGATGGGGCAACGGGTGGCGTGTGCCGGCGTGACGAAGTCGTTAAACCGCGCGCGGGTGGCGCATTGTATCGGTTTGTTTCAGCATGTCGGTGGCGTGTCCCGATCTATCTGTCACAATGTTCAGATCGGTCGCCATGACATGGCGGGCCCGTACCGACTCAACGACAAGCCAGGAACCGCTGTGAGCCAGATCCCCACCCTCGACATCACCCGTTTCGACAGTGACCGCGACGCCTTCGTGGCCGAGCTGGGGGCGGCATATCGCCAATGGGGGTTCGCCGGCATCCGCAACCACGGCATCCCGCAGGCCGACATCGATGCGGCCTACGACGTCTTCAAGGCCTTCTTCGCACTGCCGGATGAGACCAAGCGCAAGTACCACGTGGCGGGCAGCGGCGGCGCCCGTGGCTACACCCCGTTCGGTGTGGAGACCGCCAAGGGCTCCAAGCACTTCGACCTGAAGGAGTTCTGGCACATCGGTCGCGAGATCGCCGACGACTCCAAGTACCGGGACGTGATGGCGCCGAACCTGTGGCCGTCCGAGGTCGAGGGCTTCCGTGAGCGTGGTTACGGCTTGTACCAGGCGTTGGACAACCTGGGTTCGCGCGTGCTGTCGGCCCTGGCCCTGCACATCGGCCTGCCGGAGCACTTCTTCTCCGACAAGACCAATTTCGGCAATTCGATCCTGCGCCCGATCCATTACCCGCCGATCACCACCGACGACATCCCGAACGTGCGTGCCGGTGCGCATGGCGACATCAATTTCATCACGCTGCTGGTCGGTGCCAGTGCGGCAGGCCTGGAAGTGCAGTCGCATGACGGGGACTGGGTGCCGTTCACCTCGGACGCGGACACCATCGTGGTCAACATCGGCGACATGCTGCAGCGCCTGACCAACCATGTGTATCCGTCGACCATCCACCGGGTGGTCAATCCCCCGGGCGAGCTGGCCCGCCAGCCGCGCTATTCGGTGCCGTTCTTCCTGCACCCGAACCCGGATTTCCTGATCGACGTGCTGCCGTCGTGCATCACCGAGGAGAACCCGAGCCGGTACCCGGAGCCGATCACCGCACACGGCTTCCTCGAAGAACGCCTGCGCGAGATCAAGCTGAAGTGATGAAGAAGCCGCCGAAAGGCGGCTTTTTCATTACGGGTAGCGCCGGGCCATGCCCGGCGAGCGCAGCGGAGGGTGTTCGGCAGGGTTGCACCCTGCACCCGCAGAGGCCAGGGCCAAAGCCTAAAGCCAAAGCGGCTCCGGGTTTCTGCGGGTTGGGCGGGGCGGTGTGGGCTGGCAGGACACGCCGTAAACCCATCCCTGGGGGCTCGATGGCGCCATCCATGGCGCCAACGGTCCTGCCAGCTCACACCGCCCCACCCCCGACAACTTCCCGCGGCTGTTGGTAGGTGTCGACCTTGGTCGACACGATCTATCCACGTCATGCGTGGATGAGATCTGTCAGATCTCGAAGCAGGGGAGGGGGCCGAAGCTCTGCTTTCGCTTTTGCTTTTGATCTTCTTTTTTCTTTCCGTGGCGGGCGGAACCGCCGGAATGTGTCAGGGGCCGGGCGGGTGGGGCTGGCGAGGGTGTCCGCGGCATGGATGCCGCGGCCAAGCCCCCATGGACGGGTTCACGGCGTCCCTCGCCAGTCCCGCCCGCCCGGCCAACCCCACAAATCCAGCCGGGGCTCTCCGCGACCAACCCCACCCCCGCCACGAGGGGCTGCGCCGTTGGCTGAAAACCCATGTAACCGCTTACAAAGAAACGGTTTTTTGCCGCAGCAGGTATCATGGGCGGCTGAGTTCATACAGGAGCCACCCGCTCATGCGCCGCAAGATCGTCGCTGGAAACTGGAAGCTGCACGGCAGCCGTCAATTCGCCACCGAACTGCTGGGGCGGGTCGCTGCCGGGCTGCCGAAGCGCGGAGTGGAGGTGGTGATCCTGCCGCCGATGCCCTACCTGGGGGAACTGGTCGAAGACTTCGGCGACACCGGCCTGGCCTTTGGTGCACAGGACGTCAGCAGCAACGAGAAGGGCGCCTACACCGGTGAGGTATGCGCGGCCATGCTGCACGAGGTGGGTGCCCGCTATGGCCTGGTCGGCCACTCCGAGCGCCGCCAGTACCACAACGAGAGCAGCGAGCTGGTCGCCCGCAAGTTCGCTGCCGCCCTGCATGCCGGCCTGGTGCCGGTGCTGTGCGTCGGTGAAACCCTTGAGCAGCGCGAGGCCGGGCAGACCGAGGCGGTCATCGCCAGCCAGCTGGCCCCGGTGCTCGAGCTTGTCGGGGCGGAAGGCTTCGCCAATGCGGTGGTCGCCTACGAGCCGGTCTGGGCGATCGGTACCGGCCGTACCGCCACCAAGGAGCAGGCGCAGCAGGTGCACGCGTTCATTCGTGGCGAAGTCGCGCGCATCGATGCTAGAATTGCTGATTCACTGCCCATTGTTTACGGCGGTAGCGTGAAGCCCGACAATGCCGGGGAACTGTTCGCGCAGCCGGATGTCGATGGTGGGCTGGTTGGTGGTGCCTCCCTGGTGGCCGCCGACTTCCTGGCCATCGCAGAGGCGGCGGCAAACAATTAGTTACGGTTGCCGGCTAGCCGCCGGCACTCTAGTCCGAGGGCGGATTTCCAATGCTGATGTTGATCCTCAATGTCGTCTACGTGCTGGTTGCCGTAGCCATGGTCGCGCTGATCCTGATGCAGCGTGGCTCGGGTGCGGCGGCAGGTTCGGGCTTTGGCGCTGGCGCCTCGGGGACCGTGTTCGGTGCGCGTGGCGCGTCCAACTTCCTGTCCAAGTCGACCAAGTGGCTGGCCGTGGTGTTCTTCGGTATCAGCCTCTTCATGGCCTGGTACGCCGGCCATGGCAACCGCCCGGCCGCCGATCAGGATCTGGGTCTGATGTCCGCCCCGGCGGCCAGTGCTCCGGCCGCTCCGGCGGGCGAATTGCCGGCCGTTCCGAAGGCCGATGCGGTCCCGGCCGCCCCGGTTCCGGCCGCAACTGTGCCGGCTCAGGCGGAATCTTCGGTTTCTGGTGAAGAAAAGCCTTCGGAAGGCTCCCAGAAAGACTGAAGTCGGTTACAATACGCGGCGCATCGGGAAGATAGTCTGATGTGATCGTTTGCCCAGGTGGCGGAATTGGTAGACGCACTACCTTGAGGTGGTAGCGACTTAGGTCGTAGGGGTTCGAGTCCCCTCTTGGGCACCATTTAGTAAGTAAGCGGGTTGGTCTGGCGCGCAAGGCGCCAGGCAGATTCCCGTCCACTCCCCCATGCCAAAGCGCCTGCAGGCGCAGCGGCAGAGGCAAGAGAGAATCGCTGTGCTGGCCGAATATTTGCCGTCTCTGCTGTTTCTGATCGTTGCCACCGGTATCGGCATTACGCTGATGCTGGTTGGTCGATTCCTCGGTCCCCGCCGCCCTGATCTGGAAAAGCTGTCGCCGTACGAGTGCGGCTTCGAAGCCTTCGAAGACGCACGTATGAAGTTCGACGTGCGCTACTACCTGATCGCGATCCAGTTCATCGTCTTCGACCTGGAAATCATCTTCATCGTGCCGTGGACGCAGGTCTTCATGGAGCTGGGCGCGCGTTCGCTCGTCACCATGGGTCTGTTCGTCGGCATGCTGTTCCTCGGTTTCATTTATGTCTGGAAGAAGGGAGCGCTGGAATGGGAGTGATTCAGACTCTCGATGGCCTGATGACCAATCCTGTCCCGGAAGGGCGGGTTGATGACATCCTGCGGCCGGAAGGCGACAACCCCTTGTTGGAAAAGGGTTTTGTCACCACCAGCGTCGATGCGCTGCTGAACTGGGCACGTACCGGTTCGATGTGGCCCATGACCTTCGGTCTGGCCTGCTGTGCGGTCGAAATGATGCACGCAGGTGCGGCGCGCCTGGACCTTGACCGCTACGGTGTGGTGTTCCGCCCGTCGCCGCGTCAGTCCGACGTGATGATCGTCGCCGGCACCCTGGTCAACAAGATGGCCCCGGCGCTGCGCAAGGTCTATGACCAGATGCCCGACCCCAAGTGGGTGATCTCCATGGGCAGCTGCGCCAACGGCGGTGGTTACTACCACTATTCCTATTCTGTGGTGCGCGGCTGTGATCGCGTGGTGCCGGTGGACATCTATGTCCCGGGCTGCCCGCCGACCGCCGAGGCGCTGGTGTACGGGATCCTGCAGCTGCAGAAGAAGATCTGGCGTACACAGACCATCGCCCGCTGACCCCTTCACCTGACAAGAGCGCGCCAAGCCCCCATGGCAGAGCAAGCATCCTTCATCGACCGACTCTCCGCACGTTTCGCAGGTGCGAAGGTCATCGTGGTCGAACCCCGCGGCGAAGTGACGCTGGAAGTGCCTGCCGCTGAGTGGCACGCCACCGCCCTTGCGCTGCGTGACGAGTTTGGTTTCGAGCAGGCCGTGGATCTCTGCGGCGTCGATTACCTCGGTTACGGCTCCGATGAGTGGGACACCGCCGACGTGTCCTCGCAGGGCTTCAGCCGCGGTGTCGAAGGCAAGGCCCAGGGCCGCTTCGCCTGGGGCGAGTTCCCCAGCGAAGAGAGCGCCGACGGTGCCCGCCCGCAGCACATGCCGACCCAGCGCTTTGCCGTGGTCGCACAGCTGCGTTCGTACCAGCACAACCTGATGTTGCACCTGCGCTGCTTCGCGCCTGACGAAGCGCTGCCGGTGGTGTCCTCGCTGACCGGCATCTGGCCGGGCCTGAACTGGTTCGAGCGCGAAGCGTTCGACCTGTATGGCGTGATCTTCGAAGGTCACCCGGACCTGCGCCGGATCCTGACCGACTACGGTTTCGTCGGCCATCCGTTCCGCAAGGACTTCCCGCTGATCGGCAACGTCGAAGTCCGCTACGACGAAGAAAAGAAGCGTGTCATCTACGAACCGGTCACCTCGGTGGAGCCGCGTGTCGGCGTGCCGCGCGTGATCCGCGACGACGCCCGCCTGCAGACCGCTGCCGGCGAGCGCTCGCAGGAGGCAGTGAAGTGAGTCACGTACACCAGGCCGGCGAAGCATTCGCCAGCAATGCTGCCGAAAGCCGGCAGGAAATCCGCAACTACACCATGAACTTCGGCCCGCAGCATCCGGCCGCGCACGGTGTGCTGCGCCTGATCCTGGAAATGGACGGCGAGACCATCATGCGTGCCGACCCGCACGTGGGTCTGCTGCACCGGGGCACCGAGAAGCTGGCCGAGTCCAAGCCCTTCAACCAGTCGATCGGCTACATGGATCGCCTGGATTACGTGTCGATGATGTGCAACGAGCACGCCTACGTGCGCTCGATCGAGACCCTGATGGGCATCGAGGCGCCGGAGCGTGCGCAGTACATCCGCACGATGTTCGACGAGATCACCCGCATCCTGAACCACCTGATGTGGCTGGGCTCCAACGCCCTCGACCTGGGTGCGATGGCGGTGATGCTGTACGCCTTCCGCGAACGCGAAGAGCTGATGGACTGCTACGAAGCGGTCTCCGGCGCGCGCATGCACGCGGCGTACTACCGTCCGGGCGGCGTTTACCGCGACCTGCCGGACCACATGCCGAAGTACAAGGAATCGCGCTGGCACAAGGGCAAGGCCCTGAAGAACCTCAACGCCTCGCGCGAAGGTTCGCTGCTGGACTTCCTGGAAAACTTCACCAATGAGTTCCCGGGCCGTGTCGACGAATACGAGACCCTGCTGACCGACAACCGTATCTGGAAGCAGCGTACCGTTGGCATCGGCGTGGTCACCCCGGAACTGGCCCACCAGTGGGGCATGACCGGCGTGATGCTGCGTGGCTCGGGCGTTGCCTGGGACCTGCGCAAGAAGCGTCCGTACGCGAAGTACGATGCCGTCGATTTCGACATCCCGCTGGGCAAGGAAGGCGACTGCTACGATCGCTACCTGTGCCGCGTGGCCGAAATGCGCGAGTCCAACCGCATCATCAAGCAGTGCGTGGCATGGCTGAAGGCCAACCCCGGCCCGGTCATGGTCAAGAACTTCAAGGTCGCTCCGCCCAAGCGCGAGGACATGAAGGACGACATGGAAGCGCTGATCCATCACTTCAAGCTGTTCAGTGAAGGCTATTGCGTGCCGGCCGGCGAAACCTACGCCGCGGTTGAAGCGCCCAAGGGCGAATTCGGCTGCTACCTGGTTTCCGACGGCGCCAACAAGCCGTTCCGCGTACACCTCCGTGCGCCGGGCTTCGCCCACCTGTCCTCGATCGATTCGATCGTGCGCGGCCACATGCTGGCCGACGTGGTGGCGATGATCGGTACCTACGATCTGGTGTTCGGCGAGGTTGACCGGTAATGCCGTCCGCCACGCCAACGCCCGCTGCAGGCAGCCGGCGCAAGCCGGCGCCGCAGTTTCTGCAATTTCACGTTATGCATTTCGCTGAGGTCGGCCGATGAAGGCGACAGGTAATTTCGAGGCGGCGCGCGACGTCGACCCGATGGTGGTGTTGAGCGACAAAACCCGCGCTCACATCGATCACTGGCTGTCCAAGTTCCCGCCGGACCGCAAGCGCTCTGCCGTGCTGCAGGGTCTGCATGCTGCCCAGGAGCAGAACCAGGGCTGGCTGACCGACGAGCTGATCGCCGGCGTGGCCAAGTACCTGGATCTGCCGCCGGTGTGGGCCTACGAGGTTGCCAGCTTCTACTCGATGTTCGAGACCGAGAAGGTGGGCCGCAACAACGTGGCCATCTGCACGAACATCAGCTGCTGGCTCAATGGCGCCGAAGACATCGTGCGCCATTGCGAGAAGAAGCTGGGCATCAAGAACGGTCAGTCGACCGCTGACGGCCGCGTCTACCTCAAGCGTGAGGAAGAGTGCCTGGCCGGCTGCGCGGGTGCACCGATGATGGTCATCAATGGTCACTACCATGAGCGTCTGACCCTGGAAAAGGTCGACGAGCTTCTGGACGGGCTGGAGTAAGGGCATGGCACATCACCACGAATCCAAGGGTCCGGTCGGCCCCGCGCCGCTGCCGCACCAGGTGGTCTACACCACCCTGCATTACGACACCCCGTGGTCGTACGAAAGCTATCTGAAGACCGGTGGCTACGCCGCCCTGCGCAAGATCCTCGAAGAGAAGATCCCGCCGGAGCAGGTCATCGAGATGGTCAAGGCCTCGGGCCTGCGCGGCCGTGGCGGCGCTGGTTTCCCGACCGGCCTGAAGTGGTCCTTCATGCCCAAGGGCAACGTGCAGAAGTACATCCTCTGCAACTCGGATGAATCCGAGCCGGGCACCTGCAAGGATCGCGACATCCTGCGTTACAACCCGCATTCGGTGGTGGAAGGCATGGCGATCGCCTGCTACGCCACCGGTTCCACCGTGGGCTACAACTACCTGCGCGGTGAGTTCCATCACGAGCCGTTCGAGCACTTCGAGCAGGCCCTGGCCGATGCCTATGCAAACGGCTGGCTGGGCAAGAACGTGCTGGGCTCGGGCGTGGATATCGACATCTACGGCGCCCTCGGTGCCGGCGCCTACATCTGCGGCGAAGAAACCGCACTGATGGAATCGCTGGAAGGCAAGAAGGGCCAGCCGCGCTACAAGCCGCCGTTCCCGGCCAACTTCGGTCTGTATGGCAAGCCGTCGACGATCAACAACACCGAAACGTACGGTTCGGTGCCGGCGATCATCCGCAATGGCCCCGAGTGGTTCAAGGGCCTGAGCCTGACCGCCAATGGCGGCCCGAAGTGCTTCTCGGTGTCCGGCTGCGTGCAGAAGGGCGGCAACTTCGAAGTGCCGCTCGGCACCACCTTCGACGACCTGCTGGAAATGGCTGGCGGCCTCAAGCCGGGCCGCAAGCTCAAGGGCGCGATCCCGGGCGGCGTGTCCATGCCGGTGCTGACCGCGGCCGAGCTGAAGGGCCTGCCGATGGACTACGACACCATCCGTGCGCTGGGCTCCGGCCTGGGTTCCGGTGCGGTCGTGGTGCTGGATGACAGCGTCTGCTGCGTCAAGTTCGCTTGCCGCATCAGCCAGTTCTTCCACAAGGAATCCTGTGGCCAGTGCACCCCGTGCCGTGAAGGTACCGGCTGGATGCACCGCGTGCTGGAGCGCATCGTCGCCGGCAAGGCCACGATGGAAGACCTGCACCAGTTGAAGACCGTGGCCGGTCAGATCGAAGGTCACACCATCTGTGCGTTCGGCGAAGCGGCGGCGTGGCCCATCCAGGGCTTCCTGCGCCAGTTCTGGGACGAATTCGAGTACTACATCGTCAACGGTCATTCGATGGTTGACGGCAAGAAGGTGGAGGCAGCCGCTGCATGAGCGCGCAACCCAATAATCCTGGAGTGACCCCCAGCGTGCCACCGGATCACGTCACCATCGAGATCGATGGCAAGGCGCTGGTCGTGCCCAAGGGTTCGATGATCATCCAGGCCGCCGACAAGGCGGGCATTTCGATTCCGCGCTTCTGCTACCACGAGAAGCTGCCGATCGCTGCCAACTGCCGCATGTGCCTGGTCGACGTGGAAAAGTCGCCGAAGCCGGCGCCGGCTTGCGCCACGCCGGTGATGGACGGCATGAAGGTCGCCACCCGCAGTGAGAAGGCGCTGAAGTTCCAGCGCTCGGTGATGGAGTTTCTGCTGATCAACCACCCGCTGGATTGCCCGATCTGCGATCAGGGCGGCGAGTGCGAACTGCAGGACGTGTCGCTGGGTTATGGCCGTTCGGTCAGCCGCTTCAACGAGCGCAAGCGCGTGGTGGCCGACGAGGACATGGGGCCGCTGGTCGCCACCGAGATGACCCGCTGCATCCAGTGCACCCGCTGCGTCCGCTTCACCGCCGACGTCGCCGGTACCTACGAACTGGGTGGCATGTACCGCGGTGAAAACCTGCAGATCGGCACCTACGACGGCAAGCCGCTGACCACCGAGCTTTCGGGCAATGTGGTCGACGTGTGCCCGGTCGGCGCGCTGACCAACAAGGTGTTCCAGTTCCGCGCCCGTCCGTGGGAACTGACCGCGCGCGAATCGCTGGGCTACCACGACGCGATGGGCTCGAACCTGTTCCTGCACGTGCGTCGCGGCGAAGTGCTGCGTACCGTGCCGCGCGACAACGAGTCGGTCAACGAGTGCTGGCTGTCCGATCGTGACCGTTATTCGCACCAGGGCCTGTACAGCGAAGACCGTGCGGTCAAGCCGCTGCGCAAGGTCAATGGCGAGTGGAAGGAAGTGAGCTGGGCCGAAGGCCTGGCCGCGGCCGCCGAGATCCTCAAGGCCAACCAGGGCGACAACCTGGGCGTGCTGGTGCACCCGTCGACCTCGAACGAAGAGGGCGCACTGCTGGCCCGCCTGGCCACTGGCCTGGGTTCGAGCAACATCGACCACCGCATCAACAACCGCGACTTCTCCGACGCCGCCACCGCCGAAGTGTTCGGCCTGCCGCTGGCCGAGATCGAAGGCGCCGACCGCATCGTCGTTCTGGGCAGCAACATCCGCCACGAACTGCCGCTGCTGCACGCCCGCCTGCGCAAGGCGCAGACGACCAACGGCGCGAAGATCCACGTCGTCAACCCGGTCGACTTCGACTTCGCGTTCAGCGTTGCCGGCAAGCAGATCGTGGCCCCGTCGAAGTTCGTCGATGCGCTGGCCAACGCCGAGCTGCGTTCGGCGGTGCAGGGCGGTACCAACACCGTGCTGATCGTCGGTGGCATCGCCGAGAACCACCCGCAGGCTGCCGCGATCCGCGCCGCTGCGCGTGATTTCGCCGCCGCTACCGGTGCCAAGCTGTGCCGTATCCCGCAGGGCGCCAACGCCATCGGCCTGACCCGCGCCGGCGTGCTGCCGGCCGGCAAGGACGTCGCCGCGATGCTGGCCGATCCGCGCAAGGCCTACGTGGTCTACGGCCTGGAACCGGGCCTGGACTTCGCCGATGCTCCGGCCGCGCGCAAGGCGCTGGTCGGCGCACAGGTGGTGGCCTTCAGCCAGTTCGCCTGCGCCTCGACCCGCGACGTTGCCGACGTGATCCTGCCGATCGGTGCGCTGCCGGAAATCGATGCCACCCTGACCAACCTCGATGGTCGTGAGCAGTCGGCGCGTGCCGGCGGCAAGCTGCCGGGCGAGGCTCGCGAGGGCTGGCGCGTGCTGCGTGCGCTCGGCGGTGAGCTGGCCGTCGCCGGTTTCGAGTTCATCGACCTGGCCGGCCTGCGCGCCAGCCTGGCCCCGGTGACTGTTGCCGTCGCTGCCTCGGCCCAGCCGGCCCTTGCCGGCGAAGGCCTGGAAGTGGCCTCGACCGCTGCGATCTACCGCACCGATGCGGTGGTCCGTCGCGCCGCGGCGCTGCAGTCGCATCCGCTCAACAACGCCCCGCGCATCGTGCTCAACGCTGACGATGCCGCCCGCCTGCAGCTGCAGGAAGGGCAGATGGCCAAGGTCGGCACCGATGCCGGCAAGGCCACCCTGCCGGTGGTGGTCGACGCCCGCGTCGCTGCGGGTTTGGTCTGGATTGAATCGGGCCACGGCGCAACCGCGCCGCTGGGTGCCGCTCGTGTTTCGGTGGTGGCTGCATGAACGAATTGCTGATTAACGCGGTCGATCCGCTGCACCAGTGGCTGCTTGGCCTCGGTGACATCGGCGCGCTGATCTGGATCATCCTGAAGATCCTGGTGATCACCGTTCCGGTGATCGTCTCGGTGGCCTTCTACGTGGTCTGGGAACGCAAGCTGATCGGCTGGATGCACGTCCGCCACGGCCCGATGTATGTGGGCATGGGCATCTTCCAGGCCTTCGCCGACGTCTTCAAGCTGCTGTTCAAGGAAGTCCTGCAGCCGAGCAGCGCCAACAAGGCGATCTTCCTGCTGGCGCCGCTGATCACCCTGGCGCCGGCCTTCGCGGCCTGGTCGGTGGTGCCGTTCGATTCGCAGATCGTGCTGTCCAACGCCAACGCCGGCCTGCTGTATCTGTTGGCGATGACCTCGCTCGGCATCTACGGCATCATCCTGGCCGGTTGGGCATCCAACTCGAAGTATGCCTTCCTGGGTGCGATGCGCGCCTCGGCGCAGATGATCAGCTACGAAATCGCGATGGGCTTCGCCCTGGTCGGCGTGATGATCGCTGCGGGCAGCCTGAATCTGAGCAACATCGTGATGGCGCAGGCCGGCAATTCCGGTTTCTTCGACTGGTTCCTGCTGCCGCTGTTCCCGCTGTTCGTCATCTACTGGGTGTCGGGCGTTGCTGAAACCAACCGCGCGCCGTTCGACGTGGTGGAAGGTGAATCGGAAATCGTCGCCGGTCACATGGTCGAGTACTCGGGCGGTGCGTTCGCGCTGTTCTTCCTGGCCGAATACGCGAACATGATCCTGATCAGCTTCCTGATCTCGATCTTCTTCCTCGGCGGCTGGCTGAGCCCGATCCAGGGCTGGGTCAACCCGGGCGATATCTCGCCGCTGGTCGACTGGATCTGGAAGGGCGGTGCACCGTGGCTGTTCGTCAAGGTGTTCTTCTTCGCCAGTGCCTACATCTGGTTCCGTGCCAGCTTCCCGCGCTTCCGCTATGACCAGATCATGCGCCTGGGCTGGAAGGTCTTCATCCCGCTGGCCATTTTGTGGATTGCGGTTACCGCCGTCATGGTGTTCTTCGGCGTGATTCAAAAGGGCGTCTAAGTGATGAACAGGATTACCCATTACTTCAAGAGCCTGCTGCTGCTCGAACTGCTGGCCGGTCTCTGGCTGACGCTGAAGTACAGCTTCAAGCCGAAGTACACGATGATGTACCCGATGGAGAAGTTCCCGCAGTCGCCGCGCTTCCGTGGCCTGCACGCCCTGCGCCGTTATCCCAACGGTGAAGAGCGCTGCATCGCCTGCAAGCTGTGCGAAGCGGTGTGCCCGGCATTGGCCATCACCATCGATTCGGCCAAGCGCGAGGACGGCACCCGCCGTACCACCCGCTACGACATCGATCTGTTCAAGTGCATCTTCTGCGGCTTCTGTGAGGAAAGCTGCCCGGTGGACTCGATCGTCGAGACCCACATCCTCGAGTACCACTTCGAGAATCGTGGCGAAAACATCGTTACCAAGCCGCAGCTGCTGGCCCTGGGCGACCGTCTCGAATCCGAGATCGCCGAGCGTCGTGCCGCCGATGCCGCTTACCGCTGAGGTCGAGAGATGGATTGGGTAAATATCGCTTTCTGGGTCTTCGCCATCGCGGCAACGGTTTCGGCCGCTGCGGTGATCAGCGTGCGCAACCCCGTGCATGCTGTCCTGTGCCTGGTGCTGACCTTCTTCTCCATCGCCTGCGTGTGGCTGCTGGTCGGCGCCGAGTTCCTCGGCGTTGCGCTGGTGCTGGTCTACGTCGGGGCGGTGATGGTGCTGTTCCTGTTTGTGGTGATGATGCTGGACATCGATCCTACGAAGATGCGTGAAGGCTGGGTGCGCTACCTGCCGGTCGGCCTCATCGTTGCCGTGGCGATGCTGGTGCAGATGCTGACCCTGATCGGCGTGAAGAGCAGGGCGGTCACTCCGTTCCCGGCCGACAACGCCGCTGCGCTCGCCGCCGACAGCTCCAACGTCACCTGGCTGGCCCGCACCCTGTTCACTGAATACCTGCTGCCGTTCGAGTTCGCTGCCGTCATCCTGACCGTGGCCGTGGTCGCCGCGGTGATGCTGACCCTGCGCCGTCGTACCGGTGTAAAGAGCCAGAACCCGGGTGAGCAGACCATGGTCAAGGCGGGCGACCGTCTGCGCATGGTCAAGATGGGCGCCGAAGTGCCGGTCGTGCACAGCAACAGCAAGCCGGTTGCCGGCGAGGAGACCCAGCCGTGATTACCCTTGGCCACATGCTTGCGCTCGGCGCGGTGCTGTTCGCCATCAGCCTGGCCGGTATCTTCCTCAACCGGAAGAACGTCATCGTCCTGCTGATGTCGATCGAACTGATGCTGCTGTCGGTGAACGTCAATTTCGTCGCGTTCTCGCGTCAGTTGGGTGATCCGTCCGGTCAGCTGTTCGTGTTCTTCATCCTGACCGTCGCCGCAGCCGAGGCCGCCATCGGCCTGGCGATCCTGGTGACCCTGTTCCGTACACGCCGAACGATCAATGTCGGCGAAGTCGATTCGTTGAAGGGCTGATCCACAGATGGAAATCACTCTCTCCAAGAGTCTGTTGATCGCAGTGGTGCTTGCACCGCTGTTCGGCAGCATCATCGCCGGCCTGTTCGGTCGCCAGGTCAAGCGCTTCGGCGCGCAGACCATCACCATCCTCGGTGTCGCCGTTGCCTGCGGCCTGTCGATGCACACGCTCTACCAGCTGCTGTGGGGCGGGGCGCAGCCGTTCAACGAGAACCTGTACACGTTCTTCGAAGTCGGCCAGTACTCGGCCCACGTCGGTTTCATGGTCGACAAGCTGACCGCGATGATGATGGTGGTGGTGACCTTCGTGTCGCTGCTGGTCCACATCTACACGATCGGCTACATGCAGGACGATCCGGGTTACCAGCGGTTCTTCAGCTACATCTCGCTGTTCACCTTCTCGATGCTCACCCTGGTGATGAGCAACAACTTCCTGCAGCTGTTCTTCGGCTGGGAAGCAGTGGGTCTGGTGTCGTACCTGCTGATCGGTTTCTGGTTCAAGCGCCCGACCGCGATCTTCGCCAACATGAAGGCGTTCCTGGTCAACCGCGTCGGTGACTTCGGCTTCCTGCTGGGCATCGCCGGTGTGTTGTGGGTGTTCGGTACCCTGGATTACTCGCAGGTGTTCTCGCAGGCCGGCATGCTCGCCGACCCGCGCACCCAGCTGCAGATCTGGGACGGCACCATGTTCGGCATGCAGCTGCTCAACGAGCCTGTGATCTGGTCGATCGCCACCGTGATCTGCATCGGCCTGTTCATCGGCGCCATGGGCAAGTCGGCGCAGGTTCCGCTGCACGTGTGGCTGCCGGATTCGATGGAAGGCCCGACCCCGATCTCGGCACTGATCCACGCCGCGACGATGGTGACCGCCGGTATCTTCATGGTCACCCGCATGTCGCCGCTGTTCGAGCTGTCGCAGACCGCGCTGAACTTCATCCTGTTCATCGGTGCCACCACTGCGTTCTTCACCGGCCTGATCGGCATCGTGCAGAACGACATCAAGCGCGTCGTCGCGTACTCCACGCTGTCGCAGCTGGGTTACATGACCGTGGCGCTGGGCGTGTCGGCGTATTCCGCTGCCGTGTTCCACCTGATGACCCACGCCTTCTTCAAGGCGCTGCTGTTCCTCGGTGCCGGCTCGGTCATCATCGCGATGCACCACGAGCAGGACATGCGCAAGATGGGCGGCCTGCGCAAGTACATGCCGATCACCTTCATCACCATGTGGATCGGTACCCTGGCCCTGGTCGGTACGCCGTTCTTCTCCGGCTTCTACTCGAAGGACACCATCATCGAGGCCGCCGAGATCCACGCCCACATGCAGAACAGCTGGGTGGCCACCTATGGCTACTGGGCCGTGCTGGGTGGCGTGCTGGTGACCAGCTTCTACAGCTTCCGCCTGCTGTTCCTGACCTTCCATGGCAAGGAACGCTTCCGCGATGCACACGATGATCACGGCCATGGTCATGACGACCACCATGCCGCCGACGCGCACCATGCCGACGCGCATGACGACCACGGCCACGGCCACGGTCCGCATGAGCCGCATGAAACGCCGTGGGTGGTGACGCTGCCGCTGATCCTGCTGGCCATCCCGTCGATCGCCATCGGTTTCTTCAGCATCGGTCCGATGCTGCACGGCACCGACTGGGCCGGTCATCACGCCCACGAGGCGATCAAGGGCCAGGTCAACACGTTCTTCACCGGCATCGTCGATTTCTACGATCCGGCCAAGAACACCGTGGCCTTCCTGGGCGAGGAGTTCCATGGTCCGGTGGCGTTCGCGCTGCACGGCATGATGCTGCCGCCGTTCTGGCTGACCCTGGCAGGCTTCCTGCTGGCTGCGTTGTTCTACCTGTGGAAGCCGGACCTGTCGGGCAAGGCGCGCAAGACCTTCGCCCCGGTGGTGTCCGTGCTGGAAAACAAGTACGGCTTCGACAAGCTGTGGATCGATGGCCTCGCCGGTGGCAGCGTCAAGCTGGGCAAGGTCTCGCGCTGGATCGACAGCAATATCGTCGACGGCGTGGTCAATCTCTCGGCACGTGTTGTGGACGTCGCAGCCAGCGTGCTGCGCCGTACCCAATCCGGTTTCCTCTATCACTACGCCTTCGCGATGATCATCGGCCTGATTGCCCTCCTGGGCGTGCTGATGCATTACCTGCGTTGATGACCTGTACGGAATAAGAAGACGTGTCGAACTGGCCTCTACTCAGTGTCCTCATCTGGCTGCCGATCCTCGGCGGTGCCCTGATCCTTGCGATCCGTGATGCGCAGACCGCCCGCTGGGCGTCGCTGGGCGTCGCGGTGCTGACCTTCGTGGCGAGTCTCTCGCTGCTGGGCGGCTACAACCCGGGCATCGACGCGCTGCAGTTCGTCGAGACCCGCGCCTGGATCCCGACCTACAACATCGGCTACAACCTGGGCGTGGACGGCATCGCCGTAGCGCTGATCCTGCTGACCACGCTGGTCAGCGTGCTCGCCCTGATCGGTGCCTGGAGCGCGATCGACAAGCGCGTGAACCAGTACGTGGCTGCCTTCCTGATCCTGGAAGGTGTCACCGTCGGTATCTTCTCGGCCACGGACGCGATGCTGTTCTACGTGTTCTTCGAGGCGATGCTGATCCCGATGTTCCTGATCATCGGTGTCTGGGGCGGCCCGCGCCGCATCTACGCCGCGCTGAAGTTCTTCCTGTACACCTTCCTCGGCTCGGTGCTGATGCTGGTGGCGCTGATCTACCTGTACATGAAGGGTGGCAGCTTCCAGCTGGCCGACCTGTATGCACTGCAGCTGTCGGGCAAGGAGCAGACCTGGATCTTCTTCGCCTTCCTGATCGCGTTCGCGGTCAAGGTGCCGATGTTCCCGGTGCACACCTGGCTGCCGGACGCGCACGTGGAAGCGCCGACCGCCGGTTCGGTGATCCTGGCCGCCATTGCACTGAAGATCGGTGGCTACGGCTTCCTGCGCTTCAACCTGCCGATCGTCCCCGATGCGTCGCAGGAATGGGCATGGCTGGTCATCGCACTGTCGCTGATCGCGGTGATCTACGTCGGCCTGGTCGCCCTGGTGCAGGACGACATGAAGAAGCTGATCGCCTATTCGTCGATCGCGCACATGGGCTTCGTCACCCTGGGCACCTTCATCGCCCTGTGGCTGGTGCGTGAAGCCGGCAACGTCGATGCGGCCCGCCTGGGCCTGCAGGGCGCCATGGTGCAGATGATCTCGCACGGCTTCGTGTCCGGCGCGATGTTCTCCTGCGTCGGCGTGCTGTACGACCGCATGCACAGCCGCCGCATCGCCGATTACGGCGGCGTGGTCAACGTGATGCCCTGGTTCGCCACCTTCGCCATGCTGTTCTTCATGGCCAACGCGGGCCTGCCGGGTACCAGCGGTTTTGTCGGTGAATTCATGGTCATCCTCGCGGCGTTCCAGCGGAACCCGTGGATCGCCCTGGGCGCAGCCACCACCCTGATCATCGGCGCGGCCTACACCCTGTGGCTGTACAAGCGCGTCTTCTTCGGCGAGGTGGCCAACAGCCACGTCGCCGAACTGAAGGACATCAACGGCCGCGAATGGCTGGTGCTGGGCGTGTTCGCCATTGGCGTGCTGGCCCTGGGCATCTACCCCAAGCCGCTGACCGACCTGATGGAGCCCTCGATCGCAAAGCTGGCGATGCAGATCGCATCCAGCAAGTTGCTGTAATTCCAGGATTTGATGATGACCACCTCGCCGCTGCTGCCACTGACCGCCGCTGACCTGCCACCGCTCGCTCCCGAGCTGGTGCTGATCGGCAGCGCCTTCGCCCTGATGATCCTCGACCTGTTCGTCAGTGAACGGAACAAGATCGTCACCCACCTGTTCTCGGTCGCCGCACTGGCCGTGGTGCTGTTCATGCTGGCCACCGGCGTGGGCGGGCAGGGGGAGGTCTTCCATGGCATGTTCGTGCGCGATACCGCCGCGGACGTGATGAAGACCGGGATCGTGCTGCTCAGCGGCCTGACCCTGATCTATGGCTGGGGCTACCTGCGCGAGCGCAAGCTGTTCCAGGGTGAGATCCCGGTGCTGATCCTGTTCGGCACCGCCGGCATGATGATCCTGGTCTCCGCCGGCAGCCTGCTGATGGTGTACCTGGGCCTGGAACTGCTGGCACTGTGCTCCTACGCGCTGGTCGCCAGCAACCGCGAAAGCGGCTTGGCCTCGGAAGCGGCGATGAAGTACATCGTCCTCGGCTCGCTGGCCTCGGGCCTGCTGCTGTACGGCATGTCGCTGATCTACGGCGCCACCGGCAGCCTCCACCTGGATGCCATCCAGGCCGCCATCCCGCACTCGGAAGAGCGCGTGCTGCTGATCACCGGCGCGGTATTCATGATTGCCGGTGTCGCCTTCAAGCTGGGTGCCGCACCGTTCCACATGTGGCTGCCGGACGTGTACCAGGGTGCTCCGGCACCGATCGCGCTGTTCATCAGCTCGGCACCGAAGCTGGCCGCCTTCGGCATGGCCTATCGCCTGCTGGAAATGGGCGTGGGCCCGCTGTCGACCGAACTGCAGCTGATGATTGCCGGCCTGGCCGCGTTGTCGCTGGTGATCGGCAACCTGATGGCCATCGCGCAGAGCAACCTCAAGCGCCTGCTGGCGTTCTCCACCGTGTCGCACATCGGCTTCCTGCTGATGGGCATCGCCGGCGGCGGTTCGCAGGGCTATGCGGCGGCGCTGTTCTACGCTCTGGCTTACGCGATCATGTCGACCGCAGCCTTCGGCGCGATCATTGCCCTGTCGCGTGCCGGCTTCGAGGCGGAGAACATCGAGGACTTCAAGGGCCTGAACGCCCGCAACCCGTGGATGGCCGGCCTGGTGCTGTGCATCATGGCGTCGCTGGCGGGCATCCCGCCGTTCCTCGGCTTCTGGACCAAGCTGGCCGTGCTCGGCGCCGCCGTCAACGGTGGCCTGCTGTGGCTGGCGATCCTGGGCGTGCTGTGCGCCGTGGTCGGCTGCTTCTACTACCTGCGTGTCATCAAGGTCATGTACTTCGATGAGCCGGTGGGCGAGGCCATGCCGCGCAGCAAGGACCGCGTGCTGGGTGTGGTGCTGGGCGTGAACGCACTGGCATTGCTGGTGCTGGGCCTGGCCTGGAACCCGATCATGGTCTGGTGCCAGCAGGCATTTGCGCATCTTGCATAAAAGTTGACACAAAGCTGCGCGATTCGTGTAATATACGCAGCTTGAGTTGTCACTGCAGCGGTTCAGCCAGAACATCGTTGCGGGGCGCCTCCCTCGCCAGAGTGGAGGCGGCGGTTCAAACACTTCCGGTGCGGGGTGGAGCAGTCTGGCAGCTCGTCGGGCTCATAACCCGAAGGTCGCAGGTTCAAATCCTGCCCCCGCTACCAACACATCGAATCGGCGCCAACCAGTTCGATGAATGAGGAAAAGCTTGCAGGTTTTGAAGTTATCCCTCATAATTCCGCTTCTGATGCGGGGTGGAGCAGTCTGGCAGCTCGTCGGGCTCATAACCCGAAGGTCGCAGGTTCAAATCCTGCCCCCGCTACCAAGTAAAGAATGCGCCTTCGAAGTTCTGCTTCGAAGGCGTTTTTCTTTGGCGCTTCCGCTGATCCACCGGGCATGGCCCGGCGCTGCCATCGCGCGGTCATCCGGTAGCGCCGGGCCATGCCCGGCGAGCGCAGCGGAGGGTTTCAGCACGGCCGCAGCCTTGCACCAGAGCGGTGCAGGGGCTATCATCAGCGGCCTAGAAGTACCCCTGACGGCGGCGCTCCCCATCGGAGATCCACCCGGAAGGAGGGCCGCAACACGCTTGTTCAGCGCGTTGCAACCGGAATCCAGTCACCGGAGTCTTTCCGGAAAAGGGGCCCAGCGGGCCCTTCGTCGTTTTCGGGGCGTCATGTTTCCATGCTGGCCACGGCCGGCACCCAACCAAGAGATCAAGGCAGGCTGTGAGCGACAAGGCAACCGACATCGCGAATCTGCTCGCCCCGACCGTTGTGTCGCTGGGCCTGGAGCTGCTGGGCGTTGAGTATCTGCCGGCCCCCGGCGGTGCGACCCTTCGCCTTTACATCGACGTGCCGCTGGCGGAACAGCCGGAGCGCATCATCAATGTGGACGACTGTGAGCGGGTAAGCCGCGAAGTCTCCGCACAGATGGACGTCGAAGACCCGATCAGCGGCAATTACACGCTGGAAGTGTCTTCGCCGGGCGTGGATCGCCCGCTGTTCAACCTGGAGCAGTTCGGTCGTCACCTCGGCGAATCGGCCAAGGTCACCCTGAAGCTGCCGCAGGAAAACCGCCGCCGCCTGCAGGGTCGCATCGACGCGATCGACGAGGCGCAGGGCAGCATCACTTTCATCGTCGACAATACCGCACTGGTGGTGTCGGCCGACAACATCGACAAGGCGCGGATCATGCCTGACTGGGTGGCGCTGGGGCTGGCCCCGAGCAAGCCGACCGGTCCGGCACCGAAGCGTCCGAAGCCGAACAAGAATTCTTCTTCCAACGAGCCGGCGGCAAAGAAGCCGCGCGCGGAGTGAGCCAATGAGCAAGGAACTGTTGCTGGTAGTGGACGCGGTCGCCAACGAGAAGGGCGTGCCGCGTGAAGTGATCTTCGATGCCATCGAGGCCGCCCTGGCCTCGGCAGCGAAGAAGCGCTATCCCGACGAGGAAGTGCTGACCCGCGTGGTCATCGACCACAAGGATGGCAACTACGAAACCTACCGCCGCTGGGAAGTGGTGGCCGATGACGTGGTGATGGAATCGCCGGATCGCCAGATCCGCCTGATGGACGCGATCGACGAAGCCGAAGGCGTGGACGTCGGCGATTACATCGAAGAGCAGATCGAGAACCCGGACTTCGGTCGCATCGCCGCCCAGGCCGCCAAGCAGGTGATCGTGCAGCGCGTGCGCGAAGCCGAGCGCCAGCAGGTGGTCGATGCATGGGCCGACCGTGTGGGCGAGCTGATCACCGGTGTGGTCAAGCGCGCCGAGCGCGGCAACATCTATGTCGACCTTGGCGGCAACGCCGAAGGCTTCATTCCGAAGGACAAGGGCATTCCGCGTGACGTCCTGCGTGCCGGCGACCGCGTCCGCGGGTACCTGGCCGAAGTGCGTTCGGAGCCGCGTGGCCCGCAGCTGTTCATCAGCCGCGCCGCGCCGGAATTCATGATCGAGCTGTTCAAGCTGGAAGTGCCGGAAGTCGGCCAGGGCCTGGTGGAAATCAAGGCCTGTGCCCGCGACCCGGGCGACCGCGCCAAGATCGCCGTGCTCGCCCACGATGCCCGCACCGATCCGATCGGCGCCTGCATCGGCATGCGCGGTTCGCGCGTGCAGGCCGTGTCCAACGAGCTCAATGGCGAGCGCGTGGACATCGTCCTGTGGAACGAGAACCCGGCCAACTTCGTCATCAACGCGATGGCACCGGCCGAAGTGCAGTCGATCATCGTCGATGAAGACAAGCATTCGATGGACCTGGCCGTTGCTGAAGACCGCCTGGCGCAGGCGATCGGCAAGGGCGGCCAGAACGTGCGCCTGGCCAGCCGCCTGACCGGTTGGCAGCTGAACGTGATGACCCAGGACCAGGTGACCGCCAAGTCGGAAGCCGAACAGGCCTCTGCCCGCCAGCTGTTCATGGACAAGCTGGAAGTGGACGAGGAAATCGCCGGCATCCTGGTCAGCGAAGGCTTCGGCACGGTCGAGGAAATTGCATATGTACCGGTCGGCGAACTGCTGGCCGTGGAAGGTTTCGACGAAGACATCGTCGAAGAGCTGCGCGCACGTGCCCGCGATGCGCTGCTCAATGAGGCCCTGGCAGTCGAGGAAGGCCTGGAGGACGGCCAGCCGGCGCAGGACCTGCTGTCCCTGAAGGGCATGGACGAAGCCACCGCATATGCGTTGGCCGGCCACGGCGTGCGTACCAGCGAGGACTTGTCCGACCTGGCCGCCGACGAGGTCATGGACTTCGGCATCGAAGGGCTGGACCAGGAGCGCGCCGCGGCGCTGATCCTGGCCGCGCGTGCCGAGGAAATCGCCCGACTGGAACGCGGCGAATGAGCCGGCAATGAACAGGGCCCTGAGCCGATCAGGGCGTAGAATCCGCGCCACCTCCAGATGCGGGGGGGCGCCCACAAGATCATAGGATCCGAATGTCGCAGCAAACCACCATCCGCAAGCTTGCTGAACTGGTCAATACACCGGTCGAAAAACTGCTGGAACAGCTGGCTGGTGCCGGCATGAAGTTCAGCGGTCCCGACCAGGTCGTGACCAGCTCCGAGAAAGTGAAGCTCCTGGGCTTCCTTCGTCGCTCGCATGGCAAGCCCGAGCAGGCCCCGGAAGAGACTGATCAGTCTGCCAAGAAGATCACCCTCAACCGTCGCAAGCAGCAGGAAGTGACGGTCAATTCCGGTCGCAGCAAGACAACCGTGAACGTGGAAGTGCGCCAGAAGCGCACCTACGTCAAGGCCGATGGTGGTCGTGCGATGACCCCGGACGAAGAGCGTGCCGACATCCTGCGCAAGCTGGAAGAGTCGCGCGCACGCAACCTCGCCGAGCAGCAGGCCCTGGCCGAGAAGGACCGCCTGCGTGACGAGGAAATCGTCCGCAAGCGCGAGGAAGAGGTCGCTGCCAAGGAGCGTGCCGAGGCCGAGAAGAAGGCGGCCGAGGAAGCTGCGGTTGCCGCCAAGGCTGCCGAGGCCCTGGCTGCCAGCAAGCCCAAGGTGCGTGCTCCGATCGACGAAACCGCGCCGCGCCCGCCGCGCGCTCCGGCCGCAGCCCCGGCTGCTCCGCGTAGTGCAGCGCCGCCGCGCAGCGACGACCGCAACAACCGCAACGCGCCGCGCAACGAGCGTGGTCCGGGTGACCGCTTTGCCGGTCAGATGCACCTGTCCGCCGCCGATCGTGCGCGCCGTGGCAACAGCAACAACAGCAACAACCGTGGTCGCCCGGGCAGCCGCCCGACGTCCGGCCGTCGCGACATGTCGCGCGGCGGTGGCAACTCCGGCCCGCACGCCTTCGAGCGTCCGACCGCACCGGTCGTGCGTGAAGTGGCGATCGGCGACACCATCACCGTGGCCGACCTGGCGCAGAAGCTCGCGCTGAAGGGCGGCGAGGTGGTGAAGGCGCTGTTCAAGATGGGCGTGATGGCCACCATCACCCAGTCCATCGACCACGACACCGCGGCACTGGTCACCGAAGAGCTGGGCCACAAGGCGATCCGCGCCAGCGACAACGACGCCGAAGACGCGCTGTTGGCGTCGGCCGGTGAGAACCAGGGCGAGGCCGTGCAGCGTCCGCCGGTGGTCACCATCATGGGCCACGTCGACCACGGCAAGACCTCGCTGCTGGATTACATCCGTCGCACCAAGGTCGCCACCGGCGAAGCCGGCGGCATCACCCAGCACATCGGTGCGTACCACGTTGAAACGCCGAAGGGCGTCATCAGCTTCCTGGATACCCCGGGCCACGCTGCGTTCACCTCGATGCGTGCCCGCGGTGCCAAGCTGACCGATATCGTGGTGCTGGTCGTGGCGGCCGATGACGGCGTCATGCCGCAGACCAAGGAAGCGATCCAGCACGCCCGTTCGGCGGGTGTGCCGCTGATCGTGGCGATCAACAAGATCGACAAGTCCGGCGCCGACCCGATGCGGGTCAAGAACGAGCTGCTCTCCGAGCAGGTCGTGGCCGAAGATTTCGGTGGCGACACCCAGATGGTGGAGATCTCGGCCAAGACCGGCCTGGGCATCGACGATCTGCTGGAAGCTGTTTCGGTCCAGGCTGAGCTGCTGGAACTGAAGGCGGTCGACGACGGTCGTGCCAACGGCGTGGTCATCGAGTCGTCGCTGGACAAGGGCCGTGGCCCGATCGCGACGGTGCTGGTGCAGCAGGGCCGCCTGAAGAAGGGCGATTACCTGGTGTGCGGCATCCAGTACGGCCGCGTGCGTGCGCTGTTCGACGAAACCGGCAAGCAGCCGGAGTTCGCGGGCCCGTCCATCCCGGTGCAGGTCCTGGGCCTGTCCGGCGTGCCGGAAGCCGGTGACGACTTCGTCGTCGTCGACGACGAGCGTCTGGCCAAGGACGTTGCCCAGCAGCGTGAGACCAAGCGCCGCGAATCGCGCCTGGTCGCTACCGCTGGCAGCCGCATGGAAGACATCATGGCGACCCTCGGCAAGGGCGAGGGCCAGCAGGTCCTCAACCTGGTCATCAAGGCCGACGTGCAGGGTTCGGTGCAGGCGTTGAGCCAGGCTCTGGTGGCGCTGTCCAACGACGACATCCGCATCAACGTGATCCACTCCGGCGTGGGCGGCATCACCGAGTCGGACGCCAATTCGGCGGCCGCTTCGAAGGCGACCGTCATCGGCTTCAACGTGCGTGCGGATGCTTCGGCCCGTCGCATCATCGAATCCAACGGCGTGGACCTGCGTTACTTCTCGATCATCTATGACGTGATCGATCAGGTGAAGCAGGTGGCCTCCGGTCTGCTGGGCGTGGAGATCCGCGAAGAGATCATCGGTATCGCCGAGGTCCGCGACGTCTTCCGCAGCTCCAAGCTGGGTGCCGTCGCCGGCAGCATGGTCATCGAGGGTGTGGTCAAGCGCAACAAGCCGATCCGCGTCCTGCGCGACAGCGTGGTGATCTTCGAAGGCGAACTGGAATCGCTGCGCCGCTTCAAGGAAAACGTCGAGGAAGTCCGCAACGGTACCGAGTGTGGTATCGCGGTGAAGGCCTACAACGACGTCAAGCCGGGTGACCAGATCGAGTGCTTCGAGCGTATCGAAGTGCCGCGCACCCTGTAATGCTGCAACGGACCGGCCCTCACGGGCCGGTCTCGTTTCATCCCGTAAACTGTAGTGCCTGACCTCGGTCGGGCCACAATCGAATCAAGAGCCTGCCGCGTGCCCAAGACTTTCCACCGAACCGACCGTGTATCCGCCCAGCTGCGCCGTGAACTCGGCACCCTGGTGCACAACGCCGTGCGCGAGCACGGGTTGCCCTCGGTGAGCGTGTCCGACGTGGAAATCACCCGCGACATGGCCCACGCCAAGGTGTTCGTCACCGCGCTGATGCCGGAACGTTCGGTGGAAGCAGTGAAGGGCCTGAAGGAACTGGCCTGGGGCCTGCGCATGGAGCTGGCGCGCGCAATGAAGCTGCGGCATGTGCCGGAGCTGCATTTCCACTACGACGACTCGGTCGATCGTGGCGAGCGCATCGACAACCTGCTGCGCGACCTGCCCGATACCGTGGCTGCCGAAAAGCGTCGCGAAGGCGACGAAGAATAACCGCGCGACGCCGGGCATGCCCGGCGTTGCTGCATTCCGGCTGCGCGATGTCTGATGCAGACCGCGCTGCGCGCTCGCCGGGCATGGCCCGGCGCTACCCGTACCTGTCATGACCCGAATTCAGTTCCGCCGCCTGGATGGCATCCTGCTGCTCGACAAGCCGACCGGCATGAGCTCCAACGCCGCGCTGCAGGTCGCCCGTCGCCTGTTCCGTGCGGAAAAGGGCGGCCACACCGGCAGCCTTGACCCGCTGGCCACCGGCCTGTTGCCGTTGTGCTTCGGTGAGGCCACCAAGATCGCCGGCCTGCTGCTGGGCTCGGCCAAGGCCTACGACGCCGAGATCGTGCTGGGCCAGACCACCGATACCGATGACGCCGAGGGCCAGGTGCTGCTCGAGCGGCCGGTGCCCGCGATCAGCCCCGAGACCCTGCAGGCGGCGATCGCGCCGTTGCTGGGCGACATCCTGCAGCGTGCGCCGATCTATTCCGCACTCAAGCAGGGTGGGGAGCCGCTCTATGTGAAGGCCCGCCGTGGCGACGCCATCGAAGCGCCCGAGCGCCAGGTCAAGGTCCACGCCATCGAGATACTGGAGCAGCAGCCCGAGCGGCTGCGGCTGCGGGTCACCTGCGGCTCGGGCACCTATATCCGCAGTCTGGCCCGTGACCTGGGTGAAACGCTGGGCTGCGGCGCACACATCAGTGCCCTGCGCCGGTTGTGGGTGGAGCCGTTCCGCGAACCGGCGATGGTCACCCTGGATCAGTTGAGGGCCTTGGTGGCCGCACAGGACGAGGCCGCCCTGGACGCGCTGCTGCTGCCGTTGGCGGCGGGTCTGTCCGAGTACCCCCGGGTCGACCTGGACGCCGAGCAGGTCCAGCGTTTCTGCGTGGGCCAGCGCCAGCGCGACCCTTCCTGGCCGCGCGGCCTGGTGGCCGTGTTCGGTCCCGGATCGGCGGCGCAGGGCCTGGGCCAGGTCGACGATAGCGGTCTGCTGGCCCCGCAGCGCCGCTTCAACCTCTGAACGGGGAAGCCCGGTTCAGCCCCGGACCTTGTTCCAAAGCCCCCTGGCCGTTACAATTCCGCGGCCGTTTTACGGCAGCCTGCCGAAGGCGGGTTTCATCCATTTGTTGGTTCACGGCGAGCCAGGCGGTGCGCGAAAGCGCGTTCCTGCCGGCCACGCATCACAGAGAAAAAAAGACATGTCGATCGACACCCAGAAGGTCATTGAAGACAACAAGCGCAGCTCGGCTGACACCGGCTCCCCGGAAGTCCAGGTTGCACTGCTGACCGCCCGCATCGAACTGCTGACCGGCCACTTCAAGACCCACAAGAAGGATCACCACAGCCGCCGTGGTCTGCTGCAGATGGTCAACCGCCGCCGCAGCCTGCTCGACTACCTGAAGAAGAAGGACGTCGAGCGTTACAAGGCCCTGATCGAGAAGCTTGGCCTGCGTCGCTAAGCAACGAATCCCCCGCGGCGCAGCGATGCGCCGCGGTTTTGTTTTGTAGCACCGCAATACCTTTTTCAGACCGGAACGACCGGTCATCCGTTGGCGGCAAGGGTCGCCCCCGGTCCATTCGCAGACAGCATCCCCAAGGACACCCCCGTGGCAAAAATCACCAAAACCTTCCAGTACGGCAAGCACACCGTCACGCTTGAGACCGGCGAAATCGCCCGCCAGGCCGGTGGCGCCGTCATCGTCAAGTTCGACGATACCGTGCTGCTGGTCTCCGCCGTTGCCGCCAAGAGCGCGCGTGAGGGCCAGGACTTCTTCCCCCTGACCTGTGACTACCAGGAGAAGTTCTACGCCGGTGGCCGTATCCCGGGTGGCTTCTTCAAGCGCGAAGGCCGCGCGACCGAGAAGGAAACCCTGATCTCGCGTCTGATCGATCGTCCGATCCGCCCGCTGTTCCCGGAAGACTACAAGAACGAAGTCCAGATCATCGCCACGGTGATGTCGCTGAACCCGGACATCGACGGTGACATCCCGGCGCTGATCGGTGCCTCGGCTGCGCTGTCGCTGGCCGGTACCCCGTTCAAGGGTCCGATCGCCGCCGCCAAGGTGGGTTACAAGAACGGTGAGTACATCCTCAACCCGACCGTGACCGAGCTGAAGGATTCGGAGCTGGAGCTGGTCGTTGCCGGTACCGCCAACGCCGTGCTGATGGTGGAATCCGAAGCGGCGCTGCTGTCCGAAGACGTGATGCTGGGCGCTGTGACCTTCGGTCACCGCGAAATGCAGAAGGTCATCAACGCCATCAACGAGCTGACCGTCGAAGCCGGCACCAAGCCGTCGACCTGGGAAGCCCCGGCCAAGAACACCGCGCTGATCAGCGCCCTGCAGGAAGCCATCGGCCCGCGTCTGGGCGAAGCCTTCCAGGTGCGCGACAAGCTGCAGCGCCGTGACGCCATCTCGGCGATCAAGAAGGACGTGACCGAGTCGCTGGCTGGCCGCGTTGCCGCCGACGGCTGGAACCCGGCCGAGCTGTCGAAGGAATTCGGTGAGCTGGAATACAGCACCATGCGCAACTCGGTGCTGGACACCAAGGTCCGCATCGACGGCCGTGCGCTGGACACCGTCCGCCCGATCGCCGTGAAGACCGGCATCCTGCCGCGTACCCATGGTTCCTCGCTGTTCACCCGCGGCGAAACGCAGGCCATCGTGACCATCACCCTGGGCACCGCCCGTGATGGCCAGGTCATCGATGCCGTCTCCGGTGAGTACAAAGAGAACTTCCTGTTCCATTACAACTTCCCCCCCTACTCGGTGGGTGAGACCGGCCGCATGATGGGCCCGAAGCGTCGCGAGATCGGCCACGGCCGTCTGGCCAAGCGCGGCGTGCTGGCAGTGATGCCGTCGCTGGAATCCTTCCCGTACACCATCCGCGTCGTCTCGGAGATCACCGAGTCGAACGGTTCCTCGTCGATGGCCTCGGTCTGCGGCTCGTCGCTGGCCCTGATGGACGCCGGCGTGCCGGTGAAGGCACCGGTTGCCGGTATCGCCATGGGTCTGGTCAAGGAAGGCGATCGCTTCGTCGTCCTGTCCGACATCCTGGGTGACGAAGATCACCTGGGCGACATGGACTTCAAGGTTGCCGGTACCGCTGAGGGCATTTCCGCCCTGCAGATGGACATCAAGATCGAAGGCATCACCGAAGAGATCATGAAGCAGGCTCTGCAGCAGGCCAAGGCTGGCCGTCTGCACATCCTGGGCGAAATGGCCCATGGCCTGACCGCTCCGCGCGAAGAGCTGTCGGACTACGCGCCGCGTCTGCTGACCATCAAGATCCACCCGGACAAGATCCGCGAAGTGATCGGCAAGGGTGGTTCGACCATCCAGGCCATCACCAAGGAAACCGGCACCCAGATCGACATCCAGGATGACGGCACCATCGTCATCGCGTCGGTCAATGCCATCGCTGCGCAGGCTGCCAAGGCCCGCATCGAGCAGATCACCTCGGACGTCGAGCCGGGCCGCATCTACGAAGGCAAGGTCGCCAAGATCATGGACTTCGGTGCGTTCGTCACCATCCTGCCGGGCAAGGACGGCCTGGTGCACGTGTCGCAGATCTCCAGCGACCGCGTCGAGAAGGTCGGCGACGTGCTGAAGGAAGGCGATGTGGTCAAGGTCAAGGTGCTGGAAGTCGACAAGCAGGGCCGTATCCGCCTGTCGATGAAGGCCGTCGAGGAAGGCGAAGGCGCCACCGCCGAGTAATCGACCTCCGGTCGATTCCGGTAGGTGTCAGCCTTGGTTGACACGCCTCGATTCCGGTAGGTGTCAACCTTGGTTGACACGCCGAAATGAAAAAGCGGGCTTCGGCCCGCTTTTTCTTTGCCTGCTGTCGCGTCGGCCGCGCCGACCGCTATGCTTCGCGCATGGACAGCCTGCGTCTGCTCGACCTTGAAATCGATTGCCCTGCACAGCGGGTCACCCGCGCAGGCGTCGCATTGCCGGTCCATGGCCTGAGCTGGCGCCTGTTCGGAGTGCTGCTGGAGCGCGGTACCGACATCGTCGATTTCGACACCCTGGCCGAACAGGTCTGGGCACCAGCGGTCGTCGGCGAAGATGCGATCAGCCAGCGGGTGAAGCTGCTGCGGCAGGCACTGGGGGATGACAGCCGCCGCCCGCGCTATATCCGCTCGGTACGTGGACGTGGCTACCAGCTGTGCGCTGCGCCGGTCGTGCTGGAGCCGACCTCGCCGCCAACTGCGCGCCGCAAGTGGCCTTGGCTGGCTGGCGGTGCCGCCGCCGTTGCCGTACTGGCCACTGTTCTACTGTGGCCCACTACGACAGCGCCGCCGGCCGCGCAGGCGCTGCTGCAGCGCGCGGAGTACTATGCCAGCATCGGCCAGGCCGGTAACAACGAGCGCGCCATTGCTCTGTACCGTCAGGCGCTGCAGGTGGATCCCGAATCCAGCAGCGCACGACGCGGGCTGTCACGCGCCTTGTCCGCGCAGGGGTGCCTGTTCAATGGCTCGGCTGCGCAGATGGACGAAGCCCTTGCCCTGGCGGACGCTGAACTCCGTCGCGCTTTCGATGACGGTGCGGCACACGCATTGCGCGGCTATGCCTACGACTGCCTGGGGCGAATGGGTGAGGCCATTGCCGATTACCAGCGCGCCATCCAGCTGGATCCCGCTGATGAGCGCACGCGCGCATCGCTGGCCTATCTGCACCAGGAGCAGGGCCATCTCGTTCTTGCGCTGCGCGACAACCTCGCATTGAAGGCGCCCGAGCGCCTGCGTTTCCGCGACGTGCAGGTGGCACGTGAACTGGAGCTGCTGGGCTTCACCCAGGCGGCGGCACAACGTCACGCGCGGAACTTCCAGCTGTACCCCGACAACGTCTTTGCCAACATCGCCTGGCCGCGCAGCCTGTTTGCAGCCGGTGCATCCGGGCCCGCCAGGCAGGCGCTGTCCGAAGCACTGTCGCGCGGCACCCCGCATCCACAACTGCTGCGACTGCAGGGCGAACTGGCGCTGCAGGCCGGGGATCGCGCCGCCGCCGCCGCTGCCTTCGAGCAGGGTCGCCAACTGCGTCCGCAGCAGTCGTTGGGACAGGCCCTGGCCATGCTGTACGCAGAGCCGGGCCCGTCACCGGAATGGATCGGCAACCGCCTGACGGTGTTGCAGGCGCAGCGCGGCGACGGTTGGTCCGATGCGGCACTTGAGCGGGCCCTGCTGTTGCAGGCGCAAAGCGACCCGGAGGCTGCCGTCACCGCGCTGCAGCAGGCGGTCAATGATGGCTTCCGCGATGCGGCGTGGCTGCGCGCCACGCCGCTGTTCGCGCCCTTGCACAGCACTTCGGGATGGGCGGCTCTGCTGGCGCGCATCGATGCCGACATCGCACGCCAACGCAGCCGGGTACTGGCTGCTGACTGGCGTCCCGCCGACCTCTCGGGCCTCAGCGCAGCGCCGGCAACAGGAACTCGGTGAGAATCCGTCGCGACTGTGGGTGGGCCAGGCTGCGGTTGTAGGCCTGGCTGGCGATCACGGCCACGGCGCGATGCTGCGGCAGCAGGAAGACGTAGTTGCCGCCATTGCCGGACATTGCCCACACCGTCTGTGGTTTGCCGTCGACCACCAGCTTCAATCCCCACCATTGATAGCCGTAGTCACTGCCATCACCGGCCTGTGTCTGCGGTTGGATCATGGCGGCAATGTAGTCGGGCGGCAGAAGTTGTCGGCCCTGCCAGCGGCCGCCATCCAGTACCAGTTGGCCCAGCCTGGCCAGATCGCGGCTGCGGTAGCGGGTGCCGCCGCCGCCCATGCCGATGCCCTCGGGTGAACGGTTCCAGTGGCTTGCGGTGATTCCCAGCGGTCGCTCCAGCACGCGTGCGGCGTAGTCTGCCAGCGGCTGACCGGTCGCCTGTTCCAGCACCGCGCCGAGCACGAAGGAATTGGCGGTGCAGTAGGCGAAGGCACGCCCGTGCGGGCTGTCCGCCGGACGCGGTATCCATGGTGCGAATCCTTTGACCGGCAACCCCAGGGTGAAATCGAGCCAGCGTTCGGTCACGTACATGCGCTCTTCGTTGCCTGCCGAGAACGCATTCTCGTCATCGCACTCCCACAGGGAACTCATGGTCAGCAGATCTTCCACCGTGGTTTGACGCAGGCGCGGGTCCACCGGATGGCGGGCTGTGTAAGCGGGGAAGTAGTCATAGACGCGCGCGTGCACGCCCGGCAGCTTGCCCTCGCCGATGGCGGCCCCCACCAGCAGGGCGGTCACGCTCTTGCTGGCCGAACGCACGTCGTGCAGGGTCTGCGCATCGGCGCCGTTGAAGTAGCCCTCGTAGACGACCTTGCCGTCCACCTGCAGCAGCACGCTGCGGATCTGCTTCAGTTCATCGCTGGCAATGGCGTGTTGCAGTGCCTGCAGGCGCGCAGGGTCGGGTGGGGCGGCAGTGCAGGGCAGGCTGAGAAGAGACGCCAGCAGGCCGGAAATGGCCAGGAGTGAACGCATGATCGGGCTCCATCGAAAGGAGCCCGATTGGGCCAGAGCACCGGCTGAAGTGCTGGAAATTCCCCTGAAGAATTCTGAAAGCCTTGCGCTGCAAGGCTCGGCGCTACACGGGCTGTTCTTCTTCGTGCCCCAGCCACCACACCTGACCGGGCTCCGGGTCCTGAAGTGGATGCTCGCGCTGTTCAATCGCCTCCAGCACGCGCCCGCTGCCGGCTGACGTCCATGCCGCCATCAGCCTCTCCACCGCGGCGCGACCCTGCGCGGCAATACCGAGATTGCGTTCGCGCGCCCAGCCCTGGTCATCATCGGGGCTGTCGTTATCGTGCTGGTGAGGTGCACCATAGCTGCAGCGCAGGCACAGGTGGCGTACCGAACGGGTCCAATCCTCGACCAGGCCGATGCCGGGCAATGTGAGCGCCCGCAGCGCGGCGATGTCGTCCTGCGAATCGCATTGCACGAACACCGCGTAGGTCGCCATGTCCGACTGCCGCAGGCGCTGCATGGCATTGAACACGGGTACTTCGCGCTCGCCGTACGCGCGACGCCCGGTGGATGCACCGTCGTGCAGGACGATGTCACCGAAGCGGAATCCGCTCTCAGGCAGCGGTACGTTCTCCAGCCGTGCGCGTACCGGATCCAACCGGCGCATGTACACGGTCTCGCCGCCGGACCACGGATTCAGGCGGACACAGGCAACGCCGAAATTGCCGTCGATCGGGCCTTCGCCTTCGGGCAGTGTGATGCCGCAACGGGTCCATTGCCGGCGCGCCTCGGCCCAATCACCGGCGCCGGTGGCGGCAATGCCGGCATTCCATGTGGTGGCCTCATCGAGGCCATCGCGCAATTGCTCGGAGCGCAGGTTGTCCTGCAGCGACGCAGGCCAGTCACGCAGGTACTTGTGTGCCAGCCCGCGCATGTAGTGCAGGTGCGGGATGTCGGGCGTCCATTCGACAAGCTGGCCGAACAGGGCCGCTGCATCAGCCAGCTCGCCTTCGTCAAAGGCCGCGTAGGCACTTGCCTCCAGTGCCTGCAGCTTCTCCAGGGTCTCGTCGTCGAGCAGTGTGCCGTCTGCCTCGTGGTCTGTGGTCATGTCCGTGTGCCAGTGAAATTCCAGCGCCACCTTAGCTCAGGCAGGTCGTGTGTTGTCCTGCAGCGAAGTGCTTTCGACATAGCGCAGCCACGTCGGTGTCAGCTTCCCTTGCCCGGCTATTGTCCAGCGGACGACTTGCACGGACATCCGCACCCTGGAGCGATCTGTTTGCTAACGTGGCTGCGCCTTCGACCCGGGAGTTTCCATGTTCCGCCAGACCATGGCCGTACTTGCAGTGCTGATCGCCAGCGCCCTGCCCAGTGCAGCGCAGGCAGCGCCGGCGCAACCGCCGATTTTCGGTGCGTACTATCCCGGTGGTTCTGCCGAGCGTTATCCGGTATCGAGCATCCCGGCCGAACGACTCACCCATCTGTTCTATGCGTTTTCCACCATCGAGGACGGGCGCTGTGCGATCGGAGCCGAGGCGCCGGCCAACTTCGCCGCGTTGGCCGAGCTCAAGCGCCGTCATCCGCATCTGCGCACGTTGATTTCGATCGGTGGCTGGGGCGCGGGCGGATTCTCCGACGCAGCACTGACCGAGGCCAGCCGCAGGCGCTTGGTCGACTCGTGCATGGCGTTGTTCTTCGAGCGCCATGCCGGCAGTTTCGATGGCGTGGACATCGACTGGGAGTTCCCGGTCAGCGGTGGCCCGAAGGAGCTGGCGCACCGGCCGCAGGACCGCGCCAACCTGACCAGGCTTGCGCAGGCCTTCCGCGTGGCGCTGGATGCACGTGGCAGAAAGGCGGGGCAGCCGATGCTGCTGACCGCGGCGCTGGCCGCGGGTCGCCTGCAGACCGATGGGCCCTACGATCCCGCCGCCAGCTACGATCTGCCGGCGTTGGCCAAGGTGTTCGATTTCATCAACCTGATGAGCTACGACATGGGCACCGGCTTCTCGGCGGTGTCGACCTTCAATGCGCCCCTGCATGAAGTGCCGGCCGACCCGCTGGCGCCAGAACTGCGGCGCTGGAACAACGTCGCCGGTGCCGTGCAGTACTACCGCGAGCACGGGGTGCCGGCGGACAAACTGGTGCTGGGCGTGCCGTTCTATGGGCGCGGTTTCAAGGTGACCGGCGAGTCGGCGGATGGCCTGTACCAGGCCTACAGCGCTCCGGCCGATGCCGGTGACTGGCGGGTGATCAAGGCGCGCTATCTCGACCAGCCGGGCTGGAGCAAGCACTGGCAACCGCAGGCGCAGAGCCCGTGGCTGTACAACCCGACCGAGAAGATCTTCATCAGCTATGAAGACCCGCGCTCCATCGGCCTGCGGGCGCAGTTCGCGCGCGAGCAGGGCCTGGCTGGTGTCTTCATGTGGGAGCTGACCGGTGACGACGAGCAGGCCAGTCTGCTCAACGCCATGCTGGCTCCCTGGCAGAAGGCCCGCGTCGGCGACTGACCGCTTCAACATGTTCGAGCCAGTCCGGGTTCGGCGGTTCCAGGCACGGCCTGCGGCCCGAAACCGCACATCTGCGCCACGCACGCAGCGCTAAGCTGCGTGCATGATCATCATCGACCGCTTGGACCATCTGGTTCTTACCGTTGCCGACATCGAACGCAGCTACAACTTCTACCAGCGCGTGCTGGGCATGCAGGTCGTGCGCTTCGGTGCCGGTCGCGTCGCCCTGCAGTTCGGCCAGCAGAAGATCAACCTGCACCCGGCCAGCGCGCCGCTGCAGCCCCACGCCCTGCAGCCTACCCGCGGCAGTGCCGATCTCTGCCTGATCACCTCGATGGGAATACAGGCGATGCTGGGCCACCTGCAGGCAGAGCAGGTGCCGGTTGAAGAAGGGCCGGTGCCGCGTACGGGAGCGCTTGGGCCGATCGAGTCGGTGTACTTCCGTGATCCGGATGGGAACCTGATTGAAGTTGCCCGCTACGTGGACGCCACGTAACCGCGCAGGCTGCGAGCAGGCCTGGTCAGTTTGCCCACACGCTGTTGGGGTCACCGTTGCGGGCCCGCCGCTGGCTCGCATATGCCAGGCGGGCAAAGCCAAAGGCCATCGCCAGTGCCATCGCATCGATCCAGAACAACGGCCAGTGGCCGCGTGCGGCGGCCAACCACAGCCAGTCACCGTTGAGGGCGCCGTGTGCCACCGGCACCAGCGCGGTGCTGATCGCTGCGGCCCATAGCAGCTCGCGCGCCGCCTGTGCCGGGCGGCGCAGGGCAGCCCACAGCGCACACGCCGCCCAGGTCACGAAGCAGGCCCAGCGGATGCCGTGGTCGACCTGGGCAGGTGCGACCCGCTCCAGCACCAGTGCGGCGACGAAGGCCACCGAGATCGCCACGCACAGGCCGATGCAGACACCCACCGTGGCCCGCGCCATGTTGACGGCCGCGCGCGACTGCTGCGGCTGACGGCGCTTGCGGCGCGACTCGATCCACAGCAGGTTGCCCGAATAGAACAGGAAGGCGCCGCCGAGGCCGAGCAGGAAATACAGCCAGACCACCACGCCATTGCCGAATTCGCCGAAGTGCAGGGCATAGGCGGCACTGAGCGTGGCGTGGTTGGCATCGCGTTGGCCAGGCAGCTGGCTGGCCAGCACGCGGCCGCTTTCGACATCCAGCGCGACAGCACCGAGCGGGCCAAGCGTGCCGCTGGCCTCGCCGGTGATCTCGATGGTCGCGTTGGCATCACCGCCATTGGCCAGTTTCAGGTAGGCCGGTTCAAAGTTGGCCACGCCCTGCGCGCGCGCCACTTCCAGCGCCCGTGCGTGCAGTTCGCGCAGGCTGCCCGGTGCAGCAGGGATGCCACTGGCCTCGCGCAGCGGCGCGGTATCCATCGCCGTCGGTACCGCCTGCAGTGCCTTGCCGTCGTAGATCAGGGGATTCAGTACGGCCATCTGCATGAACACCAGGCAGAGCAGGGCACCGGTGACCGCGAACATCAGATGGAACGGCAGGCTGAGCACGCCGATCACGTTGTGCGCGTCCTGCCACTGCTGCTTGAGGTTGCGGCCCGGGCGCAACGCGAACAGATCGCCCAGCAGCTTGGGCAGGTGGATCACCAGGCCGCTGAGCAGGGCCATGCCGTACAGCAGGCTGACGATGCCCATCACGTAGATGCCGGCCACCGGCAGGCCCAGGCTGTAATGCAGTTCGTTGACCAGTTCGGCCAGCCCGGTCTGCGGTGGCGTCGGGCTGCCGCCGGTCTGTCCCGGCCATGCATAGCGCCAGCTGCCGTCCTCGGCCTGCCAGTAGGCCAGCGGCTGCGGATGATCGGCGCCCGGGAAGGTCATGCCGACGTGGCGACGCGCCTCCGCGTGCGTGGCCAGCACGTCGTCGAGCAGGTACTGCGCGTCATCCAGGCCGGCGGGCAATGCGGTTGCCGCGCCAGGTGTCTGCCACAGCGGGAGATCGTGGTGGAACAGGGTCAGCGCGCCGGCATAGAACGCCACGAACAGCCCGAAGCCGGCGACCAGGCCAACCCAGGTGTGCAGGGTGGTGAACGTACGCAGGGTCTGGGAACTGAATTTCATTCGGTCGATCTCATTGCACCGCGCCGGTCAGGCGCAGCAGGCCGAGTGCGGCGAAGCCAAGGGCCGCGCAACCGGCCAGAGTCAGCCAGGCGCGCAACGGGCTGCGGAAACTGAAGGCCCACAGCGCGGCCAGCATCCACAACGGGACGAACGCGATCAGGCTCGGCACCAGGGCTTTCTGCCAGGGGCCCGGCGGCAGCCAGGCGACCAGGCCGGTCGCCGCCGCGGCAAGGAAGAAGCCGGCGACGATGCCGGCCAGTGCGCGCGACCACATCAGCGCGGCTCCACATCGGGGCGGTGCCACGCGGCCAGTGCCGGCAGCAGCATGGCGGCCAGCATCCAGGTGCACAGCATCGCCACCAGGCCGGCGGCAAAGCCCAGTTCGGCCATCCACAGCCACAGTGCGGCCACGGCAGCGACCAGGCCGATCTGCCGGCCCAGGCGCCCGGCACGGCGCAGCCGCGGCCAGCGGCAATGCGGGGAGGCGGCATAGAAGGCCAGCGCGGAGAACATCGCCGACAGCATGCCGAGGCTGCAGAAGCCCAGGGTCGACAGGCCGACGGTGATCATCGGGGGCTCCGGGCCCGGCACAATGCCGGTGAACGCGGGGCACGGGCGGGACCGGCGGGCGCCGGTCGGGGCGGGTGGCGCATTGCAGGGTCCTGGGGGAAGCGGGCAGGCCGGCACGGGGGCTGGCTGCGCGCACATGGTAATCATTGCGTTTTCACGCCGCCAGCCAGCGCCATTCAGGCGCCGCTTGGGCTTTGTCGGCCACTGGTTTAAGATCATCGGCAACCCCATCCTGGAACAAGGTGGCCCGCGCCCAGCGCCGGCCGAGCGTGCGACATGAGCACTACCACCGCCCACTGTTGACCTGCCCCGAAGGCCCTGCATTCCAGGCGCCCTCGCGGCGCTTTTTTATTGCCCGGGCGTTGGCCCGGGAGCGCTTTCCAGCCCGCCCGGCGGGCCCCGCATGAAGCCATTGCAATGATCACGATTACCCTTCCCGACGGCAGCCGCCGCGAATTCGAACATCCCGTCAGCGTCATGGACGTCGCCCAGTCGATCGGCGCCGGCCTGGCCAAGGCCACCATCGCCGGTTCGGTGGATGGCGTGCTGGTCGATGCCAGTGACGTCATCGAACACGACGCCTCCCTGCGCATCATCACCGCCAAGGACGAGGAGGGCGTGGAGATCATCCGCCACTCCAGCGCCCACCTGGTCGGCCACGCGGTCAAGCAGCTGTACCCGGACGTGAAGATGGTCATCGGTCCGGTGATCGCCGAAGGCTTCTACTACGACATCTACTCCGAGCGTCCGTTCACGCCCGAAGACATGGCGGCGATCGAAAAGCGCATGGGCGAGCTGATCGCGCAGGACTACGACGTGATCAAGAAAGTGACGCCGCGTGCGGAAGTCATCGAAATCTTCAAGGCCCGTGGCGAGGACTACAAGCTGCGCCTGATCGAGGACATGTCGCCTGACATCCAGGCGATGGGCATGTACTACCACCAGGAATACGTGGACATGTGCCGCGGCCCGCACGTGCCCAACACGCGCTTCCTGAAGGCCTTCAAGCTGACCCGCATTTCCGGCGCCTACTGGCGCGGCGACGCGCAGAACGAGCAGCTGCAGCGCGTCTACGGCACCGCCTGGGCCGACAAGAAGCAGCTCGATGCGTACATCAAGCGCATCGAAGAAGCGGAGATGCGCGACCACCGTCGCATCGGCAAGCAGCAGGATCTGTTCCACCTGCAGGAAGAGGCCCCGGGCCTGGTGTTCTGGCACCCGAAGGGCTGGGCGCTGTGGCAGGTGGTCGAGCAGTACATGCGCAAGGTGTACCGCAGCACCGGCTACGGCGAAGTGCGCTGCCCTCAGATCCTGGACGTGTCGCTGTGGCAGAAGTCGGGCCACTGGGACAACTACCAGGACGCGATGTTCTTCACCGAGTCGGAGAAGCGTACCTACGCGCTGAAGCCGATGAACTGCCCGGGCCACGTGCAGGTGTTCAACCAGGGGCTGCACAGCTACCGCGACCTGCCGATCCGCTACGGTGAGTTTGGCGCCTGCCACCGCAACGAGCCCTCCGGCGCGCTGCACGGCATCCTGCGCGTGCGTGGCTTCACCCAGGACGACGGCCACGTGTTCTGCACCGAAGACCAGGTCGAGGCGGAAGTGACCGCGTTCCACCAGCAGGCGCTGGCGGTGTACCAGCACTTCGGCTTCGAGGAGATCCAGGTCAAGATCGCGCTGCGCCCCGAATCGCGCCTGGGCGATGACGCCACCTGGGACAAGGCAGAGGGCGCGCTGCGCTCGGCACTGTCCAGCTGCGGGGTGGAATGGCAGGAGCTGCCGGGCGAGGGTGCCTTCTACGGCCCGAAGATCGAGTACCACCTGAAGGACGCCATCGGCCGCACCTGGCAGCTGGGCACCATGCAGGTCGATTTCATGATGCCCGGCCGTCTGGGCGCTGAATACGTGGACGAGAACAGCCAGAAGAAGCATCCGGTGATGCTGCACCGGGCCATCGTCGGCTCGATGGAGCGTTTCCTGGGCATCCTGATCGAGCACCATGCCGGTCAGTTCCCGGCCTGGCTGGCGCCGACCCAGGTGGTGGTGGCCAATATCACCGATGCGCAGGCTGAATACGTGTCTGCCGTGACCAAAAGCCTTGCGGATCAAGGCTTCCGCGTCAGCGCCGATTTGCGTAACGAGAAGATCGGCTATAAGATTCGCGAGCACACGCTGCAGCGCGTGCCGTACCTGCTGGTCATTGGTGACCGCGAGAAGGAAAACGGCGCTGTGGCGGTGCGTACGCGTTCTGGCGAAGATCTCGGCAGCATGAGCCTTCAGGCCTTCACCGAGCGGCTCCAGGCCGAGGGCGCGTAAACAAAGGTCCGGCCCGTGCGCATTGGCGCCCGGGCCGGGTTCGACACCCTTGGGAGATCGCAATATCAGTACCCCTGACAACAAACAGAACCGCAAGAATCAGGAAATCCGTGTGCCGCGCGTCCGCGTGATCGGCAGTGACGGAGAAATGATCGGCGTGTTGACGCGAGACGAAGCGTTGTCCATGGCCGAAGATGAAGGCCTGGACCTGGTCGAGATCCAGCCGCAGGCCGACCCGCCGGTGTGCAAGATCATGGACTTCGGCAAGTTCAAGTTCGAAGCCCAGAAGAAGGCCAGCGAGGCCAAGAAGAAGACCAAGCAGGTCGAGATCAAGGAAGTGAAGTTCCGTCCGGTCACGGACGAGGGCGACTACCAGATCAAGCTGCGCAAGATGCGCGGTTTCCTTGAAGAAGGCGACAAGATCAAGGTCAACATCCGTTTCCGTGGCCGTGAAATGAGCCACCAGGAACTGGGTCGCGAGATGGCCAGCCGGATCGAGGGTGATCTGGGCGAGGACATCGTCATCGAATCCCGTCCGCGCCTGGAAGGGCGTCAGATGGTGATGATGATCGCGCCGAAGAAGAAGACCTGAGGCCTGACGGGCTGCCTCGCGGGGCGCCTGGCGGCTGAATGGATGAAGGTGAAGGGGCGCCGCTGGCGTCCTTTTGCTTTTCCGCGACCGGCGCAGCCCGGTTGCGGATGAAAAGCTGTATGGGGGCTGGTTACAGGGCGGTTTTGCCTGTATCATGCCCGGCTCGACCCACCCAGGACGGGTCGTACGCCGATCATGGCAGGACGGAAAGAGCGGCCCAGGCCGCCGCCAGATCAGTCAGAAACCAGGGTCATATCCCATCAAGGACATTGCAATGCCCAAGATCAAGACCAACCGGGCGGCGGCCAAGCGTTTCCGCAAGACCGCCTCGGGCAAGTACAAGTGCGGCCACGCCAACCGTAGCCACATCCTCACGAAGAAAGCGACCAAGCGTAAGCGTAACCTGCGTCAGACGAATCACGTCCGCGCAGAAGACGCAGGCCGTCTGGACCGCATGCTCCCTTACCTCTGAGGAACTGAAAAATGGCACGAGTTAAGCGTGGCGTACAGGCGCGTCGCCGCCACAAGAAAATCCTTGATCTGGCGAAGGGCTACTACAATGCCCGTCGCAAGGTCTTCCGCGTCGCCAAGCAGGCGGTCATCAAGGCACAGCAGTACGCCTACATCGGCCGTAAGCAGAAGAAGCGCAACTTCCGTTCGCTGTGGATCACCCGCATCAACGCGGCTGCCCGCATCAACGGCCTGAGCTACAGCCGTTTCATGAACGGCCTGCTGAAGGCTGGCATCACCCTGGACCGCAAGGTTCTGGCTGACATCGCCGTGCACGACGCAGCTGGCTTTGCTGCACTGGCCGAAAAGGCCAAGGGCGCACTGGCGGCATAAGTCCTTCCCGATGCCGTTGCCGTTCACGGAGAACGGTGTCAGGTAGAGGCAATGCATGGGGAAGGGCGCAAGTCCTTCCCCATTCTTTTTTGTGCCGGGCGCAGCTGTGCAGATGGCGGGCGACCGGCAAGCGGTGGCGACGGCGCGGCCCTTCGCGCATCGCGATGGCAGACCGACTGGAGTTCCGGCTACCCATGAGCGACATTCAATCCCTCACTTCCCAGGCGCTGGCCGACGTGGCCGCCGCGCAGAGCCCTGACGCGCTGGAGCAGCTGCGCGTGGCCCTGCTTGGCAAGAGCGGCAGCATCACCTCGCAGCTCAAGCAGCTCGGTGCGCTGCCGGCCGACGAGCGCAAGGCCGCCGGTGAAGCCATCAACCAGGCCCGCGATGCGCTGAGCAGTGCGCTGGGCGAGCGCAAGGCGGTGCTGGAAGACGCTGCGCTGGACGCGCGCCTGGCCGCCGAGGCGATCGACATCACGCTGCCGGGCCGCAGTGGCGAACGCGCCGGCCTGCATCCGATCACCCGCACCCTCGAGCGCATCACCGGCATCTTCGGCCGGCTGGGCTACGAGTTGTCCGAAGGTCCGGAGATCGAGGACGACTGGCACAACTTCGAGGCGCTGAACTTCCCGCCGCACCATCCGGCGCGCGCGATGCATGACACCTTCTACTTCGGCGACGGCCGCCTGCTGCGCACGCATACCTCCGGTGTGCAGGTGCGCTACATGGGCGACCACGCGCCGCCGCTGCGCATGATCGCCGCTGGCAAGGTCTATCGCAGCGACAGCGACCAGACCCATTCGCCGATGTTCCACCAGGTCGAAGGCCTGCTGGTCGACGAGCATTCGACCTTCGCCGACCTGAAGGGCACGTTGTCCGAGTTCGTGCGCGCGTTCTTCGAGCGCGATTTCGAGATGCGCTTCCGCCCCAGCTACTTCCCGTTCGTCGAACCCGGCGCGGAAGTGGACATCGCCTGGCAGCAGCCCGACGGCAGCACCCGCTGGCTGGAAGTGCTCGGCTGCGGCATGGTCCACCCCAACGTGCTGCGCAACGTCGGCATCGATCCGGAACGCTACACCGGCTTCGCCTTCGGCATGGGCGTGGAACGCTTTGCGATGCTGCGCTACGGCGTCAACGACCTGCGCGCGTTCTTCGAGAACGACGTGCGGTTCCTGAAGCAGTTCGCGTAACGCATTAGGTAGCGCCGGGCCGTGCCCGGCGGACTCAACAACGCAGGCCCAGGCGCATGCGCCGGGCCCACCAGGGTGACACCATGAAATTCTCCGAAAACTGGCTGCGCAGCCACGTCCCGACCACTGCCTCGCGCGATGAGCTCAGCGCAGTGCTGACCGCCATCGGCCTGGAAGTGGAAGAGGTGACCGCGCTTGGCGATGGCCTGCAGCATGTGGTCGTCGCGCGCATCGTCGAAGCCGAGCGCCATCCCGAAGCCGACCGCCTGCAGGTATGCAAGGTTGATGCGGGCCAGGCTGAGCTGCTGCAGATCGTCTGTGGTGCGCCGAATGCGCGCCCGGGCCTGGTCGCGCCGCTGGCGATGGTCGGTGCGCAGATCGGTGAATTGAAGATCAAGCCGGCCAAGCTGCGCGGCGTCGAATCCAACGGCATGCTGTGCTCGGCCAAGGAGCTGGGCCTGGACAACGATGCCTCAGGCCTGCTGGAACTGCCGGACGATGCGCCGGTCGGCCAGACCCTGGTGGAGTACCTCGGCCTGCCGGACGCCAGCATCGAGATCAAGCTGACCCCGAACCGCGCCGACTGCTTCAGCATCCGCGGCATCGCCTACGACGTTGCAGCAGCGACGCGCAGCGAAGTACTGGATTTCATCGCAGAGCCGATTGCTGCCCAGGGCAGCCGCGAGCTGGCGATCCAGCTTGATGCCGGTGCTGAAGCGCCGCGCTATCTCGGTCGTGTCATCGAAGGTGTCAACGCCGCGGCGAAGACCCCGTTGTGGATGGCCGAGCGCCTGCGCCGCAGTGGTGTGCGGCCGGTGTCGCTGCTGGTCGACATCACCCAGTACGTGATGCTCGAGCTGGGCCAGCCGATGCACGCCTACGATCTGGGCACCCTGCAGGGCACGATCGGTGTGCGTCGTTCGCGCGCCGGTGAAAGCCTGAAGCTGCTGGATGGCCGTGATGCTGCGCTGGACGACAGCTTCCTGGTGGTTACCGATGCTGACCGTGCGGTCGGCCTGGCCGGCCTGATGGGCGGCTTCGACACCCGCGTCACCGACGCCACCACCGCCGTGTTCCTGGAAGCGGCGCACTTCGCGCCGGCCGCGATCATGGGCCGTGGCCGCAAGCTCGGCCTGCACACCGATGCCGGCCACCGCTTCGAGCGTGGCGTCGACCCGGCGCTGCCGCGTACCGCCATCGAATACGCGACCCGCCTGGTGCTGGACCTGGCCGGCGGTACGCCGGCGCCGGTGACCGAGGCGGTACATGCGGCCGACCTGCCGCAGCCGGCCACGATCCTGCTGCGCCGCGCGCGCATCACCCGCGTGCTGGGCATCACCATCGACGACGCCGAGGTCGAGCGCATCCTGCGCGCGCTGGGCATGCAGGTGGTGGTCGCTGGGGAAGGCTGGCAGGTCACTGCGCCGAGCCGCCGCTTTGACATCGCCATCGAAGAAGACCTGATCGAGGAACTGGCCCGCATCCACGGTTACGAGCAGATTCCAACCACGCTGCCGGGCGGTGCCTCGCGCGTGGCGATGCCGAGCGAAACCCAGCTGGACGCGTTGAGCGCGCGCCGCCAGCTGATCGCCCGCGATCTGCAGGAAACCGTCAATTTCGCCTTCGTCGACGACGGCCTGCTGAGCCACTGGCAGCTGCGCGATGCTCTGGTGCCGCTGGCCAATCCGCTGTCGGCCGAACTGGCGGTGATGCGCCCGTCGCTGCTGCCGGGCCTGGTCGCCACCCTGGGCCGCAATGCCGCCCGCCAGCTGGGCCGCGTGCGCCTGTTCGAGCTCGGCCGCGTGTTCGCCCAGCAGGGCGGCGACGCGTCGCTCGGCGAAAGCCGGCCCGCGCCGCTGGAAACCCCGCGCGTGGCCGCTGCGGTCTGCGGTGACGCGCAGGCGGTGCAGTGGGGCCTGCCGACCCGCAAGGTCGATTTCCATGACCTGAAGGGTGACCTGGAATCGCTGGCCGCCGCCAGTGGCGCGGTCCTGGAGTTCCGCCCGTCCACCCGTGCCTACGGCCATCCGGTGCGTTCGGCCGAGGTCTTCCGCGACGGTGTGGCGATCGGCTGGATCGGTCAGATCCACCCGCGCCTGGCCAAGGCGATGGACATCGACGTGGACGTGTACGCCTTCGAGCTGGATCTGGAAGCGCTGTCCGCCCGTGCGCTGCCGCGCGCCGGTGAACTGTCGCGCTACCCGGCGGTGCGCCGCGACCTGGCCTTCCTGGTGCCTGAACAGGTGGCCTGGAGTGACCTTGCCGCGACCATCCGCCAGGCGGCCGGCCCGCTGCTGCGCGAGCTGAACCTGTTCGACCGCTATGTCGGCCAGGGCGTCGAGCCGGGATTCAAGAGTCTCGCTATGGGCTTGATTTTGCAGGACAAGTCGCGCACTCTGACGGACCGCGACGTGGAAGCGGTAGTGGCCGAGGCGGTCACTGCCATCGAGCGTGAACACCACGCCCGGATCCGCGGCTGAGCGGGCAGCACTCGGGGGTAGCAGGCAATGGCATTGACCAAGGCGGAGATGGCGGAAAAGCTGTTCGACGAAGTCGGTCTGAACAAGCGGGAAGCCAAGGAATTCGTCGACGCGTTCTTCGATGTGCTGCGTGAAGCATTGGAACAGGGACGTCAGGTGAAGCTGTCGGGCTTTGGCAATTTCGACCTGCGGCGCAAGAACCAGCGCCCGGGTCGCAACCCCAAGACCGGCGAGGAAATTCCGATTTCCGCCCGTACGGTGGTTACCTTCCGTCCGGGCCAGAAGCTCAAGGAGAGGGTGGAAGCTTATGCTGGATCCGGGCAGTAACCGCGAACTTCCGCCGATTCCGGCCAAGCGCTACTTCACCATCGGTGAAGTCAGCGAACTGTGCGACGTCAAGCCGCACGTGCTGCGTTACTGGGAAACCGAGTTCCCCAGTCTCGAGCCGGCCAAGCGCCGTGGCAACCGTCGTTACTACCAGCGCCACGACGTGCTGATGGTGCGGCAGATCCGCAGCCTGTTGTACGAACAGGGCTACACCATCGGTGGCGCGCGCCTGCGCCTGGATGGTCCGGATGCGCGCGAGGAATCGGCCTTGAGCAACCAGATCATCAAGCAGGTGCGGATGGAACTGGAAGAAGTGCTGCAACTGCTGCGTCGCTGACCCATTTCCGCCGTAATCCGCTATACTTCACGGCCCGCCGTACTGGCGGGCACATCGCAGCATCAGTCGGGGCGTAGCGCAGCCTGGTAGCGCATCTGCCTGGGGGGCAGAGGGTCGTCGGTTCGAATCCGGCCGTCCCGACCACTGTGATGAAACAGACAAGCCTGCGCAGCGATGCGTGGGCTTTTTTGTTGCGGCGTTGTATCCTGCGCGCACTCGTACTACCGCGGCTGCTGAACCCGGTACTCACGAGAATACGATCATGGAAACGCAAAGGAACCGCGCCTGGAGGCGCTCGCAGTCGCGCCACCACGGCGGCGACCACACGGCACCACTGCCGATCTTCAAGCCGGAAAAGAACTGGAAGCTGGTGTATACGCGTGGCGACAAGCTGCTGCGGGCGCGCCAGCTGGGTTTCACCTATCCGGTCCGCAGCCCGCGACAACTACTGGATCAGGAATGTTGAACCTGTTGTTTGTCTGCAGCCGCAACCAGCTGCGCAGCCCCACCGCCGAAGCGATGTGGCAGCGCCGGCCAGGTATCAGTGCGTGCTCGGCTGGTACCAGCCCGCACGCGCGCCGGCCCATCAGCCCAGCGGATATCCGCTGGGCGGATGTCATCTTCGTGATGGAGCCCAAGCACCAGCATCGGCTGCAGGCGAATTTCGCGCGCCTGCTTGAACACACGCCGCTGCACTGCCTGGACATCCCAGACGACTATCGCTGCATGGACCCGGCGTTGATGGCGCTGCTGGAAGCGAAGGTCGCCCCTTACCTCGCATCGTCAGCGGTGAAGCGGTAGATCAGCTCCGGGTCGTCTTCGTCGAGGCCGTGCACGATTCCGCACTGCACGAAGCCAGCGGCTGCCAGCAGCCGCTGCATGTTGGTATTGGACTGGTTGGTCGAGGTGAAAAGCCGGGCACCTGCGCTGCGCGACGTTGCATGCAGAAGCAGCGCGCGACCAACGCCGTGTCCGCGCAGCGGCGCGGCCACCATCAGCATCTCGATGAAGGCTTCACCGAAGAAGTGCCGATGCTGCACGCGGTAGCCGGCCAGCGTGCCATCGAGCTCGGCAACGTGCATGTGGCCGTCCGCCAGCCACTGGCCGATCTGCACCGCACGTCGTGGGTCATGCGCCGCAACGCTGTCGAGGGCGATCAGTGCCGGAAGATCCGTGCATTCGGCCTCGCGTATCCGAAGTGGCGGAGCCTGCAGCGTCATCGCCGACGGCTGCACAGCAGCAAGGACATCATCGTTGCCAGATACCAGCGGTCCATGCGGTGCTTCCTGCTGTAGGAGCTTTATTCTAGCGAGGATGGGCCCGCCGCCATCGCACTCAGTAGACGCGGAACTCGGCGCGGCAGCCGTCGCTGACCCATACGCCGCGTCGGTCCCAGCCCCAGTTGCGGTCCTCGGTGCAGGTGGTGACCGACTTCTGCTTGACCAGCTGCACGTCATGACGGACGCGGATGCGGCACTGCTTCTCCTTGTTCTCGTAGGATTCGCAGACCAGGCGCTCGCCATCGCGATCACGGTCACGGTCACGCCCGGGCCAGCGTCCACGCCCACGCTCTTCGGCGACGAATTCGGCACGACAGCCGTCGGTGACCCACAGCATGCCGCGGCGCTGTCCCCAGTTGTCATCTTCCACGCACGGCGTCACCGACAGCTGCCGCGCCAGGCGCGCGCGTCCCTCGAACGGACACTGCTGGGTCTTGTTGAAGTGCGATTCGCAGGTGGTGCGCGGAGACGACTCGATGTCGTAATCCTGGGCCGAAACGGTGGTCGCGGCCAGCAGCAGGGCAAGCGCAGAACCGCCCAGGGGCAGTAGCAGGCGAAGGCTCATTGAAACACCTCGGGTTGGGAGTGGGACGCAAGAATGGCGCACGTGCGGCGCTCTGCGACGACAGGGCCCTGCGCCGGCTCAGGACGGATTTATAAGTGTCCGGCGGCGCATGCAAGGCGTTACATCCCGTATCATCCCGGGCACATCCGATTGCATCGGTTTACAGTTTTTTACACGTTCCAGCGCTTTCGGACACAGCCCTCGGGCATCGCCCGGGGCCGCTGGCGCGGGTGCGGACAAGGATGTGCGGACCACGACGACCACAGGGGGTTGCGTTGATCAGCAGTATCGTCATTCATCGCTCGGCCGGCACAGGCGCGGCCGAAGTGCAGGTCCTGGACACGACGTTCAAGGGCAAGCGTGTTTTTGTTGCCTGGGGCCAGCGTGGCCTGGAATTGACACGCGAAGCCGAACCGGAAGATACGGTCGCGGCCCGCCATGCCTTGCGGCTGGTTTCGCGCCAGGCCGACGGGCCGCGCAGCAGCGAGATTTTCATCGCCAGCCAATCGGGTGTGGCGATCAGCGTCTACCGGATGCTGACCGAAGCCCGCAGCGGCGACGCAGTATTCTTCCTGTGCGATTCGCCAGCGGTAGTGGAATGGCTGGTCACGTCGCTGGCGGTGCAGCCGGAATCGCCCGCGTGACCGTGCGTCATGCCAACGCCGCCTCCACTGCCGCGCGCGCATGCAGCGTCGTGGTGTCGAACAGCGGCACCGGGCTGTCTTCGGCACGTACCAGCAGCATGATCTCGGTACAGCCCAGGATGATCGCTTCGGCACCGCGGGCAACCAGGCGTTCGATCACCTCGACGTACACCTGTCGTGATCGCTCGTTGACCACGCCGGCGATCAGTTCCTCGTAGATGATCGCGTGCACATCGCGGCGGTCGTCGGCCTCCGGAACCAGCACGTCCAGGCCGAAGCGCTCGCTCAGCCGGCCACGGTAGAAGTCTTCCTCCATGGTGAAGGCCGTGCCGAGCAGGCCCACACGCTGCAGACCGGCCTGCACGATCGCCGTGGCGGTCGGGTCGGCGATGTGCAACAGCGGCAGCGGGCAGGCCGCCTCGATCTCACCAACGAGCTTGTGCATGGTGTTGGTGCAGATCAGCAGCAGTTCGGCGCCACCGGCCTGCAGCCGCTGTGCCGCATCGACCATCTCGTTGCCCAGGGCATCCCAGTCGCCATCGTGCTGCAGCTGCTTGATGCGGGCGAAATCCAGCGACCACAGCAGCAGCTGCGCCGAGTGCGCGCCGCCCAGCCGCGCGCGCACCTCTTCGTTGATGAGGCGGTAGTACTGCGCCGAACTTTCCCAGCTCATGCCGCCGATCAGGCCAAGCGTCTTCATGGGTCTCTCCGTGCCGGGGAGTGCCATTGCAGCACATCGCAGGCCGGGACGCGCAATCGCAGATGGGGCCGTCGCAGCCGCTGCCGGCACGCCTGATCAGCGTGATAATGGGGTACGACAGGCAGAGGACAGGGCGATGGGCGAATGCTGTGGCTGCGGCAAGACGCTGGATGTGGCAGCCATGCAGGCGCGCCACCGGCGGGTGCTGTGGATCGTGCTGCTGATCAACCTGGCGACGTTCCTGATGATGGTCGGCGCGTCGTGGTACAGCCACTCGTCCGCGCTGCTCTCCGGTGCGCTGGACAACCTGGGAGACGCCGCTACCTACCTGCTGAGCCTGCTGGTGGTGGGTGCCGGCGTGGCGGCCAAGGCGCGGGTTGCGCTGTTCAAGGGCGTGCTGATCCTGGCGGCAGCGGTGGCAGTGGCGGTACAGATCGGATGGCGGCTGGCGCATCCGCAGGTTCCCCTGTTCGAAAGCATGGGCCTGGCCGCGCTGCTGAACCTGGCCGCGAACGGTTTCTGCCTGTGGCTGCTGACGCCCTATCGCAATGACGACGTGAACCTGGCATCGGCCTGGGAATGCGCACGCAACGATATCTTCGAGGGCATTTCGGTGGTGCTGGCGGCGGGTCTGGTGGCGCTGTTCGGTGCCGGTTGGCCGGACCTGCTGGTCGCGGTCGCACTGCTGGTCGTGTTCCTGCGCTCGGCGCTGCGGGTGCTGCGCATCGCGATGGCCGAACTGCGTGCGTCACGCGTTGCCAGCGGCTGAGCCGCCGCAGCTGTAACCGTCGATTCGACCCGGGACTGTGCATGGTGGGGACAGCCGCTGCGCACTATCCTTGCAGGGATTATTCCGGTGGACGAAGTGATGGCCCTGCATACCTGGTGGTGGTTCCTGGCGACGGTGTTCGTGCTGTGCGGCACGCCGGGTCCGAACATGCTGCACATCCTCGGGCGCAGTGTCGGCCTGGGCTTCCGTCGCAGCGTGCCTGCCATGGCCGGTTGCCTGCTGGCGATGCTGCTGGTGCTTGCGGCGTCCGCGGCTGGCCTGAGCGCGGTGCTGCGCTCGTCGCCGATGCTGTTCGATGTGCTGCGTTATCTGGGTGTGGCATACCTGGCCTGGTTGGGCATCAAGGCCTGGCGGGACAGCTGCCGGCAGGCGCCGGTGGCGACAGACGTCGATGCAGCGCTGGCGCCGGTGCATGGTGCCTGGGCCGTGTTCCGTGGTGGCCTGCTGGTGGGGCTGAGCAATCCCAAGCTGCTGCTGTTCGCCGCGGCGTTCCTGCCGCAGTTCGTCGACCCGGCGCGTGGCCAGGCCGTGCAGTACACGGTGCTGGTGGCCACCTTCGCTACCTGCGAACTGTTCTGGTACGTGATGTACGCGGCGGGTGGACATGGGCTGCGCCGTTGGCTGGCAAAGCCCTTTGCGCAACGCTGGTTCGAACGCCTGGTCGGCAGCGTGTTTCTCGCCTTCGCAGTGGCGCTGCTGCGCTTCCGGCCGCGCTGAGCCGGATCGTTTCACGCCGCGCCTGCGACCTGTTCACGTGTGTGGCATCGCGGCCTGCCTAACCTGATCGCACCTTCAGTATTCCCGCCAGGGAGAGGATCGACATGATCAAGTGGGCCATCATTTTCGCCATCATCGGCCTGATCGCCGGCGCGCTGGGTTTCGGCGGTATTGCCGGCGCTGCGGTGGGCATCGCCAAGTTCCTGTTCTGGGCCGGCATCATCATCGCCGTCGTACTTTTCGTGCTCGGCATGACCGTCGCGAAGAAGGTCGCCTAGCCCGTCAGTTCGTACAGCGGCGCGCTCAATGCGCGCTGCTGTGCGAGAACAGGTTGATGACCAGCACGCCGGCACAGATCAGGCCGATGCCGATCAGTGCCGGTGCATCCAGGCGCTGCTTGAATACCAGCAGGCCGATCAGCGAGATCAGCACGATGCCGACGCCGGACCAGATGGCATAGGCAATGCCGGTGGGGATCGACTTCATCGTCAGCGACAGCAGGTAGAAGCACACACCGTAACCGGCGAGCGCGCCCAGCGTCGGACCGAGGCGGGTCATGCCTTCGGATGCCTTGAGCAGGGAGGTGGCGATCACTTCCAGCACGATCGCGCCGGCCAGGTAGAAATAGGGGTTCATCGCAGTTTCCCGTTCATGCCGGTTCGCACAGTTTCAGTGCCTCCAGGGCCATGGCCTGTGCATTCTGGCGTTCGGTTTCGTCCAAGGGCCGCCCATAGGCGGTAGCCCAGTAGCCATCGGCAACGCAACGCGCAGCGTACAAACGCGGATCGCAGGCTTCAGCCGGAAACTCGGCCAGCATGCCGCGCATCCACGTTCTCCAGTGGACCAGCAGCGCTGGCTCCAGCATGTTGCCCATGGTGAGCCCGATATCGTTGATCTGCTCCTGCTGCAGCAGATGCTCGAAATTGACCTGCACATAGGCACGGCTGAAGCCGCCATGGCGGGGCGGGGACTGTCGCAGCACCTCGCGCACTCTGTCCTCGAAGTCGGCGATGAGCGAGGTCAGCGTTGCCTCGACCAGGTCCTGCTTGCTGCTGAAATGATGGAACAGCGCGCCCTTGCTGACACCGGCCGCGTCGGCGACGTCCTGCACGGTAAGGGCCGCCAGTCCATTCTGGCCGATGGTGTGGGCGGTCGCGTGCAGCAGCGCCTGGCGCACGCTGTCGGGCGCCTTGCGGCGGGAGCGGGGAGGGGATTCTGGCATGGGGGAACGAAACCGACTGGACGGTATGATTGTAGCCCGAGGGCGATGCGCCCGACGCGCACGATCAGTTCAGCAGGTCACTGCAGATAGAACGCGATGCCGGTGCCGAGCTGCAGGTCGGGGCTGTTGCGATTGAGGCCCAGATCGAAAGAGGCATCCAGCTGCACGTTCGGCCGCAGCATCCAGGTCAGGCCTGCGCCGGCGATGGCCTGGTCGGGTTGCTGCCTGGCGCGGGTGAAGCCGGCTTCGATGTAGGTACCCAGCCGCTCGGTCACGCTCAACGCGAGGCTTGGCGACCAGGTCGTGCTGCGCTGGCCCGCGCCGCGCTGGTGACTGCCATACAGCGCACCGCTCCAGCGCTCGTTGAAGGTGTGCTCGACGCTGGCGGCCAGCGCGTACTGGCGGCCGTCGCTGAAGGCGGCATCGCCACGCGCGATCACACCGCTGGCCAGCAGCGCCCAGGCCGTGCGCTCGGTACTGCCGGGACCGGCCCATTTCACTCCGACCGTGCTGTCGCCGGCGCCACGTTGCTGCGTGCGCGGCATGTCAGGGCCACGTTCGCGCTGGCGCTGCCACGGTGTGGACGCCAGCTGCAGTTCCCAGCCGGGTGCGAGGCCCGTGCGCAACAGCAGGTCGCTGGACAGCGATGTCATGCGCAGGCCGTCGCGATCACGATCACGTTGATAGCTGGGCAGGCCCACTTCGACGGCAACGCCGCCACGCGGCACGGTGTCGGTGCCGAAGCCGATGCCGGGACGGTCGAAGCTGGGAAGTTCTGCGGCCAGCACCGGGGTGCTGGCCAGCGACAGGGCGATCAACAGGGTGTGGCGCATGCGGGTTCCGTCTCGCAGGGGGCTCCAGCATGCGCGGGGATGCCGTGCGCGCAGCGTGAGCCGCGCCGTTCAGTCGCCGATGCGGGCGAAGCGTGGCTGTGGGCCGTGCTCGCCGGGCACCTGTTCAATGAACATCGGATAGGGACGCACCCACAGTCCGCCTTCGCCGTACAGCGCGCGATAGAGCACCATCGGCTGCAGCGTTTCACTGCTGCGGACGATGTCGATCACCTCGTACTCGCCACCTTTGAAGTGGCGGTAGCGGCCGGGTGCCAGCGCCGGCAGCGGGGACAGATCGGTCATTGGCGGCATCCGTTACCTGCGCGCCGGCGACGCCGGGGTAGCGCAGTAGGCATCGATGGCTTCGGCGGTGTTGGCCAGGCCCTGTGCTTGCGCCAGTTCCCACGGCCGCTCGCAGCGCTGGCTGTGCTCGCACCACTGATAGCCGGCCGAACCGATGCATCCGTGCGCATCGCGGTCGCCACCGACCACGGGTGTGGCGGCGTCACGGGTGACCGGTTTTTCCGGGCTGGCACAGGCGGCCAGGGCCAGCAGCGGGATCAGGAACAGGACTTTCATGGGTGCGGCTCCGTGCCGTAAACCGACAGTCTGTGCGGTCCCCGCAGCGGCGGCAAGCATCGCTGGCCAAGCCTCAACTCAGCGACGCGCGGACCAGTTCCTCGATCAGAACCACGTAGCTGGCGGCGAAATAGAACTTCAGCAGCGTCGAACGCTGCAGTGGAAGCGAGGTGCGCATGTGGAAGGGGCCCCTGTTGATGACGGTAGTGTGAAGCGCGGCTGACTTCGTGACAAGGGTCACGGAATGGATTTCCTAAATGGCCTCAGGGATGTGATGGGCGGCGCTTTCTTAGGTGCTGGTAGGGAGTTTTCGGATAAATCCGATAGGTCTTCCCCGAGGCGCTGGCTAGGCTGGTCGGGCATCGGAGATCGGCCTTGTGCCGGTCCCGGATTTCCCAGAAACGCAGGAGCCTACGATGGTCATCACTGTCCAATGCAATGCCCAGCGCTGGTCCGTGCTGGATCCGCAGACGCGCGCGACCGAAGTGTTCAGCACCGGCGCGGCCGCCTTCGACGCCGCTGCCTCGCGGGCCAGCGAACATCACTGCCGTACCGGCCAGCACAGCACCGTGCGCGTGGAAGCCCTGGGCAACGCGGTCGACGCGCTGCACTTCGGCCGCTGAGCCGGCGCAGCCGCAGTCAGTTGCGGTTGGGTTGGTTGAATGGGGGAAAAACCGCCGTCGCAGCTCCCTCTGTGCGCCACGCCGAGAATCCCCGATGCTTGCCTCCACCGTATTCACCTGGAGACGAGGGATGGGCAAGGGACTCACTTGGCGCACCGTGGCGTGCACCCTGTTGCCGATGATGGCTGCCGCTGGCGGCGCGCAGGCGCAGAACTATGGCTACGACGATCGCTACGATGATCGTGGCGGCAATGGCATCGTGCGCTGTGAATCGATCAAGAACCGTAGTAATGAGTGCCGGCTGGAAGGGCGCGCGCGCATGATCCGCCAGTTGTCCGGCTCTCCCTGCGTGGAAGGTGAGACCTGGGGCCAGTCCCGTTACGGTGTCTGGGTTACCCAGGGCTGCCGCGCCGAATTCGTCGGTGAGTACCGGCGGCCGGGCGGTGGCGGCGGTGGTTGGGGCGGCGGTGGCGGCAACGGCTGGGGCGGAAGCCAGTGGGGTGGTGGCGGCCAGGTGATTGCCTGCCATTCCAATGACCGGCGCCAGCAGTACTGTGATGCGCAGGTTCGTCGCGGCGTGCGCCTGGTACGACAGGAATCGCGCAGCGCCTGCATCGAAGGCCAGAGCTGGGGCTGGGACCGTCGTGGCATCTGGGTCAGCAATGGCTGCAGGGCCCAGTTCCAGGTGAACTGAGCGGCCGACGCAATCGGCTCAAGATCAGAGAAATCTGATAGCGATCACACTTCTTTCCTCGTATTGTCGACTCCCGGGACGCCTTGCGCGTCCCGGTTCGCACTGGCCATCCCTGTCGCGCCCGGTGCGGTCATTCTCTCGTCGTCGATACGCTGTTCAAGGAGTGAGCAACGCATGTTGATCCGACTGCAATGTGAGCAGCGCCAATGGCGCGTGCTGCACCCGGACAAGCCGGAACCGATCGAGTTCCGCGATGGCGTCCGTGCCTTCGATTTCGCCGAAACCCTGGCCCGCCTGCATTTCACCGACACCGGCCAGCGCGCCTCGGTGCGGGTGGAGTCCAGCGGTGCTTTTGTCGAAGCGATCAGCTACGGCTGAGCGCCGTTCGCCGGCAGGGTCTGCGGCATCCACGCATGGCGTGGATCTACTTTTACCCTGGCAGATCCACGCCATGCGTGGATGCATTTCTGCGTCACCAGCACCCTGGTAGATCCACGCCATGCGTGGATGTATCTCTGAGTCCACCAGTACCCTGGTAGATCCACGCCATGCGTGGATGTATTTCTGCGCCACCAGTGCCTTGGTAGATCCACGCCATGCGTGGATGAGGGGCCTGGGGAGCCACGCATGGCGTGGCCCATACCTCTGCGGTTTCTCAGCCCGCCGCGCTCAGCGGCGGGTTACCGGCTGCCAATTGCGGCCAGCGCTTGAGCAGTGCCGCACGGATGCCGGCGGCATCGATGCCGGCCTCGGCCAGCAGGTCTTCGCGGCTGGCGTGATGCTGGAAGGCATCAGGCAGGCCCAGGTGCAGGATCGGGCGCAGCACGTCCTCGGCATTGAGCAGTTCGGCCACGGCCGAACCGGCGCCGCCGGCCACCACGTTGTCTTCGATCGTCACCAGGGCGTCGTGCTGGTTGGCCATGGCCAGCACCAGTTCGCGATCCAGTGGCTTGACGAAACGCATGTTGACCACGCTCAAACCCAGTTCGCGACCCACCTGTTCAGCGGCGGCGACGGTGCTGCCGAAGGCGAGCAGGGCGACGCGGTTGCCCTGCAGGCGCAGCTCGCCCTTGCCGATCGGCAGGGTCGACAGATCGCTGCCGGCATCCACGCCGGTACCGCTGCCGCGCGGATAGCGCACCGCAGCCGGGCCGGGGTGCTGCAGGCCGGTACTGAGCATCTGCCGGCACTCGGCTTCGTTGGACGGAGCCATCACCACCATGTTCGGCACGCAGCGCAGGAAACTGAGGTCGAGGTTGCCGGCGTGGGTTGCACCATCCGGGCCGACGACGCCGGCGCGATCGATCGCGAACAGCACATCCAGGTCCTGGATGGCCACGTCGTGCACCAACTGGTCGTACGCGCGCTGCAGGAACGTGGAATAGATCGCGACCACCGGCTTGCCGCCCTGGGTGGCCATGCCTGCGGCCAGGGTCACCGCGTGCTGCTCGGCGATGGCCACGTCGAAGTAACGCTGCGGATATTCCCGGCTGAAGCGCACCAGGCCCGAGCCTTCGCGCATCGCCGGGGTGATGCCATACAGGCGCGGCTCGGCCGCGGCGGCGTCACACAGCCAGTCGCCAAACACATCGGTATAGGTCGGTTTCTTCGCGCCGGTCTTGGCCACCAAGCCCTTGTCCGGATCGAACGGGCCCACCGCGTGGTAACCGATCTGGTCACCTTCGGCCGGCTCGTAGCCCTTGCCCTTGGTGGTCATGACATGCAGCAGCTTCGGGCCCTTGGAGGCACGCAGCGTCTTCAGCGCGGACAGCAGCGCCGGCAGGTCATGGCCGTCGATCGGGCCGGTGTAATGGAAGCCCATCTCCTCGAACATCGTGGACGGCACGAACATGCCCTTCCAGTGTTCTTCCCAGCGCTTCACGAAACGGGCCGGGTTGTTCTTCTTGTCACCGAGGATCTTCTTGCCGCCTTCGCGCAGCGCATTGAGCGTGCGGCTGCCGGTGGCGCGGCCGAGCATCTTGGTCAGCCCGCCCACTGCCTCGGAGATCGACATGTTGTTGTCGTTGAGGATCACCAGCAGGTTCGGTTCCGGTTCCATGCCGCCGGCGTGCATCAGCGCTTCGAACGCCATGCCGGCGGTCATCGCGCCGTCGCCGATCACGGCCACGACCTTGCGGTCGTCACCTTCGGTCTGGCGCGCGATGGCCATGCCCAGCGCTGCCGAGATCGAGGTCGAGGAGTGGCCGACGCCGAAGGTGTCGTATTCGCTCTCTTCGCGCTTCGGGAACGGCGCGACGCCATCCTTCTGCTTGACGGTGTGGATCTCGTCGCGGCGACCGGTCAGGATCTTGTGCGGATACGTCTGGTGGCCGACGTCCCAGACCAGCTGGTCGACCGGGGTCTGGTACAGGTAGTGCAGGGCCACGGTGAGCTCGATCACGCCCAGACCGGCGGCGAAATGGCCGCCGCTTTTGCCCACCGATTCGATCAGGTAGGCACGCAGTTCATCGGCAACCGCCGTCAGTTCGGATTCGTCGAACGTGCGCAGGTCATCCGGTGTCTGGATGCGCGCGAGGCGGGGATAGCGGGCAGAGTCGATCATCATGTTCGCACTTGTTCTGAACGCCCATTTTCGCCCTCAAACGGGGGTGGGGCAAGCAAACGCCGCCGTCCGTGACAGGACGGTGAGGGTTGCAATTTCAGGTGTTCAGGTGCAGAGCTTGGAACGCTTGGGCAGCTGGGCCCTCAGGAACGCCATCTGGTCGGCCAGGATGTTGCGGTTGGACAGGATCAGGTGCTCGATCCAGCTCGGCCGGTAGGGCACCGCCAGCAGTGGCATGCCGGCCTGCTGCGGGGTGCGGTCGCTCTTGCGCGAATTGCAGTGGAAGCAAGCGGTGACGACGTTTTCCCAGGTATCCAGGCCGCCTTTGGACAAGGGCATGACGTGGTCGCGGGTGAGGGTGGGGCGGCCGAACTGCTGGCCACAGTAAAGACAGAGATGGGCATCGCGGGCGAACAGGGCCGGGTTGGTCAGGTTCGGTGTCGGGTCCAGCGCACGTGAGCGGGCGTGGCCGCGCGCGGCGATGATCGGGTGCAGGTCCATCCCGCTCTGCATGCCACTGCGACGATTGGTCCCACCGTGGATGTGCAGGCAGGGGTCGCCGAGCGTCCAGGCGACGGCATCGCGAGCGTAGAGGCAGGCGGCGTCCTGCCAGGTGATCCAATCCAGGACCCGCCCGTGGCCATCAAGTGAGAGCAACCGGACCGTGCCGGGGCGATGCAGCGTCGTGGCGTTGGGCGATGCTTCGGCGCCCGGAGCAGAAAACGGAGCTCCGGCTTCGATCAGACCCAAGCGTGTAGTGTCTGTCTCCATCGGGAAAACAGCTTATACCTGAATGTTGACGATTTGTGTATCGCCCAGCGGGCGATACACAAATCGTCAACATTCAGGTCCGCGCATTCCTCCTATTCCCCGCGCCGTTGGCGCGCCCCCTTTAACAAAAGGGGGCTTTTCTCCAGATGGATTTCGGGGGGGGGCCATCCACGCATGGCGTGGATTTGCGTGTCGACCAAGGTCGACACCTACCAACAGCCGCGGGGAATTGTCGAAGGCGGGGTGGGGCCGGTTGCGGGGGCGTGAGCGCCATGGATGGCGCGACCGAGGCTACAGGGACGTACTTGCGCCGTCCCCCGCAATTGGACCCACCGCGCCATCCCCCAGGAAACCAGCTGTTGCTGTTGCTCCAGCTGTTGCAGGTGCCGGCCAGCGGCCGGCACTACCGCGGGTGCCGGCCGCGGCCCGGCTCAGGCGCCGAAGCGTTCGTCGTCCATTGCCATCAGCGGTGCGGCACCCGCCTGGATGGCGGCGGCGTGGCCGAGGGTGCGCGGCAGCACGCGGGCGAAGTAGAAACGCGCGGTCTCGCGCTTGCCCTGGGCGAATGCTGCGCCGTGTGCGCTGGCATCGGCGGCGGCAACGCTGCGGGCCCACCAGTAGGCCAGCACCACATACCCCGAATAGAACAGGTAGTCGTAGCTGGCTGCACCCAGTTCGTCCGGGTTGGCGGCCGAACGCTGCAGCACGTCCATCGTCAGCTTGCCCCACTCGGCGGCCTTGGCGCGCAGCGGGCCGATGAACTCGGCCAGGCTTTCGTTGCCCTCGTTGGCCTTGGCGAACGCTTCGATCTCGGCCAGCATCAGCTTCAGGCCAGCGCCCTGGCTGGACGCGGTCTTGCGGCCGATCAGGTCCAGCGCCTGGATGCCGGTGGTGCCTTCATACAGCGTGGTGATGCGGGCATCGCGGGCCAGCTGTTCCATGCCGTGCTCGCGGATGTAGCCGTGGCCGCCGAAGCACTGCAGCGCGTTGTAGGTGTTCTCGATGCCCCATTCGGTCTGGCAGGCCTTCGAGATCGGGGTCAGGAAGCTCACCAGGGTGTCGGCGCGCTCGCGTTCGCCGGCATCGTCTGCATGATGGGCGACGTCGATCAGGGTGGCGGCGTGCAGCGCCAGCAGGCGGCTGCCTTCCACCAGCGACTTGATGGTCAGCAGCATGCGGCGCACGTCCGGATGCACCAGGATCGGGTCGGCCGGCTTGTCCGGGAACTTCGCGCCGCTGAGCGAACGCGACTGCAGGCGCTCACGGCTGTACTTCAGCGCGTTCTGGTAGGCGCGCTCGGACAGGCCGATGCCCTGCAGACCGACACCCAGGCGAGCAGTGTTCATCATGGTGAACATCGCCTGCAGGCCCTTGTGCGGCTGGCCGACCAGGTAGCCCTGGGCGCCATCGAAATTCATCACGCAGGTGACCGAGCCCTTGATGCCCATCTTGTGTTCGATGGAGCCGCAGCGCAGCGCATTGCGCTCGCCAACGTTGCCGTCGCGGTCGACCTTGAACTTCGGGGTGACGAACAGCGAGATGCCCTTGGCGCCCGGGGGAGCGTCGGGCAGCTTGGCCAGCACCAGGTGCACGATGTTGCCGGTCAGGTCGTGCTCGCCGGCGGTGATGAAGATCTTGGTGCCGGTGATCGAATAGCTGCCATCGGCGTTCGGCTCGGCCTTGGTCTTCAGCAGGCCCAGGTCGGTGCCGCAATGCGGTTCGGTCAGGCACATGGTGCCGGTCCAGCGGCCTTCGATCAGCGGCTTCAGGAACGCCTCGTGCTGCCAGGCTTCGCCATGCTGCTTCAGCGCTTCGATGGCGCCGTGCGACAGCAGCGGGAAGTTGCCCCAGGCCAGGTTGGCGGCGTTGATCATTTCGTTGAGCGGCACGCCCAGGGTGTGCGGCAGGCCCTGGCCGCCCAGTTCCGGCGACGCGGTCAGGCCGGTCCAGCCGCCGTCGACGAACTGATCGTAGGCCTGCTTGAAACCGGGCGGCGTGGTCACTTCGCCGCTGGCCTGGTCGAGCACGCAGCCGATCTCGTCGCCCACGCTGTTGAGCGGGGCCAGTACGCTGGCGCTGAAGCGGCCGGCTTCTTCCAGCACGGCATCGACGACGTCAGCAGTGGCGTCGGTGAAGCCCAGGCGGGCGAACAGCGGCTCGACCTTCAGCACATCGTGCAGGCCGAAACGAAGGTCGGAAAGCGGGGCGGTGTAGCTGCTCATCGGTGCGTCTCGATTTGATCAGTAACAGGGGGAGCGGCGCGATGCGTCGCGGCGGAAAGCGGAGATCAGCGCAGCACGCCCGGCAGGCCCGGGGCCTGGTTCAGCGTGCTGCGGCTGTTGATATCGAAGGTGCGCTGCTTCTTTTCCTGCGGCGTGGCCGACACCGTGCCCTTCAGGCTGTAGGCGAGGGTGCGGTTGCTGGCCAGTGCGTCGGCGATCACCAGGCGTGCAGCCGGGCTGGGCTTGAAGTTGACGTTGATGACATCGGCAGAGACACCGCCAATGGAGATGCCCGGCTTGGCGGACAGGGGTCCGGCTTCTGTGTCGCCGATGGTCAGGGCCAGCGCGACGTCGTCGAAGCTCATCGGCATCGAACTGTAGTTCTGCAGACGGAGGGCGACGGTCCAGTCGCCGTTGGCCTGCACGGTCAGCTGCTGCAGGCTCGCGGCCGGTTCCGAAACACGCTTGACGATGCCATCGCCGCAAGCGGCCAAGGCCAGGGTGCACAGGATGATCAAGACGGTACGGAAGCGGTGGAGCATGGGCGCAGGTCCTCTGAAGGCGGTGCGTGGAATAAGCATACTACGGCGTATGGTGGAAAGGGCGCCTGCGGCGACCGGCCACAGAGGGTAGCGCGTGAAGATGCACGCGAGGCGTGCGCGATGCCGGATTGCGGACGTAGCGTGCCCCGGTTGGGCGGCGCCTCAGTCGGCCGGGGTGTCGCGCAGGGGTGCCATCATGCGCAGCGGTGCGAGGTCGTAGCCCATCGCTTCGGCCTTGGCCTTGAGCCGGTCGAACAGGGCGCGGTCCATCTCCGGCAGGCGCGCGAGGATCCACAGATACTTGTGGCCGGGTTCACCGACCATCGCCCACTGGTAGTCCGGGTCCAGCGCGATCACCCAGTAGTCGGCCCAGACCAGCGGCACCCAGCTCAGCCAGTCGGGAACGAAGCGCACCTGCAGCTGGCCGGGCTGTCCCGCAACGGGCCGCGCCACGCCTTCGGCGACAACCCGCTCGCCATCGGCCTTGCGGCAGGCATTGGTGACGCTGATGCGGCCATCGCGGCGCAGCCCGTAGTTGGCGGTGATCTCGCCGACGCACTGCTTCTGGAACGACACCGGCAGATGGGCGATCTCGTGCCACTGGCCGGCGTAGCGATCGATGTCAAGTTCGCTGACGGCGCGCACGGGCTCGGCAGCGAGTGCCGGTGCGGCGAAAAGCAGCAGGCAGGCGAGCAGGGCAGGGCGCAGATGCATGGGTCGGCTCCGGGCAGGACTCTGGAGCGTAGGTTGCCCGGCACGCGGAGGTGTGAATGTTTCGTCAACCCACGTGCCGCATCCGCGCAGGATCGATGCGGCGCGATCCACGTGGTGCTTGGTCGGAAACTCACAGACAAAAAAAAGACCTGCATCTCTGCAGGTCTTTGAACATGGTGGCCGAGGACGGAATCGAACCGCCGACACGGGGATTTTCAATCCCCTGCTCTACCAACTGAGCTACTCGGCCATGTAGAAAAAAAAGACCTGCATTTCTGCAGGTCTTCGAAAGTGGTGGCCGAGGACGGAATCGAACCGCCGACACGGGGATTTTCAATCCCCTGCTCTACCAACTGAGCTACTCGGCCACTTGTTTCGTTGCAGCGATGTCGCTGCCGAGGACGCGCATATTACGGACGTAGGACAGGTTCGGCAAGCGTTTTGGAAAAAAACCTTCACATTGGTGTCTGCGACCGGTGGAAGGCCGTGCAAGTGGTTGATCCTGCGTTGACCAGCTTGGCCGGAAATGCTGGACGCGGAAAACAGCGGCCCGCCGCTGACGCCAAAGCTGACGGGGCAAGCGATACAGCGCCGGCGTGGGGAAGGCGCCGATGGAACGCTGTTTTCATGGCGCCCACGAGGGCAGGGCACGGCGTACTGTCGCGGTTCCCTCCCCGACGCTGCCCGCAGCAGAGCCATTGGACATGTCCGATTCAACCACCCGCATCGTGCTCGCCTCGCGTCCGCAAGGTGCGCCGCTCGCCGCCAATTTCCGCCTCGAACAGGCGCCCCTTCCGGCGCTGGGCCCCGGCCAGGTGCTGTTGCGCAACCGCTACCTGTCGCTGGATCCGTACATGCGCGGACGCATGGATGATGGCCCGTCGTACGCACCGCCGGTGGCAGTGGATGCGGTGATGGAGGGCCAGACCGTGGCCGAAGTGCTGCAGTCGCAGGCGCCTGGCCTGGCGGTGGGCGACCTGGTGCTGGCCCCGGGTGGTTGGCAGACCCATGCCGTGGTGGCAGGCGATGCGATCAGCCGGCGCCTGGATCCGGCCGGGCTGCCGCTGAGTACGGCATTGGGCGTGTACGGCATGCCGGGGTTCACCGCGTACTCCAGCCTGATCGAAATCGGCAAGCTGCAACCCGGTGAGACCCTGGTGGTGGCGGCTGCAAGTGGACCGGTCGGTGCCACCGTGGCGCAGTTGGCCAAGCTGCAGGGCGCGCGCGTGGTCGCCATCGCCGGTGGCGAGGCCAAGCGGGCGTACCTGGAAACACTGGGTGTGGACGTGGCGCTGGACCATCGCGCATCCGATTTTGCCGGACAGCTGCGTGCTGCCGTACCGGATGGCATCGACGTGTATTTCGAGAACGTGGGCGGGCACGTGCTCGACGCCGTGCTGCCGCTGCTCAATGATTTCGCGCGTATTCCGGTGTGCGGCACCATCGCCACCTACAACGCCCGCGGCGTCGCGCAGCCTGGGCCGGATCGGCTCCCCGCGCTGTTCAGCCAGATCCTGCGCCAGCGGCTGACCGTACGTGGCTTCATCGTCCACGACTTCAAGCATCTGTGGCCGGATTTCGAGCGTGACATGCCGCAGTGGCTGCGCGATGGGCGTATCCAGTACCGCGAAGACGTCGTGCAGGGGCTTGAGAATGCACCGGAAGCCTTTTTTGGCCTGCTGCAGGGGCGCAACTTCGGCAAGCTGGTGGTGAAGCTGGATTGAGCGACTGCTTCGCGGACCTGGATCTGGACGCATGCCGCGTACAGGAAGCCGTCGGCGCTGCATCGGTGCGAAGGCTGCACGCGCTGTTCGCAGGCAGCCGACCACCGCATCACGCAGGCGCGGCTAGCGTTGTCGGCGTCACGCCGGCCTGTTGCCGGCGTTGTGGGAGCGATTCATGACCGAACACGACAAGAAGACCTCGAACGCCCACGAAGGCGTGCAGGAAAGTCGCCAGGACCGGCAGCAGGATGAAGTGGCCAAGCAGCGCCCTGGCCAGCAGGACCAGAAGGTACGTGACGCGCATTCGCGTGCACCGGTGCGCAAGGACGGCGGGCAGGACCCGGCCTGAGCGGTTCGCCAAAACAGAAAGCCCCGGCAGTGCCGGGGCTTTCTGTTTTTCATATGGTGGAGCCAAGGAGGATCGAACTCCTGACCTCGTCATTGCGAACGACGCGCTCTCCCAGCTGAGCTATGGCCCCATGGGGGGTGTTGCATCCCGTGGGCAGCGGAGCTGGCGCCACGTGACGTCCCTAGCATAGCGCTGGCCGGTGCCGGCTGCAAAGGGGCAGGCCGAACACAGCGGCGCAGGTGATCTGCGCCGCTGCAGGCCTGGCTCAGGGCAGCAGGGCCGCCGCGCGCTGGATCGCGATGTCGGTCGCAGCCGACACGCCATGCAGGTGGATGCAGGCGTGGATCATTCCCGGCAGGCGCTCCAGCGTGCAGTCCACGCCCGCCTCCCGCAGCTGCGCGGCGTACTGTTCAGCTTCGTCGCGCAGCGGGTCGAACTCACAGCTCAGTACCGTGGCCGCCGGCAGCCCGCGCAGATCGCGGGCGTGCAGGGGCGAAGCCAGCGACTGCCGGCGGTCACCGTCGCCCAGATAGGCCTGCCAACAGCGCTGCATCAGTTCGGCGCTGAGGTAGTAGCCCTCGGCGAACTCGCGGTAGCTGCTGCTGGACATGGTGGCGTCCAGTGCCGGGTACAGCAGCAGTTGATGCGATGGCAGCGGCAGTCCCTGATCGCGCAGCAACAGGCAGCACGCGGCGGCGAGATTGCCACCCGCGCTGTCACCACCGATGAGCAGGCGCGCTGGATCAAGACCCAGGTCTGCGGCATTGGCCTGCAGCCACAGCCAGGCATCGGCGACGTCGTGCAGCGGCGTCGGGAACGGATGCTCCGGCGCCAGTCGATAACCGACGGCAGCGATGACATGGCCGCTGGCATTGGCCAGGGCCCGGCAGGGGCCGTCATAGACCGCCAGCGAGCACTGGAACCAGCCACCACCGTGGGCGAACAACAGGGCAGGGCGCGGGTCCGTGCTGATGGCCGCGGGCGTGTACAGGCGCACGACCAGCGCATGGCCGTCGCGCGCGCTGATGACGTGCTCCACGACATGCGATACCGCCTCGGTGGCACCCTGCAGCGTGGGCAGCGCTTGCTCGCTCAGTGCGCGCAGTTCCAGCAGATCGTCCGGCAGCGGTTGCGCCGCCACCGCATCGACGAACGCCTGCAACGCAGGTTCAAGCGGCATGGTCAGCCTCCTGCAGGAAGGGCAGCAGCTGGGCGAGGAAGGCGTGCGGTGCTTCTTCCATGATGAAGTGGCCGCAGCCCGGCACGACGCTGCCGCGCAGATCATCGGCGTGCGGCTGCAGGGTCAGCATCGGGGCGTTGCCGGTGGCGTGTTCGGCGCCGATGGCCAGCACCGGCATCGTCAACCGGCGTTGTGCGCGGACCTGGTTCTGGCGGATGGTTTCCGGAATCGCGCGGTACCAGGCAAACCCTGCACGCAACGCGCCGGGCCGGCTGTAGGCAGCGATATAGGTTTCGCTGGCCACCGCATCGCGCCGGTACGACCAGCGGTCGAACATGAAGTCCAGGTAGGCGCGTTCGCGACCGCTGATGAGTGCTTCGGGCAGATCGGCCACCTGGTTGAACATGAAGTGCCACAGGAAGATGTTGTCGGCCGGCGCGGCGAAGATGCCCGGCTCAGGCGCCAACCCGGGAATCACCGCTTCGGTCACGGCCAGGCGCTGTACCGCCTGCGGCTGGTCGCTGGCCAGTGCATAGGCGATCCACATGCCGATGTCATGGCCGACCACCTGGTAGCGCTCGTGGCCGAGGGCCTGCATGGTCTGATGCAGTACCGCGGCGGCACTGCCGGTGTCGTAACCGTGTGCGGGACGATCGGATTCGCCGATGCCGGGCGGGTCGACCGCGATCGCTTCGAAACCGGCCTCGGCCAGTGCGTGCAGCACGTGGCGCCAGGCGTACCAGGTCTGCGGCCAGCCCGGGATCAACAGCACCGGTCGGCCGCTGCCGGCGGAGACGCAATGCACGCGCTGGCCGTCGATGCGCAGGTAGTGGTGGCGCAGGGTATCGTCGCCGGGGGTACCAGCGGTGGGGGAGTTCGTCATGGGAATGTTCCTGTGGGGGCTCAGGCGATGCCGAGCATGTGCTGCATCTGGGCGCTGCTGATCGGCGCGCCGGCGAAGTCGTCGAAGATCTTGTCGGTGACCGGGATGATGTGGTCGCGGATGAAGGCGGCACCTTCGCGCGCACCGGCTTCCTGGTCCTTCAGGCAGCACTCCCATTCCAGCGTTGCCCAGCCGGCGTAGTCGTACTGCGCCAGCTTGGAGAAGATCGACTTGAAATCGACCTGGCCATCGCCCAGCGAGCGGAAGCGGCCCGCGCGTTCGGTCCAGTCGGCATAGCCACCGTAGATGCCTTGGCGGCCATTGGGGCGGAACTCCGCGTCCTTGACATGGAACATGCGGACCAGCGGATGGTAGATGTCCAGGAACTGCAGGTAATCCAGCTGCTGCAGCACGAAGTGGCTGGGATCGAACAGGATGCGGCAGCGCTCGTGCTGGCCCACGCGCTCGAAGAAGCGTTCGAAGCTGGTGCCGTCGTGCAGGTCTTCGCTGGGATGGATTTCGTAGCAGAGGTTGATGCCGTTGTCCTCGCAGGTATCGAGGATCGGCCGCCAGCGGCGCGCCAGCTCATCGAATGCGGCATCGATCAGGCCCGGCGGACGCTGCGGGAACGGGAACAGGTAGGGCCAGGCGAACGAGCCGGAGAAGGTGCCCATGTCCTGCAGGCCGAGCCGGCGCGAGGCGCGGGCGGCCAGGTGCAGCTGCTGCTGCGCCCATTCACTGCGTGCCTTCGGGTTGCCGCGCAGTGCTTCCGGCGCGAAGCCATCGCACAGCTCATCGTAGGCCGGATGCACGGCGACCAGCTGGCCCAGGATGTGGGTGGTCAGCTCGCTGACCTGCAGGCCATGCTCGGCCAGGGTGCCGCGGATGTCGTCGCAGTAGTCCTGGCTGTCGGCAGCGGTGGCCAGGTCGAACAGGCGTGCGTCCCAGGCCGGAATCTGCAGGGCCTTGAAGCCGTGGCCGGCCGCCCAGGCGGCGATGCCGGACAGGCTGTCGAACGGCGCCTGGTCTCCAGCGAACTGCGCCAGATGCAGGCTGGGGCCTTTGAGGGTTTGCATGTGTTGCTCCAATTGTTTGTCGGTCGACAAAGAATAGGCGCGTGCATCGGGATGGTCAACACCCGCGTTACACTGCGCGCCTCAGAACGGCAGGCAGGCAGATGGCAGGGCGACCGCGCGAATTCGACAGGGACCAGGCATTGCGCAAGGCGATGCTGCTGTTCTGGCAGCACGGCTATGAGGGCACCTCGATGTCGGCCCTGGTCGAAGCGCTTGGCATTGCCTCGGCGCGCATCTACGCCGCGTTCGGCAGCAAGGAGCAGCTGTTCCGCGAAGCGGTGGCGCTGTACGAAGAAGGCGAGGGCGGCTTCGCGCCGCGCGCGCTGGAACAGGCGTCACTGCGCGATGCTATCGGCAGCATGCTGCGTGATGCCGTGCTGACCTATACCCGTCGTGGTCGTCCGCATGGCTGCCTGGTGGTGTCCTCGGCCAGCAGCGTGTCACCGGAGGGCGAGGGCGTACGTGACTGGCTGGCCAGCCATCGTCGCCAGCGCACGGCGGCGATCATCGCGCGGCTGCAGCAGGCGCAGGCAGCCGGCGAGCTGGCGGCCGATCTGTCCGTGCAGGCCCTGGGCGATCATTTCGCCACGGTGCTGCATGGCATCTCGGTGCAGGCGCGTGACGGCGTCAGCCGCGAACGCCTGCTGGCGATGGTCGAGGTTGCGCTGGCGCCGTTGCCGTGAGATCCGGGGTCAGATCCGCTTCCCCTTGGGAAACCGATCTGACCCCAGGCGGTGCTGGCTGACTGTGCCGAAACCGCTTGTTTCACCGGGTTCGGGTGCCGCGCAACGAAATTGTAACAATTTGGAGGATAATGGCCGCTTGCGCAGTTTTCCTCCTATTTGCCGCCCGGTCAGCGCAGGCCGCACGGACGCCTCCTCAGAGCTTTCGATGCCTTCCCATTCCGATTCCCGCCGTTCGTCGGGCATGTCGTCCTCCCTCGTTTCCTTCCGTCGCCATCCGCTGGCCCTGGCCTGTGCAGGGCTGGCGCTGGCTGCCAGCTTCGGTGCTGCCGCGCAGGACAGCGCGCCGACCCCGACCGGGCTGGACACCATCACCGTGACCGCCGAGCACCGCGAGCAGAACCTGCAGGAAGTGCCGGTGTCGGTCGGCGTGGTGCAGGGCGAGCGCATGCGCGACTTCACCGCCGGCGGCGACGACACCCTGCTGGCGCTGTCCGGCCGCGTGCCGAGCCTGTATGCGGAAACCACCACCGGCCGCATCTTCCCGCGCTTCTACATCCGCGGCCTGGGCAACATCGATTTCTACCTGGGTGCCTCGCAGCCGGTGTCGATCATCCAGGACGACGTGGTGCTGGAGCACGTGGTGCTGAAGTCCAACCCGGTCTATGACGTCGACCAGGTGGAAGTGCTGCGCGGTCCGCAGGGCTCGCTGTTCGGCCGCAATACCACTGCCGGCATCGTCAAGTTCGACACCCTCAAGCCGACCCAGGACTACAGCGGCCGCGTCAGCGCCAGCTATGCCTCCTACAACAGCGTGTCGATCGACGGTGGCTTCGGCGGCCCGATCAACGACATCGCTTCGTTCCGTGTGTCGGCCCTGTACCAGCACCGCGACGACTACGTCGACAACACCTACACCGGCCCCAGCGCCGACGGCACGGTCAGCCCGAAGAAGAACGCCATGGGCGGCTTCGACGACCGCAACGTGCGCGCGCAGCTGCTGCTGACCCCGAGCGACCAGTTCTCGATCCTCGCCTCGGCCCACGCCCGCGACTACGAAGGCACCTCGACCCTGTTCCTGCGCAACGCGCTGACCAAGGGCTCGAACAAGACCGACGTGCCGCGTGACCAGGTCGCCTACGACGAGGCCGACAACAATCCGCAGGCGTACAAGACCTACGGCGGCTCGGTGAAGGCGCGTTATGACTTCGGCGCGATCGACTTCACCTCGATCACCGCGTACGAGACCACCTCCGGTTACAGCCGCGGTGATACCGACGGCGGCGCCGCGGTCAACTTCCCGGTCAATGGCGTGCCGAACGGCTATGGCCAGTCGATGGGCCAGATCCGTGACCTGGACCAGTGGACCCAGGAATTCCGCCTGGCCAGCCACGATGACAGCGCCCTGCAGTGGCAGGCCGGCGCGTTCTACTTCAACGGCAGCGACACCACCGACTTCTACCAGCGCGCCTGGTTCCTGAAGGGCGCGGCGCGCAACCCGAACAACTGGGTGCGCCTGCGCAACAAGAACACCTCGTGGGCCGGTTTCGGCCAGCTCAGCTACGCCTTCACCGACAAGTTCACCGTCACCGCCGGCCTGCGCCAGACCCGCGATGAGAAGCACACCCGCCTGCTGAAGACGGCTGATACCGCCGCCGGCCTGGTCACCTACAAGGGCCGCACCGACGTCAAGATGACCGACACCACCCCGAGCTGGGATCTGAGCGCGATGTATCAGATCACCCCGGACGTGAGCGTCTATGCGAAGGTCGCGCGCGGCTTCCGTGGCCCGACCATCCAGGGCCGTTCGGCGGTGTTCAATGCTGACTTCACCACCGCTGATTCGGAGACGATCCTGTCCTGGGAAGCGGGCGTGAAGAGCAGCCTGTGGGACAACCGCCTGCGCCTGAACGCCACCGCGTTCACCTACACCGTCAACGACATCCAGCTCAACGGCAACGATTCGGACGGCAACGGCGTGCTGTTCAACGCCGACAAGGCCAAGGCCTACGGCTTCGAAGCGGACATGGAACTGCGCCCGATCCCGAACCTGACCCTGAGTGCCGGCCTGAGCCTGCTGCACAGCGAGATCAAGGACAAGCGCGTGTATGCGCAGGTCTGCGCCCTGAACGGCAAGGTGGTGTGCACTGTCGATGACCCGACCATCAAGGTCGGTGCCAACACCTTCGCCCAGATCGATGGCAATCCGCTGCCGAACGCGCCGAAGTACAACATCAACCTCGCCGCGCGTTACGACTTCCCGGTCAGCGATGCAGGCACGATGTTCGTGTCCACCGACTGGAACAAGCAGGGCTACACCAGCTTCGTGCTGTACGACAGCCAGGAGTTCAACTCCAAGGGTGACTTCGAAGGCGGCCTGAAGATCGGCTACTCGGGCAACTACGGTGCCTACGAAGTGGCGCTGTTCGCGCGCAACATCACCAACGAGAAGAACCTCAAGGGCGTGATCGAAAACTACATGGCAGCGGTCTACAACGAGCCGCGTACCGTGGGTGTGTCGCTGAACATGAACTGGTAAGCGGCATCGGTCGGTGTCGCACGCGGCACCGACACCTCTGCACTTCCCACCAGACGCCCTGCCTGTGCAGGGCGTCTGTCGTTGAGCTGCCGCCCGTTCAGACCGGCTGCACGTCGTGCCGGTCCGGTACCGCATCCAGGCCGAAGGTCAGCTGCCAGCTGCGCAGGTCCACTTTCTCGCGGTCGCGGGTTTGCTGGCGCGCCGCACGGCTGGCACCAAACAACTTGCCCTGCCCATCGATCAGCGGGCGCATGCGCAGCACCTCCGCGTTGTCGGGCTCGGCCTCGGCGGCACGCTCAAGCCAGATCTTGGCCAGGAAGGCATTGGCAGGCACACCGTTGCCGAAGTGGAACACATCGGCCAGGAAACCGGCCGCCCACGCCTGGGTCGCGCTGTCGCCACGCCACCACAGTGGCCCCAGCAGGTCGAATACGGCTTCGCGTTTGTCGGTGTCGTCCTCGCCCTGGTACAGCAGCACCGCAAGGTTCTTGTGTGCCGGGCGCCACACCCGGTCATGCGGTGCAGCCTCGTCCACGCAGCGCCGATACAACACACGCGACTGCTGCTGCAGTGCCGGATCAGGGGTCTCTCTGAAGCGCTCGCCGAGTTGCCAGGCGCGGTTGTAGATGACGACCAGGTCGCCGGCGGCAATCGCGCGTTCGGTCCACAGCGCTTCCTGCTCGGGGTCGGTGTAGGCGGGGAAGTCCTTGCCGGCCACACGCCCGCGGTACAGATCCACCAGCGATGCCATCGATCGCGGGTCCCCGGCATGCGCCAGCTGCAGCAGCATCTGCAGGCCGGCCGGCGCGGAAACCGAGCAGAGCAGATTGGCCGCCACGGTAGACAGTTCCACGTCTTCTTCATCGGCCATCGCCAACGCTCCCCGCAGGTGCTGTGCGGCGAGGACGTTGTCTGCGCTGAAACCGAACAGTCCGGATTGGCGACCGGCCGCCAGCCATGCAAGCGCATGCGCGCTGTCGGTCCAGTCCTCGACACTGGCCAGAACCTGCGTGAACAGGGTATCGGCGCCGTCGATGCGTGCAAACAGCGCACAGGCTTCCAGTGCGTTCAGGCCCTCATCAACCACACAGCCCGGATCCAGTGCGAAGGCTTCTGCCAGGCACTCATGGGCGTGCGTCATCCGCACCGGGTCCCAGTTCACCTCGTTGTCCTGCGGTTCGTCGCGGCCGAGGTGGTAGTCCATGGTCGCCCACCAGCACAGCACCTGTGCCCGGGTAGACGCGTCCAGGTGCAGGTCGAGCAGCGCGCGGTAGGCGTGGTCGTGTTCGGCGATGGCCTCGGCATCGTCGGCATCCGGGGTGAACCACAGCCAGTCGCGCTCCTTGACCACGCGCAGTCGATTGCGCTGCGGAAGCATCAACCGCGACGCCTCGGGGCCATCGATGAAGTGCTGCATCAAGGCGTGGCTGCCGCCCCAGCGCGGGTACAGGTAATACAGGTAGGTCTCGAGCACGTCGACATCGTCGGCACGGAACGACAACGCCAGCTGCAGCCAGTAGTCGGCGACGTACTCGAACGCTTCTTCGCTGCGTTGCGCCAGCACAGGCGGCAGCGCAGGCAGTTCATGCAAGGGGGCACCGTAGGGCGCAAGCAATGCGACCGCGGCGGCGAATGCCTGCGGATCCTGGTGCTGCTGCGCGGTGTACAGATCGGCGCGACCGCCACGCTGCAGCTGCTGCAACCAGCGCGGCTCGCCCAGATAGCAGGCCATCCGCAGCATCCGCCCCAGTACGAAGGCGGGGCGTGGATGCCGCGCGATCGTGTGCAGCCACGCAGCCAGAGCGTGGTCGCGCGCCAGGGCAGCGCCGTCCCATTGCGCCTGGTGGATCTTGTCGACGGTGTCGGTGGAACGGATGCGGCCGGCAACGCGGTCCCACAGCGTGCCCAGTACGGCCCACGCATGCGGGCTGTGCGGCTGTCGTGCACACCATTGCCGTGCCCGACCAAGGCGGGCAGGCAGGTCCTGCGAAGGGTCAAGCAGGGTGGCGAGCAGCCAGCCATATCCAAAGCGCGGGGTGTCACCATCGAGCCACTGTTGCTCCACCGCTCCGAGCAGCCGGTCGACATCGTCGAAACGCTCCTGCTGCAGTGCGTCGCGTGCTTCGCGGCGCAAGGCCATCGCGTCGTGGGGGGAATGCGGCATGGGGAACAGCGTCCTTGCAGATGATCGGACGCGCATTCTAGGCAATCCGGTACAGGCCCGTTATCGCTTGCGATGGCGCGGCAGGCCGACGCCCTGCAACGGCAGGGCGTCGGCCGATGTCACTTCGCGGCGGGCGCGGCAGAAGGCGACAGTTCGGCAAACAGGCCGCCGAGCACGCCCATGGTGGCCGTGTCGGCTCCCATGTCTTCGGCGGCGTTGGCAATGGCGATCACGCCACTGTTCTGTGCGGGGAACAGCACCACCCACGCCAGCCAGTTGCCATCGGAGCCACCGTGCACCAGCACCGGGCCCTGGCGGCCGGCGATCGAGGGCTGCACGCCCCAGTCCAGGCCCGAGGGGCTGCCCGGTTGCGCGCTCTGCATCAGCGTATAGGATGCCGGCGTCAACAGCGTGCCCTTGCCGTGGCTGCCGGCGAGCTGGTCGATGGCGAACAGTGCCAGGTCCTGCAGGCGCATGTGCAGGTTGCCGGCAGCGGTGTAGATCGGCGGTACGCCATCATCGGCCTTCTGCGGCGCGCCGGTGACGGTCTTGCCGCCGCGGTGGCCCAACGGCTGCCCGGCAGTGGTCGGCCCGAAGCCGGCACCGGTCATCTTCAGTGGCTGGAATACCTCGCGTTGGATCAGCGTCTCCACGTCCTTGCCGGTGGCGCGTTCGGCGATCACTGCCGCGATCAGGAAGCCGCTGTTGCTGTAAGCGAATTCCGTTCCCGGCGGGTGGACCGGCGCCTCGGCCAGCGCAGCCTTGATGTAGGCCTCGCGCTGTATGGGCAGGGCACGCGTGTCGGTGAAGAACGCATCCAGTGCGGCGCCATCGGTGAGGTTCTCCGGCAGGCCGGCGCGGTGTGACAGCAGCTGCACCAGCGTGACGTTGCGGTAGGCCGGCTGCATCTGTGCGGCCAGGTCGGGCAGCATCGTCGACAGCGGCGCATCCCACTTCAGCACACCCTGTTCGACCAGGCGCGCGATCATCGCCACGGTGATCGGTTTACCGGTCGAGCCGATCATCCAGGCATCACCGGTGCTGGCGGCCACCTTTTCATCATTGCGGCGTACGCCGCTGACGGCCTGTTCGGCGATTTTTCCGTCGCGAATCACCAGCACGCCCATGGCCGGCGTCGCCGTGCCCTGCAAGGCCTGTGCAATGCGTGCCTGCAGGTCATCGGCGGCGCTTGCACTGGCAGCGACGCACAGGAGTGAAACGCCCAGCCAGCGGCGCAGGTGGCGCATGCGACGGGACGGGGAAGCTGCGGTCCGTTCGGAGATGATCGTGTGCATGGGAGTCCTTTGCGCAGCAGCGTGGGCAGGGCCTGCGCCGACGGCATCGGCCCTGCGGGGTGCGTCGCCCGCCGGTGCCTTGAACAGGCGTACCAGGTGGCGTGCGATTCACTCTTGCATGCCGATGAGGCAGGCGGATGTGTCTGCAGTCATGTAGGTAAACGGCGCGCTGTGATGGCGTTGGCTTACGTACAGGATCGCGGCCGGGCACGCCCGAGGGAGCAATCAGCGCCGGGTGGATTTCGCGGGGCGGCAGCGCGACGTGTCACGCGCTGCAGGCACGCGCCTGCGCGATCTCATGGCCATGCCCGGGTGTACCGTCGTCGCGTTGCGCGCGCGACGACGGCAGGAGGCTCAGGCGGCGGGCAACAGCGATGCCAGCACCGGCTCCAGCTCCTGCTGGCGCCAACCGGCCAATGCGGCAGGCCACTGCCGATGCTCCAGATAGCTTTCCAGATGCTTGCGCGAGGCCAGTACGCCGTCGGCCAGGCCGAGCTCGCGGCTGCGTTCGGCTACGGCATCCTGCAGCTTCTTCAGCAACTGCTTGCTGGCATCGCTGGCCTGCACCGCCAAGGGTGCATCGGCTTCGTCGGCCAACGGCGTATCCAGCGCCTGCCACACGGCAGCAGCAAGCTTGCGCGGCGCCTTCGGGAACTGTTCGAACAGCTTGCTCAATGCGGCGGCATCGGCAGGTGGGGTGCGTGCCAAGGTTGCGGCCAGCTCGTTGTCCAGGATCCAGCTGCGCGGACGGTCGCTGGCGCGCGCCTGCACGTCGCGCCAGCGCAGCAGGCGCAGCAGGCGGCGCTGCGCGGGCGCGTCCAGGAACTGCGCCGAGCGCATGCCCAGGTGGGGCCAGCGGTCCTCGTCATTGGCGACGCTGGCCAGCAGGCGCTCGCCGTCGTCGTGCAGCCACTGCTGGCGCCCCAGCGATTCCAGCTTGGCGGAAATCGCATCATGCATCGCGAACAGATGCTCGACGTCATCGGCGGCGTACTTCAGCTGTGACTCCGACAGCGGCCTGCGCATCCAGTCCGAGCGGGTTTCGCCCTTTTCCAGTGCCACCCCGGTGATCTCCTGCACCAGCTTCTGGTAGCCCATGCCAGCACCGATACCGGCCAGGGCGGCGCCGATCTGGGTGTCGAACAACGGGCGCGGCAGCACGCCGCAGGTCCACTTGAACGCCACCAGGTCTTCGCTGGCGCTGTGCATCACCTTGGTGATGGATTCATCGGCCAGCCACGGTGCCAACGCCTCGGGCATGCCGGGAATCAACGGGTCGATCAGCAGGATGTCCTCGCCGACGGCCATCTGCACCAGCGCCAGCTGCGGCCAGAAGGTGCGTTCACGGATGAATTCGGTATCCAGGCCGATGCGGGTCGGCCGCTGCTGGCGGTATGTGTCCAGCTCGGCGGGGGTGGTGATCCAGGTTGCCACAGGTCGGGGCCTACTACTCGTGTTTGCTCAGGCAGGTGAGAATAGCCTAACGTCGGTCCGCATCCGTGCCGAAGGAGGCCCTGCTTGCGTTTTCTGCTGTCGCCCGCGCTGTTTACCGCCTTGGCCGTGGGCCTGGCCGGTTGCACGCCGCCGTCCCCTGCGCCGAACGCCGGTGGCACCGCAGGCCAGCCGGCCGATCCCGCAGCAGAGGCCGGTCCGGCGCCTGGTAGCGGGCAGGGCACGGTGACCATTGCCGGTGACGATGCGGCCGAGGATATCCAGCAGTGGACGCCGCCGCGGGTCGATCGCCAGGGACGTACGCTGGCGCAGCTGCGCCGGGCCGCCGAACAGGCGTTCGCGCAGGGGCACCTGTACGAAGATGGCGATGCGGCGGTGCCGCTGTGGCTGGCGGTGCAGGAAGAGGAGCCCGATGATCGGCAGGCGCGGCAGGGGTTGCAACGCGCGAAACAGAAGTTGCTGCAGCAGGCCGATGCGTTGCTGCAGCGGCCCTTGCAGCAGCGTGAGGCACTGGCTGAAGCCGGGCGCCAGGCGCTGGTGCTGCTGACCCTGGCGCCGAAGGATGAGAAGGTGCGCGCGCTGCAGGGCCGGGTGGAGACGGCGCAGCGTGTGGTCGCCTACAACCGCGCGGGCGAGGACGATCTGCGTGCCGACCGGATCGGTGAGGCGGGCGACGGCGCCATCGGCAATTTCCGCGAGGCACTGGCGCTGGACCCGAAAAACCGCCGTGCGCGGCAGGGTCTGGCCGCTGCGGAAAGCGGGCTGATCCGGCGGGCCGAGGATGCCGCGCGCATCCGCGATTTCGCCAGCGCCGGCGCGTGGTTGGCAGAAGCCAGCAAGGTGCGTGACTCGTCACCGACCATCGCCGATGCGTTCGAGCGCATCGAGCAGATCCGTGCCGCGGCGCTGGTCCAGCTGCGCGATGGCGGCCTGCATGATCTGACCATTCCGCAGGGACTGAAGCCTGCGCGCGAGAAGCTGGCCGAAGCGCTGCGCATTGCCTTGCCGGGCGATGCAGTGGTGGCGCAGCTGCGCGAGCGCATCGAACTGGCCACCCATTACGGCAGCTTCCGGCCGGGGCAGGTGTTCAGCGACGCGCTGCGTGATGGCGGCCGTGGACCGCAGATGATCGTGGTGCCACACGGCGGATTCCAGATGGGCGCCAGTGATACCGAGCCGGGCGCGACCGATGCGGAGCGGCCATCGCACTATGTGCGCTTCGAGCGCGGATTCGCGATGGCGATCACCGAGATCACCGTGGGTGATTTCGAGCGCTATGTGAAGGCGACCAATACCCGTCCACGTGCGACCCGGCGTGGACATTCGGTGGTCTATGACGAGCGCAGCGGCAATTTCATCCGCCGCAGCGGCGTGGACTGGCGGTCCGACTATGACGGTGGGCGCGCACTGGGCAATTCGCCGGTGATGCACGTCAGCGTGCGTGATGCGGAGAACTACGCGACCTGGCTGTCCGAGCAGACCGGCCGCAGCTACCGCCTGCCCAGCGAGGCCGAGTTCGAGTACGCGATGCGTGCCGGCAGCAGTGGCCGCTACCCGTGGGGCGATGCCGGGCTGCCGCCGGAAGGCAGTGGCAATTACACCGGCAGCAAGGACGCTTCACCCTCCGGCAGGCATTGGCACAACGCCTTTGTCGGCTACGGCGATGGTTGGTGGGGGCCGGCACCCGTGGCCAGTTTCCAGGCAAATGGCTTCGGGCTGCATGACATGGGCGGCAACCTGAGCGAGTGGGTGGCCGACTGTTGGCATGCCAGCTATCGGCGCGCGCCGGCCGATGGTGTGGCCTGGTTCAACCCGGGCTGCCGTTCACGGGTGATCCGGGGTGGCAACTGGGCCAATGCCCCGGAGCAGACCCGGGCGGCCTGGCGGCAGTCGCAGGATTCGGATACCACCAACGCGCGCATCGGCTTCCGCCTGGTCCGCGGGATCTGACGGACGCGCTCGCATCGGCGTCGGCTTCACCCGCCGCAGGCAGCGTCGCACTAAGATTGCGCCGTACCCGCCGACCGGCGGGGTCAGCCGGAAGACCTGCCGATGCGCAACGATCCTTTTTCCCGCTCGCCGCAGCAGCGGCGTGGTCTGTTCGGCAACATCCGCTGGTGGGTGCTGCTACTGGCCGCCGGCTATGCAGCGTTCTACTGGTTCTCCAACCGTGCGGTCGACCCCTATACCGGCGAGAAGGTGCTGATCGACAGCAGCCTGGATGCCAGCCAGGAGAAGGCACTGGGCCTGCAGGCCTACCAGCAGATCCTGTCGCAGGAGCGCCCGCTGGGCCCGAACGAACCGGTCTCGCGCGACGTCCGGGCGATTGCCGAGCGACTGATCGCCAAGGTGGATGTGGTCGAAACCGCGCTGGCGCAGGAGCACGGGCTGCAACCGGCACACTTCGCGCGCGACTTCGAGTGGGAAGTGAATGTGATTCCGTCCGAACAGGCCAATGCGTTCTGCCTGCCCGGCGGCAAGATGGCCGTGTACACGGGGCTGATTCCGGTTGCTCGCACCCGCGATGCGATGGCGGTGGTGATGGGCCATGAAATCGCCCATGCGTTGCTGCGGCACGGTGCACAGCGCATGGCCCAGCAGAAGCTGACCCAGATCGGCCAGGTGGCCGGCGCCGCCAGTGGCATGGATGCGCAGCAGCAACAGATGATGATGTCGGCGATGGGCTACGGCTATCTGTTGCCGTATGCGCGCAGCCATGAGACGCAGGCTGATGAAGTAGGACTGATGCTGGCGGCGGCGGCGTGTTTCGACCCGCGCGAGGCGGTGCCGCTGTGGCAGCGGATGGGCCAGGCCGGCGGTGGCCAGTCGCCGCCGGAATTCGCTTCGACCCACCCCAATCCGGGCACCCGTATCCAGAACCTGCAGGCGTTGATGCCGAAGGCACTGGAGTACCGGCAGAAGTTCTGCGAGCAGGCCAGGTAAAGGGGAGTTCGGCAGGGCTGCGCCCTGCACCCGCCGAAGCAACAGCCGGCGCAACAGCCAGAGCAACAGCCAGAGCAACAGCCGGAGCAACAGCAACAGCGGGCTATCGGTGGGATGGCGGGGTGGGTCCGGTCGCGGGGGACGCTGCAAGTACGTCCCTGTAAGCTCGGTCGCGCCATCCATGGCGCTTACGCCCCCGCAACCGGACCCACCCCGCCCTCGACAGATCTCCGCGATCTGTTGGAATGGCTCTTGGGGTCAGATCCGTTTTCCGTAGGAAAACGGATCTGACCCCAGATTGATTTCGATATCTGAAAGAGATTCATCCACGCATGTCGTGGATGTGCCAACCGTCACCGGCAAACTGTCGAAGGTGGGGCGGTGCCGGATTGCGGGGTGTCCGCGGCATGGATGCCGCGGCCAAGCCCCCACGGTGAAGTGACCCCCGGGAGTTGGACGCCAGATCCAACCCCGAGGGATACATGAACAGGTACGAAGCTCGATTCAAACTGCAGGTCGCCAAAGAGGCCTGCAAGACCTCCACGTCGGTCAAAGCCATCGCCCGACACCACGGTTTGGAGTTCTCCACGGTCAGACGCTGGGTGGCTACGTATCGGCTGCACGGTTGGCGCGGGCTTCACCGCCAGACCCGGTCCTATGACCTCGCGTTCAAGCTGGCTGTTCTGGAGAAGATGAGCCGGGACGGCATGTCCGGGCGTGAGGCCACCACCTACTTTCAGATTGGCGATGCCGGCGCAGTGGG